>BTRB01000001.1:0-50819 GCA_036986175.1 Gammaproteobacteria bacterium
AGGGCTTAATAAAGCCATACAATAGAGCTCCAAAACCGTATACCGAAACCCTGTGAATGAAAACCGATCTGAAGTTTATGGCAAAGAAAATCAGTCTTGACCAGCATGTACCTGAACATCTTGCCGGGTTGCGGCTGGATCAGGCTGCTGCGGCGTTGTTTCCAGACTATTCGCGCGCCCGTTTACAGCAATGGATCAAGCAAGGTGAGTTGACGGTCGATGGCGCACGGGCCAAGCCAAGCGTTCGTCTTGCCGGTGGTGAGATTCTGTGTATTGAGGCACAAATGCTACTCGCGGGCGAGGTTTTACCCGAGGATATACCGCTGGATATCCTCTACGAAGATGATCACCTTCTGGTTGTCAACAAACCGGCCGGTCTGGTGGTTCATCCGGCTGCCGGTAACTGGGATGGTACCCTGCAGAATGCATTGTTGAATTTCGACCAGGATATGGACGCATTGCCGCGTTCAGGGATCGTGCATCGCCTGGATAAAGACACCAGTGGCATCATGGTCGTTGCGCGCAGCCTCAAAGCGCATGCCAGCCTCGTCGATCAGTTGCAGACACGCAGCATGGGTCGCATTTACGAGGCCGTCGTCAAGGGCGAAACGCCTCCCGCCGGTACAGTTGCAGCACCGATTGACCGCAATCCGCGTGAGCGTAAGAAAATGGCGGTCGTGGAGGGTGGCCGGGCAGCTACCAGCCATTACCGGCTAATCCAGCGTTTGCCGGGTAGCAGCCACATCGAGGTGTCGCTGGAATCGGGCAGAACTCACCAGATTCGCGTGCATATGACGCATATTGGCTACCCCATCGTCGCTGACCTGCTTTATGGCCGTGGCCCAATCAGACAAAAAGGCCTGTCAACAGCAGCCGTCGTGGCCATCAACGGCTTCCCACGCCAGGCTTTGCATGCCCGGACATTGAAATTGGTCCACCCCGACAGTACCGAAAAATGCGAATTTC
The DNA here is from genome assembly GCA_036986175.1 of Gammaproteobacteria bacterium. Taxonomy (GTDB): domain Bacteria; phylum Pseudomonadota; class Gammaproteobacteria; order Xanthomonadales; family SZUA-36; genus SZUA-36. The sequence continues at coordinate 967 of BTRB01000001.1, forward strand.
ACGCACCACTGGCTGAAGATATCAAAGGCCTGATTGAAACACTAAAAGGATCTTATGATTGATCTCATTCAGCCCGATTGGCCGGCACCCACGAATGTCCGGGCATTCTCAACCACGCGAAATGGTGGCTTCAGCCAGGCTCCGTGGAGCAGCCTGAACCTGGGTGGCAACTGCGGGGATGACCCTCAACACGTGAGGAAAAACCGGCAGCTATTGCAAACACTGTTACCGTCGGAGCCTCACTGGCTCAGGCAGGTTCACGGAATCCGCGTACTTGCTTTGGATTGTCATCGTGAACCGGCATCTGAGGCTGATGCCTCTACAAGTACGAATGCCGGACAGGTCTGTGCCATTATGAGCGCCGACTGTCTGCCCGTTCTTTTCTGCAACAGGGCCGGCACAAAAATCGCCGCAGCCCATGCCGGTTGGCGAGGCCTCGCTGATGGGGTACTTGAAGCCACGGTATCAGCCATGGATTGCAAACCGGATGAATTGCTGGCCTGGCTGGGTCCGGCCATCGGGCCCCAGGCATTTGAGGTCGACCGGGACGTGTTTGACGTATTTACACAAACACAGTTTGAAAACACTACTGCCTTCAAGCCGCACTGCGACCGCTGGCTGGCTGACCTGTATGAATTAGCCAGGCTGGCGCTGAGAAGGGTAGGTATCGAACAGGTTTCGGGTGGTCAATATTGTACCCACACGCAGCAGGACAAATTCTTCTCTTACCGGCGTGATGGCGAGACCGGGAGAATGGCCACAGTAATCTGGTTTACAGAGTGATCCGCGTGAATAAAAATTTGCCGGAATTTTGTCAAGCAGTGCAACAGCCGTTCCTGACCACGCAGGGCGATTAATCCCAACCGGCTCAGCTTATATTCGAGGAAATTAGAGATGCAGATGACTCCCCGGGAACGTGTGCTAACCGCAATCAATCATGAGCAACCCGACCGAATTCCCGTGGTTATCGGAGTCAACAACGCTACCGGGATAAAAATGAAGCCTTACCAGGGCATCAAAGACATCGCCGGAATACAGGCCTCCGATAACTACATTTACGACTGGCCGGAGTTGGGGACCGCAGAAATTGACGAAGAAACCATGTGTCGTTTGCACAGTGACGTTCGTGGTGTGTTGGACCTGGAACCTGAGAAGGTGCGAACGCGGAATCGTGAGCGTAATCCCCATAGCGACTATACGGATTCATGGGGTAGTGGGCAGACAGAAATAACTCCGGGGGACTGGTTTCCCGGTATCCATCCCCTTGCCGGGGCCCGAACTTCAGAGGACCTGGAGCGTTACCAGGGCTGGCCCGACATGAGTGATCCAAGCCGTATTGCCCATGTACGGGAAACCGCCAGGCAACTGGCCCAGGAGAACCGATATGCAATCCTGGCGACACCCTGGCTGTTGTTTCCCTTCGAACGGGCCCATGCGATGCAGGGGATGGAGGCATTCCTGCTCAACATGGCCATGGATCCGGATTTTGCCCGTGCCCTGCTGGAAAAAATTGCACACTACTGCAAACAGTTGATGGGGCGGTTTCTGGAAGAACTGGGCGGCAATGCAGATATTATCAAGATCGGTGATGATTTGGGGACCCAAAATAGCCTCATGATTTCACCCCAAATGTATCGTGACATCCTCAAACCCGTGCACGCGGATTTCATCAGCTTTATTAAATCCCGGACCAGGGCCAAAATAATGTTTCACTCTTGTGGTGACGTAGGGCCATTGATCGGGGATTTTATCGATATCGGTGTCGATATTCTGAACCCCATTCAAACCTCGACAGGCTCGATTTCCGACCTGCCCGCACTTAAAAAGCGTTTTGGGAAAAACATGGTTTTTTGTGGCGGTATCGATTCACATCGTATTTTGCCCTTCGGCAGCGTTGCAGACGTACGTGAGGAAGTGCGGCGTGTAATGCAAATCCTCGGTCCCGGGGGCGGTTGCATGATTGGTCCTGTACACACGGTGATGAACGATGTCCCCCCTGAAAACGTCCTGGCCATGGTGGATGCCGTGGAAGAATTCGGCTGATGCCGAAAAAACCGGGCAGGTTAAGGTCCTGGTTTTGGTATTTGATCGAGGGCGCTAATTAGAAACCGGGTTTCCTGGTCTGTAGTTGAATGCCCAAAAACAAACCGCGCCAAATCATCCCTTCCCGGCCAGCGTTGGAACAGGATGTTTTGAGATTCAAGCTGTGTAAACCCTTCTGTGGTCCACTTTACGAATACTTCATTGGCCTGGACCGGGTATTCTAGGCTGGCCTGCGGGTGGGCTTGAACAACATCTGCGAACTTCGCTGCGTGCCGGTTGGCGTGCGTCGCCATATCCAGCCAGTGATCGTTCTCTATGTAGGCCAGTAACTGGGCCGAGATGTAACGCATTTTACTCAACAGGTGGCCGGAGCGTTTGCGCAGTCGTTCAGCGGTTTCACGCCATTGCGGCTGCTTGAAAATCACCAGTGCTTCGGCCGCCATGCAACCATTTTTACTGGCGCCGAAGGAGAGCATATCAATGCCGGCCTCACAGGTGATTTCAGCAGGATGGCAGCCAAGGCTGGCGACAGCGTTGGCGAAGCGTGCTCCGTCCATATGTGTTTTCATCTCAAGGCCGTGGGCAAAATCGCACAAGCCATGGATTTCATCGGCTGTATAAACGGTGCCGCTCTCCGTGCTTTGGGTCAGGCTGAGCGCCGAGGGCAGATAGCTGTGAACGCCGTGCCCCTGCGTCGCGCGTATGGATTGTTCAAGCGTTTCCAGGTTTAGTTTTCCTGGTTCGCCAGCCACTGGCACCAGCCGCAAACCATTGCCAAAGAATTCCGGGGCACCGCTTTCGTCGTTTTGGATATGCGCACTTTGATGACAGTACACGCTGCCCCAGGGTGGCGTGAGGGTGGCCAGCGCAATGGAATTGGCGACGGTTCCTGTTGAAACCGGCAACACGACAGCCTCCGTGCGAAACAGCTCTGAAAACGCCTGGTCAAGCCTGCCGGACCATTTATCTTCAGCATACGCCGTTGCGGTGCCCTGGTTGGCTTCGATAATCGCTTCCATCATGGCAGGCGCTACCGGTGTTTCATTGTCGCTACTGAAGTTTGCAGTCATTTTGCCTTGTCCTGATTCTCTGACCCCATATTATAATGCGTGAATGGACAGCAAAGCTCACAAGGCCCTCATTAGCTGGCTACAGGCTTACCGTGACTCGGTGGGCAGCCCGGCGGAAGAGTGTTTACAGCTATTTGAAAAGCTGCAGGCGGATAAACCGGGCGCTGGAAATACGCTGCATCTTTTACAGGATTTGCTGAACGTGATGTCCGGCCTGTCACCCGACCCGCATACGGTCAGTTGTGCCATGTTGTTTGTGGCCTCGGAGTGTGGCGAGGATCTCGCGCCGCTACGCGCCGATTTATCTCCCGAGGTGGGAGACCAGCTTGATCAGCTGCTTTACCTGATCAAGCTCGAAACCGAGCACTTGCCGGCCAGCACAGCGCATAGTGCCGAAGGCTTGCGGCGTCTGTTGCTGGCAATGATCAAAGACGTGCGTGTTGTGCTGATTGCGCTGGCCTGGCAACTGGTAAAGCTGCACCAGGCGAAGAACAAAAAGAAGACGGAGGCCGAATTACTCGCTCGGGAGGTCTTGCTGATTCATGCACCTCTGGCCAACCGGCTTGGCGTATGGCAATTGAAATGGGAATTGGAAGACCTGGCCTTTCGCTTTGACCAGCCGGAAGACTATCGGCGTATTGCCAGCCTGGTATCTGAACGGCGTTCTGACCGGGAGAGGTTCATTCTCAGTTTCATTGAGAAACTGGAAGCGGCCATTGCTGGCGCCGGCATCAGCGGCGAGGTCAGGGGCCGCCCCAAGCATATCTACAGTATTTACAAAAAAATGCAGCGCAAAGGCCTGGATTTCCACGAGCTGTTTGATGTCAGGGCGGTGCGCGTACTGGTGGATGAATTACCGGATTGTTACAGCGTGCTTGGGCTGGTCCATACCCTTTGGCAACCCGTCCCGGGCGAGTTTGATGATTACATTACCATGCCCAAAGGTAATAACTACCAGTCCCTGCATACGGCAGTTGTTGGACCCCAGGGCAAGGTCGTTGAAGTGCAAATCCGCACGTTCCAGATGAATGAACATGCCGAACTGGGTGTGGCAGCACACTGGCGTTACAAGGAAGGTGGTCCGAACGATCCGGCGTTTGATAACAAGATTGCACTCATGCGGCAGTTACTGGATACCGGTGAAGACAAGCTGGATGATGAAGGCCTGCTGGAAAGTTTCCAGACAGCAGCCTCTGAGGACCGTGTTTATGTGCTGACACCGAAGGGTCAGGTGATTGACCTGGCGCTGGGTGCGACGGTGCTGGATTTCGCCTATCACGTACATACCGAGGTTGGCCATCGTTGCCAGGGTGCGAAGGTCAACGGTCGTATTGTGCCGTTGACCTGCCATTTAGAGACCGGCAACCGGGTGGAGATCCTGACCGGAAAACATCCCCGGCCCAGCCGCGACTGGCTCAATCCGCGTCTTGGCTTCATTCACGGGGCAAGGGCGCGCTCCAAGGTACGCCAGTGGTTCCGGCGTGAGAGCCACGCAGACAACCTGCATCAGGGCAAAGACCTGGTAGAAGCGGATCTTAAACGCCTTGGCTTGGTGCCATCAGATCTGGAAGGCGTACCTGAGCGGTTCAATTTCAATTCTGTTGAAGATCTCTATGCAGCTGTGGGTAATGGTGATCTGACGGTTGGACAGGTGGTGCACGCCGTTGAGCGCGACAAGGCAAAAGAGGTAGAGCCAACTGTTGCCGACCTGATCAGACGAACACCGAAACGTCGTCGTACACCTGGCCGGCAAGAGGGCAGCGATATCGTCATTGAGGGTGTGGGCAACCTGATGACCAGCATGGCCCGTTGCTGTCAGCCGGTGCCTGGAGACCCTGTACTTGGTTACATTACGCGTGGTCGCGGCGTCACCATACATCGTGATGACTGCCCAAACGTGCTGCGCTGGTCGCGGGAAGATAACCCCAGGTTGATCCAGGTGCGCTGGAGGAAGCAGGCTGATGCAGGCTACCGGGTCAATCTGTTGTTGAGGGCTTACAACCGGCGCGAACTGATCACGGACATTTCTTCCATGCTGGCGGCTTCAGATGTTTCCGTAACCGATATTCACAGCCACCAGGATGAGCTGACAGAAGAGGTCAGTATACGCTTGCAGCTTACGGTCAGAGACTACCAGCAGCTCAGTGAGTTGTTAAATCGCCTGAACAAGATTCCGAATGTGTTTGAAGCCCGCAGGCTGAGAGAGAAGGTTGACGGTGCACTAGTCAGAAAATGAATTGAATAATGCAGTGAGACTCTTGCGTGCCGCGGCGATGGAAAAATGTTCTTCAACATTTCTCACGGATGCGTCTGACAGGCGGTTCCATAATTCTTCGTCCTGGTAAAGCCGGACGACTTCACGGGCGAACGCGGGCGCATCTTCCGCTACCAGCAATTCTCTTTCATGTACCGCAAACAGGCCTTCGGCTGCCGCAGGTGTAGCGACTACGGGTTGCCCATGGGCCATGCTCATGTTGACTTTGCCTTTCACACCGGCGCCGTAACGCAATGGTGCCACGGCAATGCGACAGTCACTGAGAAATGTTTGTAGTGATTCCACAAAGCCGTGAAATATCACCCCATCCCCACTCAATGAGCGAACCCGTCCGGGTGCCCTGCTACCGATCAGGTGGAAGCGCATTTGTGGCACACATGCGTGGATTAGCGGCCAGACATCGTTGACGAACCAGCAGGCTGCATCAATATTCGGTGGGTGTTGATAGCCACCGACAAAATAAATGTCCTGTCTGTCTGCAAAGTCTTTGTCGCGACCCGCCACCTGGTGAATATTGGACAATATGTGAACTTTCTCACCGGGGGCATCTTGTGCCAGCACCTCTTTTTCGACACTGCTGACAACCAGCGTTGCATCTGCTGCTTTGATAACCGACATCTCAGAGCGACGGGTTTGCTGAGCCGTGCGTTTCAGCGGCAGGCTTTGCTCCAGCTCCGCAAGACGTTGCTCACGCAGATAGTGCAGGTCAACCGTATCAAAGATAAAGCGGGCCTCGGGGCAATAGCGCTTGAGCAGGGAAACGTAGTTGGTAGCGATGTAGTGACGGCTGATAAAGACATAGTCAAAATCACGTCCCCTGTCACGGAAGAAGTCATGCAGGGACTCCAGCCACGGACGGTACAGGACCTCGATGCCGGCTTTTTGCAGGTCACGGGTATAGCTTCCCGCGTAGTCGCGGTTGTCAGCAAAGAATGTAACGGCATAGCCTAAATCCCGGCAGCATTGCATCATATTCGTCAGGCGAACGCTGCCGGAATCCTTATCGGGTTCCGGTGTGGTGGCGTCGACTATCAGGATGCGCCCCTTTATGCGGTGTTGGCTGGCGCAGAGAACTGCTGCACGGTCGTTCGGGTTAGCTATTTTTTCTGGTTGGGATGCGAGTTCGGCTTGCCAGCGATCTACAAATTTCTTCTGGTTGATCAGCTGGTACTTCTTGATGCCGCTGGAGGTATCCGTACCGGAAGTGACCCCTTCATGATGAATGACTGCCGACAACGGCTGGATCAATACTTTCAAGCCTGATTCCCGTACCCGGAAAGCCAGGTCAGTATCCTCAAAGTAGGCTGGCGTGTAGCGTTCGTCAAGCGCACCTATCTTATGAAAATACTTTGTTTTCAATGCAATACAGGCACCGGAGCAATAATCCACTTCGCGCAGGAATTGGTATTGAGGTTGCTCCGCATCTTCCCCGCGGCCGTAATTCCAGCCTGAGCCATCGCTGAATACAATGCCGCCGGATTCCTGCAGACTGCCGTCGGGATAGACCAGCCGGGCACCCACCAGTCCAGCTTGCGGTTCGCGTTCAAAAGTATCGATTAACTCATCCAACCAGCCTTCTGTTACCTGGGTGTCATTGTTCAGCAGCACCAGGTATTCCCCTCTTGCGTCCTTGGCTCCCCGGTTGCAACTGCCCACAAAACCGAGATTTTCGTCATTTCTAAGATATTTTAAACCCCCAATCTGTGCCAGGTAGCCAGCTGTCTCATCGCTGGACTGGTCATCCACGACAATGACCTCGAAAGAGTACTTGCCCGCTGTTACCAGCAGGCTGCGCAGGCAGGCAGCTGTGTAAACCCATTGGTTATACACGGGGAGAATGATGCTGACATCGGGTTGATCTGATACTGGGAATGCGTCAGGTGGTTGGGGGTCGCCGATGGATTCCACGTCTGCCATGGGACGGGGCACCGGTATCGCCTCTGCACCAGTGTATTGCAATCTTTGCAGCGTTCCTGCAAATCCCAGGGTGGTCAGGTTTCTTGTCAATTGTGCCAGCAGCCACGGCCATCGCGCTGGATTCCAGACGCGTGCCAGCATGAAATTCTTAGCGACTCGCCGGCCGGCCCGCAACGGCCGGGTGATTTTCCAGGACGTGCTTGCCAGTATCAGCGTATTTTGTTCCTCAACGTGTTGGTAATCTGACTCAAGCTGGTCCAGGCGTGCCTGCAGCCTGCCGATTTCAGATTCAAGCTGTTCAACCCATTCCTTGCGTCGCTTCTGTTCCAGCTTCAGTTGTTTGCCGGTTTCCAGTGCCCATTCCGTCCTGCGCGTGATTTCCTTCTTCAAATCACGGTGTTGACCAAGGGTTCTATTCAGATCGTTACCGGTTAGCGTCTGTTGAAGGTCTGCAGCCCCTTTCTGGGCTTCGTTCAGACTGGCCTCTTTGGGCGTAAACGGTTTGAGTTCACCGGCTAAGATGCAAAGCCTGTTGTAGGCTTTAACCATTTCTTCGAGCGTATCCGATTTTGTTGCCGGCAGGTTCTGGCGTACTGCTTTGATCTGCTTAGGTGAACCGCACAGTGCTGCTACCTGGTCAACCAGCGCTTGCGGGTCGGGGTCTATCAGCCAGCCGGTTTTCCCGTGTTGGATGCGATCGGGGAAACTTCCGACGCGGGTAGCGATGGCCGGTATCCGCAATTGTTGCAATTCTGACAGGGTAAAACTGAAAGTTTCGGGTACGACCGACAACAGAGCTGCAAAGTCCGGTCCGATGGTCGCCAGCATGGACGATAGCTTGTTTCGGTCGTACTCAAGGACGACATCCACCCCGGGAATACCAAAAAATGCTTCTCCCGACTGGCCGGCCCCCAACAGATAAATTTGCACGTATCTGGTCAGTTCGGGCAGCGCGTTCAATAGTAATGTTTGCCCTTTGCCGGTTTGCAGACGCCCCAGGATTACCATACGGAGGCGTCCATCTGTACGTGGCCGGGGTGATATTGCCTGCAGGCTCTCCAGCACCGGAAAGCCATGCGGGATAACCTGCGCAAACAATGCTGCAAACGCGGGGGCAAGTCGATTTTGCAAATCCAGTACCGATTGCCCTGGTGCAACAATATTTACCTCAAATTCTGCCATGGCCTGCAAATATGCCATGCTGGTTTTTGACCAGGCTGCTGCGTCTTTATCCGGGAACTCCCGGTTTTTTATATGTTCCTTTAGTGCCTGCTCCAGATTCACGGATTCATCGGCCCTCAGGTAGGGCTCGGGATTCACACTGAGCAATGGCCAGATTGGAAAATGATCATGCAGGATTTGTAGTGTGGGCAAACCACTGCGCAGGGCATCAAGGCTGTGGCCGACCAGGGATGAAACAAATATACGGCCGATGCCATATCGGCGACAGATTTCAGCAAGGATTTTTTGATAGCTCAAGTTGCTGTCATCAACAGATTGTATGGCTGGCTGCAGCCACCAGCTGGCAACCGGGCAGCGCAACTCATTGCCGGCGTACAGGGACAATTTTTGCCCGTATCCACGACCCGACTGTGGATTCTCAGAGCGTAGCTGGAAATGCTTGTACCGGCTGTCAGTTTCAACAAAAGATTTCAGCCATTGGGCAACGCCCCCACCCCAGCTATGAGTAATGTGCAAGGTGGCGGGTTTGTCTTCAGCCAGGGTAAGTGGAAGACACGGGTTTCCAGCCTTGAACCATTCCTGCAGTCGGGCACTTAGTTCACTGAAAGGCGGCGGGTAGCTGGATTCATGTGGCTGCAGTTTCAGAGGTTCAAAAACCCTGTGATCCGGATCCGGCAGAAATAGTTGATCGGGTACTTTGAGTGAGCCGCCGACAGCCATGAGCTGTTGCATCATAGTGCCGCCTGAAGGGTTGGCAGACAGGCACTCGAGCACTTCGGTTGACAGCATTACGAAATGCTCGACCCAGGTAGTCAAAGTGTGTACATGCCCGGGTGCCAGCAGGCTGACCAGCCCGGCAAGATCTTCGCCGGCAAGAACATCGTCGGGGTCGTGCTCAGGTCCCAAAAGCCCGGCAAACGGATTGACAGTCATTTCAGCATTAGAAAGCAACGTCAGTGCCACGGGCCGATCAGCCTGTTCCAGCATTGATGTCAGTTGGTCAAGTTGGTGTTTTGATGGTTGTAAGCCGGCACGCAGAAAAATAACCGGCCTGCCGGGAAACCTTTCGGCAAGCTCGGCCAGCAACAGATCCTGCTGGTCAAAACCGTTTGCCGTTTGTACCATGCCATCATCGGCAAGCCGGCTGCACAATGGCAAACCCAGTCCCAACAGGCCCTGGATATGCACTTTACTTGCTTGCTCACAACCTCTGGCATGCACGTAAATTACGGGTGCCAGGGATGGATTGCAGGGCATTTTCTTATCAGTCATTTTATCCGGCACGAAGCTCAATGGCTGCAGTGAGTGGTCCTTCGTTGGTATTTTAATGTACCAGGGCCTGTTAACCGGTAGATTATACCAAGACAACGCGCGGTCATTATGGATAATGGTTGAAATGGCCAAGAAAGCAAAAACTAGTGTAAGCAAGACCGGTGTAAAGAAAGCCAGGACGGCGCGGCGCAACAAGGGACGCAAAAAGGCAGCACAGAAAAAGCCGGGTTTGCCGCATCGTTTGTTACGCATTTCAATGCTGTTGCTGGGTCTTGGCATTGGTTTGGGCGCGCCGTGGGTCATTTGGCTCGATGTTCAGGTCCGTAGTGAATTTGACGGCCGCAAATGGGACTTACCCAGTCGTGTGTACGCACGTCCGCTTAGCTTGTATGAAGGTAAAGCCATTTCCAGACGATCCCTGCTGGCGGAACTGAAAGCAGCGGGTTACCGACAGTCTTCAGGTGCCGGTGAGCCCGGGAGTTTTTCTGTTGACGGTTATCGGTTTGATATCCATCGCCGCGCATTCAGATTTGAAGATGGCGCAAAGCCGGCAGCACGCATTAAGTTGCGACTGAGCAACGATTCTGTCGTTTACTTACGTGGCGATTCCACTGTTGCAGAGCAGGGCTTGGTACGCCTGGATCCGGCTGAGATAGCCTCGATTTACCCCCTGCACGATGAAGATCGCACGTTGGTCGTTCTGCAGGATGTACCGGAATTGCTGGTAACCGGGCTTCAAGCCGTGGAAGACAGGCAATTCAAAAATCATCACGGTGTCGTGTTACGCAGTATCGGTCGTGCAATGCTGGCCAATGTCAGAGCCGGACGGACGGTGCAGGGTGGCAGTACACTGACCCAGCAACTGGTCAAGAACTACTTTCTGACCAGTGAACGTACGCTGGTACGCAAAGTCAACGAAGCGATCATGGCGGTGCTGCTTGAATGGCACTACGACAAGACACAAATTCTCGAGGCCTATATCAACGAAATTTTCCTCGGCCAGCAGGGCAAATATTCAATCCATGGCTTTGGCCGGGCCAGCGAGTTCTATTTTGACCGGCCATTGAAGGATCTGGATGTTCAGCAAATAGCTTTACTGGTCGGTATGGTGCGAGGTGCGTCCCTGTATAACCCGAGACGCAACCCGGAACGCTCCCTGCAACGCCGCAACCAGGTGCTTGATATTTTTGGCAGCACCGGGTTATTGAGTGACAGCGAAGTTGAGATAGCAAAATCACGACCATTGGGCGTAACAGACAAGCCACGTTCCGGTGGCAGTCGTTACCCCGCTTTTGTAGATATGGTCCGGCGTCAGCTAAAACGTGATTACCGGTCATCCGATTTACGTAGTGCGGGCTTGCGAATTTTTACTACGCTGGCACCTTCCGAACAGGATTATGCCCAACAGGCAGTATCCGGAGGATTGGACGACTTGCAGCGCCGCGGTTTGCCTGCAGAATTGCAGGGCGCGCTGGTGCTGGTTGATGTTGCAAGCGGAGAAGTTCGCGCGCTGGTTGGCGATCGTGTGGCCGGGCGTAACTATTTCAACCGTGCGCTGGATGCGCGCAGACAGATCGGTTCGGTCATTAAGCCGCTGATTTACCTGCTGGCCCTGGAGCATGTTGATGACTACAACTTGATCACACCGGTAAGAGATGAGCCAGTTTCCTTGCGGCAAGCGGATGGTTCTGTCTGGTCACCGGTGAACTATGACCACAAATCCCGTGGAGAAATACCACTGTTGGAAGCCCTGGTTCACTCGTATAATCAGGCAACCGTAAAGGTGGGCTTTAAGGTCGGTGTTGTTAACCTGATCAGGAAGATCCGGCAACTGGGCGTGAATGCAGAAGTTCCGGCAGTTCCGGCAACGCTTTTGGGTGCAGTTGAATTGACGCCCATCGAGGTTACTCAGATGTACCAGTCCCTGGCAGCAGGTGGCTACAGCGTGCCGTTGCGCTCGGTTACGGCAGTGCAAACACCACAAGGTGAATTGCTCAACCGTTATCCGTTGAGGTTGATGCCATTGGAGCAACGTGAAGCGGTTGCGGTGCTGAACTTTGCCATGACCCAGGTGGTTGAACAGGGTACTGCGCGGAATTTGCACGACTTGCTGGGAAATGACACATTGATTGCAGGCAAAACCGGCACAACCAATGAACGGCGCGACAGCTGGTTTGTCGGATATACTCGTGACCGTGTGGCCGTAGCATGGGTGGGGCGCGACGACAATAAACCGGCAGGTGTGACTGGCAGTAACGCAGCGATGCGTGTGTGGGCGGCCTTGTTCAGGCAATTGCCCATTTTTGCCATTGATTTACGTATGCCCGATGGCGTAAATTTTGTTTGGGTGGATATGCAGCAAAATGCACTCACCGATCCGTCATGTCCCGCTGCAGTGCAACTCCCGTTTATAGACGCAAGCGAGCCAGAATCAACGACAGCATGTCTGGACAAACTGGACAGGAAAAACAGAAAGTCCCTATGGAGAAAGTGGTTTGAAAGTGATGATTAGGACTCTCTGCTTGTTATTCCCCTTAGTGCTTGTCGCTTGTAGCAGCCAAACCCATATACGGGTTGACGACCGGGAGGTAACCACGCGCGTCAGGGCACCAGCCAGCGAGGAAAGTGCCGGCGTGCAGGTCTATTCGTTGCAAAGCCCGGCAGTCAGGCAGCTGACAGCGCAGGCCGAAGATGCCGAACGCACGGGAGACCTGGATTTGGCCACTGGCTACCTTGAACGCGCATTGCGTATACAGCCGCAGGATCCGCAGTTACTGCAGCACATGGCCGAGCTCAAGTTGCAGATAGAAGACTATCAGCAGGCGCTGAATTTTGCCTTCCGTTCTTATGACACGGGTCCCCGTGTCGGGGAAATTTGCAGCAGGAACTGGCGTACCATCAGTGTCGCACGGGAGCATCTAAGGGATGTCAGTGGCGCCAATGAAGCACAAGCACGTGCGACGCAATGCATGAATACGCGGCCAAAGGGGTTTTGAGCAGCAAAGTGACAGGTTTGGAGTGACAGATTTGCGATGAAAAATTTGTCGGGCACCAGCGCGCAGTTACTTGATGCAGGCGGACCGTTTGAAGCGGTATTACCGGGTTTTGCACCGCGCCAGGAACAACTGCAACTCGCTGCAGCAATTGAGCAGACAATTTCCGCCGGCGGTACGCTGGTGGCCGAAGCGGGAACCGGGATTGGCAAAACCCTTGCCTATCTTGTGCCGGTACTGGAAAGCCGTGAGCGAACAATTATTTCAACCGGTACCAAGACCCTGCAAGATCAGTTGTACTTCCGCGACTTGCCAATCGTCAAAAAGGCGCTTGGCAGTTCGCTGAAAACAGCGTTGTTGAAGGGACGGGCAAATTACCTTTGCCTGTATCGCATGGAGCAGGCCCGTACCGAAGGCAGGCTGCCCTGCAGGGAATCTGTATCCGAGTTGGAGAACATCAGGCAGTGGGTGCCTGTTACTGAAGACGGCGACCTGTCAATTTCGTCCGTTATTGGCGAAGACAGTGAGCTATGGCCACTGGTGACATCGACGGCTGAGAACTGCCTTGGATCTGACTGCCCGCAATTTGAAGAATGTTTTGTTGCCCGGGCCCGGGGTGCAGCCCAGGATGCCGATGTGGTGGTTGTCAACCATCACCTGTTGTTTGCGGACATGGCCATCAAGCAAAGTGGCTTCGGTGAAGTCCTGCCCGGTGCTTCGGTGTTCATCGTTGATGAGGCACACCAGGCACCGGAAACTGCTTCGCAGTTTTTCAGTACATCCCTGTCTTCGAGGCAGATCAGCGATTTATGCGGTGACATCCTGGTTGAAGCAGCGGAAACCAGTGGTGGTTTGGCCGCGGTGCGCAACGTGGTTGCGCATTGCCGCCAAACGCTTAAAGAATTTCAGGCCGCTTGCGCCGATACGCTCGAAGAACGTGGTGCATGGCAGGAGATGCTGGATCAGGCGGGGGTAAGAGATGCATTGCAGTCCCTGGATGCTGCGATTGTAGCACTCAAGCCAGTTATCGAGCCCTTGAACGGTACCAGCAGGGGAATGGATGCCTGTATTCAGAGATTCGCCGAAATCCAGGCACACTTTGATCATCTCGACAAACCTGTGCCGGTAACTGAAGTACGCTGGTTCGAGCGCCGTGGCCGCGGTGTTGCAATCCACACCACACCGCTGGACGTGTCGAGTATATTTTCCAGTTTTCGTGAGCAATTGGATGCAGCCTGGGTATTTACCTCGGCAACCTTATCGGTCAAAGGTGAATTCGATCACTTTATACAGCAACTGGGCTTGCAGGATGCCGATACCTTAAATCTGGATTCGCCATTTGATTATCAAAAGCACGCTCTATTGTGGTTGCCCGAAGGCCTGCCGGAGCCCCGTGAGCATTCATTCGTACCTGAATTACTGGAGCAGGTTCGGCCGGTCCTTGAGGCCAGTCGGGGTCGCGCTTTTATGCTGTTTACCTCGCACAGGGCATTGCGTCAGGCAGCCGAGCTGCTGGACGGCGAGACCGGTCATCCGCTTTTTGTTCAGGGTGAAATGCCGCGTAGCATGTTGCTGGAAGAATTTCGTAAGTCAGGCGAAGGAATCCTGTTGGGTTCAGCCAGTTTCTGGGGCGGTGTGGATGTGATGGGCGAAGCCCTGTCACTGGTGATTATTGACAAGTTGCCGTTCGCACCGCCCAACGACCCGGTCCTGGTTGCACGCAGCGACGAGTTGCGCCAGCATGGAGGCAACCCATTCATGGAATTGTTTTTGCCGCAGGCGGTTATCGCTTTGAAACAGGGTGCAGGCCGCCTGATACGTGACGTCAATGACCGGGGTGTACTGGTAATTTGTGATCGCAGGTTGCGCAGCAAGGGCTATGGCAGTGTTTTTCTGGACAGCCTTCCCCCAATGCAGCAAACCACAGAACGGGACCACGTAGTGGAGTTTTTCAAAAATACAGGCGGTAGCAAGCAGCGTGAATCTACTGGCAATTGAAACAGCAACCGAAACCTGTTCCGTTGCCCTGGCAGTAGAGGGTGAAGTTCGGCACCGCTACCGGCATGCGCCAAGACAACATGCCGAACTGCTGTTGCCCTGGGTCCAGGACTTACTGGCAGAAGCCGGTATCAGCTTTGGGTCTGTAGATGCTATTGCATTCAGTCGCGGGCCCGGAAGCTTTACCAGCCTGCGCATAGGTATCGGCGTTGTGCAGGGTTTGGCGTGGGCGTCAGATTGCCCGGTGATACCCGTTTCCAGTCTTGCTGCAACGGCGCAAACCGTAGCAGACAAAGGGATCCAGACCGCACTGGTGGCCCTGGATGCGCGCATGAACGAAGTTTTCACGGGCTTGTTCCGGCTCAACGACAACGGCATCATGACAGCGGATGGTGAAGAAAGGGTTTGCGGACCTGGCCAGGTTCAACCGCCGGATGAACCTGAAATCTATGCTGTCGGCGCAGGCTTTGAACGCTATCCCGAATTGCAGGAATTAGCCGGGCGCCTGGCTGGAATCCGGGCGGATACCTGGCCTGGCGCTTTATCTGTCCTCAAGCTGGCCGAGGAGTGGTTGCTGGTCCACGAGGCCCTGCCTGCTGAGATGGCGCAACCCGTATACCTGCGCGACAACGTGGCGCAAAAATCAAAAAAATGAATAGCAACTCTCTCCACGCTAAACAGAGCACGTTAAAAAATATCAATTAACAGGCTAAATCAAGCCGTACGCAGGTAACAAATTATCAAGTGAACAGCACGGCAACTCCTATTAGAATCGTTCGAAGATTAGAGAAGGTGTGGCAATGGGGCACAAAAAAATCACTGAAAATCGGCTTTCAAGAGCATTTTTTGTTAGAATCAGTCCTGCTATGTCAGTCTAGAAGGTAAATTTGTGGCACAAAAAACAGGTAATTTACAATTAATTAACGATTTCTTTTGTCAGTTCTGCGAGAATTACCTGCTATAAGCATGGGTGGGGAAAAACCAGGCTTGTGAATGTTGACGGACCAGCAGCCTATCAAACAAAAGCAGAGGCCATTTGGCTAATGAAAAATTGCTACGAACCAGCGAGTTGCATATGAATACCGTGCAACCAACGCCCACTAACGAATCATTGCCGGTAAAAATTGCGGGATACACCAATCTTGTAGATGTGCTTGAGTATGCTGCGCAGGGCGACACCGGTTATAACTTCTATGATGGCCGCGGTCGTCTTGGAGACGTACTGTCCTATGCAGATTTGCGTGACCAGGCAAAGGTGCTGGCGCGAAAATTGCTCGGCATGGGTTGTGAGCGCGGTGCGCGGGTCGGTATTATTGCCGAAACCGAGCCGATGTTTCATCGTTTCTTTTTTGCCTGCCAGTATGCTGGCTTGATCCCCGTTGCTTTGCCGGCCGGCATTCAACTTGGAGCACACGGCGCGTATGTCGGTCAGGTGCGGCGTATGTTGAAAAGCTGTGGTGCATCAATCGTCGTTGCGCCGGATACGCACTCTGGTTTTATGGCGGAGGCCGTGCAAGGTCTTGATTTACTGATGGCTGGTAAGCAGGAAGATTTTGATGCGTTGCCAGAGGCAGTAGTGGAATTTGTACCACTCGGCGCAGATGATCCAGCTTATCTGCAATATACCTCGGGTAGCACCAGTTTCCCGCGTGGGGTGGAGATAACCCAGCAAACCGTATTGAACAACCTGGTGGAGATTGCCCTTTACGGACTGAAGTTGACTGCCGAGGACCGTTTTGTATCGTGGTTGCCTTTTTATCATGACATGGGCCTGGTCGGTTTTATCCTGGTTCCGTTGATTGGCCAGTTATCCGTGGATTATCTGGGTTCACGTACATTTGCGATGCGTCCAAGACTTTGGCTGAAAATCCTGTCTGATAACAAGGGTACGATTTCCTCAGCCCCGACATTCGGTTACGCATTGTGTGCAAAGCGTTTGCGGGCTTCAGACGTTGAAACCTATGACCTCAGTAACTGGCGGGCTGCGTGTGTAGGCGCCGAGAGAATCAGCCCGGAACCTCTGCAGGAATTTGCAGAAATCCTGCAGCCCAGTGGCTTTGATCAGAATGCGTTTGTTGCTTGCTACGGCATGGCCGAATGTGTGCTGGCCACCAGTTTCGCACCGTTGGGGGGAGGGCTGAAAGTCGATGTGGTGGACAGGAGTTTGATGGCTGCTACAGGTGAAGCCAAACCTTCTGACGGAGATATGCTTTCCACTTCACACTATGTTGATTGCGGCAAGCTTTTACCCGGTTTTGAATTTGCAATTATCAATGATGATGGCGATATACTGGAAGATCGGCACTGCGGCCATATCTTTCTAAAGGGCTCCAGTGTGATGCGCGGATACTACAACGATGAAGAATCCACACGTAAAGTCCTGTCTGAGGATGGCTGGTTGAATACCGGTGATATTGGGTATCGCATTGGCGATCACCTGGTCATTACCTCCCGTAGCAAGGATGTCATTATCATCAAGGGGCGTAATATCTGGCCCTATGACCTCGAAGTGCTGGCCCAGCAGACCGATGGTGTCAAGCTCGGGGGCGTGGCGGCGTTTTCAGTAACTGCCGATGGTGAGGAAGAACAGGCCATACTCGTGGTAGAAACCAAGGAAAGGGATTTACAAAAGCGCCGGCATATCATTGAAGATATCAGTCGCTCCATTCACGCTCATTTTGGAATTAGTGTACTGATTGATCTGACCCGGCGTGGGACACTGCCAAGGACGTCTTCCGGTAAGCTTTCCAGATCCCAATCCAAGCAGGATTATCTGGCACGCCAGACCTTGCAGAAAGTAGAACAGTCAGCGGCCAGGGCCAAGTCCGACAGGCTGACGGCCTGACTTGCCGGTACCTCTTTCATCCGTATTCATCACCGGGGCAACCGGTTTTATCGGGCAACACCTTGTCACCACCCTGCTGGAACAGGGCTATACCGTGCGGGCAATGGTCCGCCCGGGGAAAGTCACGGATGAACGGATACCTGCTCTTTGTGAGCAGTTCCCCGTCGGTTTGACCGATGTAGATGGCCTGACAGCCATCGTAGGTGGTTGCGATGCAGTCATTTATTGCGCAGGCAGCGTCAGGGGCAGAAACCCGGATGATTTTTCAATTGCTAACATCAACGGTGTCAGGGCGATGCTGGAAGCCCTGGGGCGTGTGCCTGAGGCACCGCCATTGCTGCTGGTATCATCATTGGCCGCGGGTCGCCCACAACTTTCAGACTATTCCTTCAGCAAGCATGCAGGTGAACAGCTGTTGCTGGACAGGCCTTCGCTGGCCTGGACCATACTTCGCCCGCCAGCTGTTTATGGACCAGGCGACAGGGAAATGCTGCCGGTATTGAAAATGGCGCGCCGCGGTCTGTTGGTTTATGCCGGCCCGGCTGATCAACGCTTGTCGCTGCTACACGTCGATGATCTTGCCAGGGCAGTGCTAGCCTGGTTGGCGTCATGGCAAAAATGCCTGCACAAGATATACGCCATTGATGATGGCAGACCCAACGGCTACGACTGGCCGGCCATTGGGGAAGCGGTAAGCGCCGGAAAATATCGGCAACTTAAATTACCCCGCTTATTGCTGGATGTCACAGCAAGATCAAACTTGATGGTTGCGAAATTAATGGGCTACCGACCCATGCTGACACCAGGGAAAGTCAGGGAGCTGGTGCAAACGGATTGGCTGGGTGACAACAGTGATTTCACGGCGGCTACGGGATGGAAACCGAATCTGGATTTGCGCGCCGGGGCAGAGCAACTATTTGGAGCATGAACTAGGGCCTGATAAGTGTTAACAGGCCCTAACACAAAATTGACGTGCATTCCTGTCAACCTGCGCTACAATTCCCCAACCTGCAGGTTCCAAGCCTGCGGCTCCAAAACTGTAGATAGGTCCTGGTGGAGGATTTTTTGAAATTATCGACTGAAGCAGTGGGTAGCAAGCTTGCGGAGATCCTGGCTCAATACCTCAGGAAAAACTGGATTGACACACCGGCGATCGAGCGGGAAATTACACCGGCGACCAATATGGTGTCTGATTTGCAACTGGATTCATTCCAGGTAATGGAGTTCATGCTGGAGGTGGAAGATCATTACGATATCGCTATTGACCTCGAAAGCTTGTCCAATGTCCAGACCATTCTAGACCTTGCCGGCGTGGTCATCGCTGTGCATAACGAATGACGATATGTCACTTTTTGAGAAATTTGCCGCTGCGAAGCAGCTTAGAGCAGGCCTTGCCAGTGCAGGCGTGGACCCGACCGGCGTCGTGTTTGATACCCTCAACTCGGCAACTGAAGGTGTCGTCAAAGGGCGCAGGACAATACTCGCAGGCACCAACAATTACCTTGGCCTGACTTTTAACCAGGAATGTATTGCTGCCGGCGTGGCTGCGCTTGAATCACAGGGTACCGGCACGACTGGTTCGCGTATGGCCAATGGCAGTTACGCAGCCCACGGTGCGCTCGAAGCAGAACTGGCTGATTTTTTCCAGTGTCCCCATGCCATGGTCTTTTCAACGGGTTATACCGCCAATCTGGGCGTACTCACTGCACTACTGGGCAGGGATGATGCAGTCCTGCTGGATTCTGATGCCCACGCGAGTCTTTACGATGGCTGCTACATGAGTGGGGCTGGTATTTTCCGCTTCAAGCACAATGATCTGCAAAGCCTGGAACGTCGTCTCGTACGGCTCAAGGACCGTGCCAGCGGTTGCCTGATCGTTGTTGAAGGTATGTACAGCGTGCTGGGAGATTGTGCTCCTTTGGCAGAATTTGTTGCACTCAAGGAACGTTTTGGCGCCAGCCTGCTGGTCGATGAGGCACACTCCCTCGGTGTCTACGGTGAGCGTGGTCGTGGAGTCGCCGAGGCGCAGGGCGTACTGGATAAGGTTGATTTCATTGTTGGAACGTTCAGCAAAAGTCTGGGTGCAATGGGTGGATTCTGTGCCAGCAGGCACAATGTGTTGGGATTGTTCCGCTATGTTTCCCGACCATTCATGTTTACCGCGTCCCCCAGCCCGGCAGTGGTGGCTACCACCCGTGAGGCCCTGAGGCAGTTACGCGCGCGCCCTGAGTTAAAAGAAACCTTGTGGGCAAATGCAAGACAGCTTTATAGCGGTTTACAGGACCTTGGCTTTGAGCTCGGGCCGGAAGTCAGCCCGGTTGTGGCAGTGCGGTGTAAGGACAGGGAAACAGCACTTGCAAACTGGAACCAACTGTTGGAAGCCGGTGTTTACGTCAACATGATGCTGCCCCCGGCAACACCTGACGGTGGCAGCTTCCTGCGCAGCAGTGTCAGTGCAGCACACACCCCAGAGCAAATCAAAACCATCATCAGCGCATTTAAAGACCTGTAGGAGGGAGCAGCTTTGCTGCTCGCGATTCTATAAGATTTGCACCATCCGAACGCGGCGACACGGGGTACCTGCCCTCTGAGACACGCATGAACCCATCCATGGGGCTCGGGGCCTGCTCCCGGCAGGCCACGGTCCCAGAGGGCAGGTACCCCATATCCCCGCTTGGTGTTGGGGATTCTGATGGGGTGGGCAATTGCAAGCAGCGGGCCCGCTTCTCCAACACGAGTCCGCCCCCAACAAGAATCTACTGAGCCCAGCGGGGATACGGGGGGTGTACTCCCTGAGACCGTGGCCTGCCGGGAGCAGGCCCCGAGCCTACAGGACGTACTCGTGGCGTGTCTCTGGGGGTACACCCCCCGTGTCCCCGCAGCAGGATGGTGCAAATCTTATAGAATCGTGTCCAGCGGAACTGATGGCCCAGGCCATGCTCCCCACCGGTTCCCGGTGGCCCAGGCCAGCTTCTCGACCGGTTCCCGGTCTTACCTTCTTTCACCATCTCTCACTTCCTCCCTCCTACATTTTCCGTACCAACCCCAACATCAATAGCAGGGTCAGCAATGTGCCCACACTTGCTGCTACACCCGGTCCCGGCAAACCCATAACCGGTGTCAGCACGTAAAACAGGCCGAGGTAAACCACAACACTTAGCATATAAATGCGCAGGATCTGTGCAACCTTGCCCATGGCGTACGCAGCGGCGCGTAATGGTGAACCCGCGAGCTCGAAGGTCGCCGCCAACAGCATAAGGGTCAGGAGAGATGCGGCCTCGGTATATTCAGGTCCGATGATTTCAAGAATCGGTGCCGCAGCGGGGATTGACAGCAATACGAGCAAGAGTCCTGCAGCTCCCGCTGTCTTGACAGCACGGAAACCGAGTTCATGAAACCCTGCTGCTTTGTTGTGCAAAATACGGGTCAGATCAGGGAACAGCACTTCACGCAACATCATGGCCGGTTTGCTTAAGATACTTGAGAAATCGCGCGCCAGCCGGAACATGCCTGCGGCAGCCGGTCCCAGCAGATTGCCTGCGAGCAGAACGGCAAGATGTTTCGGCAGCAGGTCAATATTGGTCTGCCAGTACACCACGGCAATGAAATGACGGAACTCCCCGCTGGTTTTACCAATCTCCTTCCAACTGCCTCCTTTCCAGATACTACTGTTGAGATGTCTGTAGAATTCAAGGTGGCCCCGTATGAACAACCATGTATTTTCCAGTACGAACGCGGCTGCCCAAATGGCGATGAAAATACGTATGTCGGCATCCATGGTCCAGGCAATGGCTACACCGGTGATGCGGATCGCCGGACCTACGGTGTAGAAGACACTGAGCGCATCAAAGCGGTCATACAGCCGCAAAATTCCATTGGGCGTGTTGCTGACAGTGGTCAGCATCACCAGGCTGTACAGGCTCGCCAGCGATATCATCTCTGCGTCCCAGTACAGGAAACTACCCGCGAAAGACGCTGCTGAAATGCCCAAAAGCGTGGCTGCCGCGGCGGATGTGAGGTCAATCGCTGTAGTGGTGCGGAACAGTTGTTTCAGGCCTTCATCTTCACCATTTTCATGCTGTGGAACACCGAACCGTACAATCGCCTCGTAGGTTCTGAAATTCAGGATGCCCCTTACTGCCAGTACATAGGTGTGTAACAGGATGACCAGTCCAAATTCGGTTGCGGACAAGGCATTTGCCATCAGCGCAGTTGCCGCCAGGTTGAAAATTGCCGCAATTCCGCGTCCGCGCAAAACCACACCGAAATTTCTCAACACGCGTCCGGAAACAGCTTTATCCATCAGCGGAAAGCCCCCTGCCGGTGGAGCTTCCACAACAATGGCCAAGCGAAGATCAAAGGGTGTTTAAGCTGCCGGGCACTTGGCTCGATATAAATACCGGTATGCCGTTCAACTTTCCATAGCAGGTACTGTAGTGGTCCATTGAAGGTGAACGCAGCTTTGAAAAGCCGTAGCATGGATAACAACTTGCCCTGCACACGGCGTAGCCACCAGCTAACTGAGGAGAATTTCCTGGCGACGGTACTGCTTTGGTTGCAATACACATCGTGCTGCGTGGTGGTTGACAGGTTTGCGCCGCTCCCGGCCAGCGACCGGGCAATCCCGTCATACCAGGCAGGATTAAAGTCGTATAGTGATTCAGCACGATTGCTGCTTTCCGTACGCAGCTCACAACGGTAGGTCTGTGAAAGGCCACTGGTCCATAATTCCCGGCTACTGAACCGGTCGGGCAGGGAGGGTATCACGTGTTTCACAAAAGTAGCTGAGGCTGTTCCAAATGCATTGACCAAGGCCATTTTGGTTGCCTCGTCACGGGCAAACAGTACCTCGCAGGGCTGTGCAAAACGTGCCCAGAAATAGGAGTGAAAATCATGCGCCATGGCGTGGCAAAACCGGTCCAGCGTCAGCAGTGCATATTTTGCCCGCATATCACTACTTTCTGTACCGGGTCCTGTTACCTTGTGGTGGATGTGGTACACATTGGGTGGAAGCAAGCGGCACATCCATCCTTGCCAGGGAGAATCCAGCGTACGGTAATCCTCCACCAGCACATAGAAATCCAGCATGGTGTCGCGCTTGCCGCGCAGCCAGGAGCCGTAGACCAGTATGGCCAGCAAAGCATCACCGTGTTGCTGTTTTATTTTGCTGAGAAGAGGTTCGAGACTGGCATAATCGTCCAGGTTTGCCTGGCACCCGTGGTCCACGCCGCTACCCAGTTCCACGGGTTTTTGTGGCTTATCATTTGGGTGCATAAGCCCCCCGGGTGGCGCCGAAAATGGCATAAGCCCTGGCGTTCGGACCGGTTGCGACATCATCTTCACTCAGCCACGAGGTCAACGGCCCCCGCGTTAATCTGACCACAAGCGCAAACAACAGACGGAGCACAAGAATCACTGTGGTAAAAACAGTCCAGAACGTGACGGCAACAAAGCCCCAGTCAGGTCTGGCAATAACGATGCTCAGGGTCAGCAGGATCAGATTGGGATTGCGCCTCGCGGTGATCAGCCTGAACCATGCATCGGAAGGACGCCAGGTGAAAATACTACAGTTTCCAAGCAGTGGAAAAATCCCTTCAACAACCCTTCCGACGATGTAAGCAACAATGATAAGCCAGTACATCTGACCCTGGTCAAAACCTATCACTGGTTGAAAATCTTGCAGTGACATACCCCAGTAAATGTACCAGAACGGTGGGTGAAACAGGTCAATGGCATGGTCGAACAGATGGCCAAACTTGCTGGATTTAATGGTTACACGGGCCAGTTTTCCATCAACGGTGTCGAGAAACGTCATCAACCAACCAGCCAGCAAGCCCCAGCCGTACTGTCCTTTCCAGAAGAAGTAAGCAGCAGCGATAACCAGCAATAGTCCCGTGCTGGTGACCATATTTGGCGTTATACCGGTATTTGCACACACATGTACCATGCGTTTGGCCGGGCGGGGCCAGACAAATTTGGTGACCAGGTCGGTGATTCCACGGTAAGCATTGCCGTACAACTTATTTTCAAGTTCGGTTTTTCGTTGCGCAGAAATGGTTTCCAGCAAGGGTGTTGTCGACCTGCGCAGGCTTTCATCAAAGGCCGCCATGTCGCCGGGATGAATCCTCTGCAGGCCATGGGGCATCTCCCGGCTTCGTTCACGGAAATACGCCAGCATCGCGGGCAGGCGATGGCTATCGATAAAAGCTGCTGCAGCAGAATTATCACCCGGATGTGACAACACGGCATCCGGGTGGGCTAAAACACCACTGAGGGTGCGGTTCTCGAACAGAAAATTTCCATTGATCAACAATATTCGGCTGTCTTGGGGAATGTTGTCTTTGTCTATATCATCCAGCCATCGGATGTCGCTCAAATCACCGCTGGATCCCATGCTGATCTCCAGCAACTGACGTTGCAGGCGGCGGGTAGAATCCAGTCCCCAAAGACGGGTGGAGGAGAGTTCAGAAACAGCTGCGTAGACGGTCATGCTATATTGCGGCTCATATCAAAGATGGGAGTGGTTGGATGGCGGGTTTTCGATGCCAACGCCAGCATGGATTATACATTGACCGGTAAAAAAAACAGATGCGTCTGATTCACCTGACCGATCCACATCTCAGCAACCTTGACGGGCTAAAGCTCTCAGCGTTATGGGGCAAGCGCTGGTCCGGTTATGTCTCGTGGCGCAAGAATCGGCAAAAGAAATACCTGCCGGGTGTGCTGGAAAAACTGTGTGCCGCTGTGAAAGCTGAAAATGCGGATCAGATCCTGTTGACCGGGGACCTGGTCCAAATCGGCCTGGAAAGCGAGATTGGGCAGGCAGCGGAGTGGCTTGCGGATCTCGGCTCTGCAGACCGGGTTATGCTGGTGCCGGGTAACCATGATGTATATGCCCGGGGAAGCGCTGCAGTGGTTTGTGATTCCTGGGCTGAATATCTGTTTCATGGCGGGCAGCCCGGCCACTTCCCGGTGCTGCGAAAACTGGGAAAGCTTAGTCTGATCGGGCTGTCTACCGCCTGTGCCAGCCCGCTGTTCATGGCCACTGGAAAACTCGATACGGGTCAGCTTAAAGAACTGGCCCGGTTGCTGGAGACCGCCGCCGCTGAGCAACAACTGACCTGTTTACTGATCCATCACCCACCGTTGCCGCGAATGACCAAGTGGCGCAAGGCCCTTGCCAATGCACAGGCTTTGCAGGATGTCCTCGAACGCTTTGTGCCGCCGTTGATTTTTCACGGCCACCTGCACCATAACCGTGAGCAGCAATGGGGGAGTTCACGCATTTTTTGTACCGCTGCAGCATCCAGTGTCAGTGATGCTTCATACCGTGTGATCGATATTGAAGACGCTGGTGAATGTTGGTCCTTACACATGGCACTGAAGTCAATTGCTGTTGAAAGCGCGGGTGGGGTGGAGTTTCCGGCGGTTGATGAGCAGAATTGGTTGGTACCCAAATAAACAGCTTGAATCCCGGCCTCACAAGCTCCGGTGGCGAATCGCTGCTATCGCCAGCGCGAGCAGGATAAATGGTGGTGTAAGGATGACCAGTGAAGGGTTCATACCCAATATTCCGGCCAGTTGGCCACTCAGCTGCTGCACCAGGTAAAAACCGATTCCTATCAAACCCCCAAGCATAACCCGCTGGCTTGCGGAAACCGACCGGACTGAATTGAGCACGAAAGGCAGCGCCAACAAAGCCATTGCCAACAGGCTGGGCAACAGGCTGATCTGCTGCCAGAGAACAATCTCATATTCATGGGTATCAAGTTGATTGCGTCTGAGGTTCGCAATGGTTCTGACCAGGTCATTGGGTGCCAACGCCTCAAGCGGCAACACCAGGACAGATGCTTGTTCGGCGGACAGCAGGCCTTTCCATAACATGCTTTCCTGCGTCGTCTCCTGTACGGTCGTTTTCTGCAGTTCGCTAAGCACCACGCCGTTTAACAGCCAGTTATTATCGCCGGCATAATCTGCACTGGATGCCTGTGTTAATTGTGATAAACGGCCTTTGGAATCGGCGGTATAGATTTCGATATCAGCCAACGTGCGGTCAAACCTCACTTCATTGACACGGATGAAAAAAGAGCCGTTGCGGGTCCAGAATGCACCTGTACTGCCGGGGCCTTTTTCCGTGCCCTGCAGGGACTTGCCACGCAGCTGTGCAGCTTCTCTTTCAAACCTGGGCACGACAGAAAACTGCAGGATTGTGATAGAAATACCGAGAAACACCGCCAGCACTGTTACGGTTTGCGCAATACGCCGCTTGGACAGGCCGCTGGTGCGAATAGCAATCAGCTCGCGACTATTGGCCATGGCACCCAAACCCAATAACCCGCCCAGCAGTGCGGTGACCGGCAGCAGTTCAACAATGCGTTTGGGTGTGGTCAAAAAAACGACCATAAAGGCGTCCGGCAAGTTGAAGTTGCCGCTGCCGACTTGCTCCAGTTCTTCAGCAAGTGCCATGAAGCTGAACAAGGCGAGTAATAGCAACAAAACCGGTAGGATGCCGGCCAGGAACTGCTGCATGATGTAGCGGTCAATCTTCAGCATGATCCTTCCTGCTCTTCCTGCGGATGACCGGAAAGTACAGCCCGGCCACGAGCAGGCCAAGCAATCCGGACACCCACCAGATAGAGTCGGCGCTGCCCTGTTCCACCCAGCTGCGGCTGACATCCAGCAAGTTGAAGTAAACGGCATATATCCCAAGCGCCAACAACATCTTGGCATAACGCCCCTGCCGCGGGCGACTGCGGCTCAGCGGAATGGCCGCCAACGCCAGTAACAGGGCAGACAGGGGCGTGGATATACGCCATTGAAATTCTGCCCGCTCTTCTGCGGCGGGAGATCGCCTTAATGCGCTGGTTGGCGCCGATTTGACCTTGTAGCCCGGTGCTTGTGGGGTTTGTACGGGTATCCACAAAATAAAAGAGCCGAATTGTGCCGAAAAGTCAGTGCCATCCCGAACCTTCTTGAACACCTGTGCATCAATGAGTTGCAGGCTGTGAAACTCCGGTTTGGCAAAATAGTTGAAAACACCCTTCGAGGCTGTTATTACCTGCAGGTCGTTACCCTTGCGCGTACGGATAAAGATACCGTCCAGATCACTGCCGTTTTCAGCAATGTTTTCAATGAAAACCGTACGCTCGCTCTCGCTGAATGTGTAAAACCGCGCTTCCCGAATGCGGCCAGTTTCCGCAGAGACCTCGGCGGCGGCCTTGACCTTGTACGATTGCGCATATGCCCACGGCCGCACCCAGCCCGATAACAATGCAACCACGACGGCGACTACAAGCGACAGACGCATAAGCGGGCGCAGCAGGCGGGCCTCGGAGATACCGCCTGCACGCATGGCGTAGATTTCTGAATCGGTGTATAAGCGTCCCAGGCCGGTCATGACGGCCAGGAACAGGCTGAGTGGCAGCAATACGTCGAGTGATATCAGGGATTTGAGAACAGTCAGTTGTGCGACCTCACCGACTTGTAAAAGGCCCGCATCGGCATCTACAAGAAACCGGCTGAGGCTGTAGGTGATGAAAATAACCAGCAGCGCTGTGCAAATCACCAGCAATGGTTGCACAACCTCCCTGATCAGGTAACGGTCAATAATCATATTTGTGCAGGTTTCGGCTTTTCATTTCACACTGTGGTTGCCAGTAGTTGTTATGATCGGGCAGCTTGGTACCTTTCAGCAAGAGTTTTGTATGCTAAAAACACTCCTTCGTTGTCAAATTGTACTACTTGCCGTGATGGCCCCTCCCGCCGGTGCATCATCGCCGGCAAACCTCGTCATCGAAACGGTCAGTATCAGCGCAGATGAAGCTTACGAGGATATTCAGCCCGGTATCCTGCATTTTAACGGTAATTTCACTATGCATAGTCGCGACTGGCAACTGGAATCCGTGCACGCAACAGTTTATGGCCAGCCTGACAGACCGGACGAAGTATATCTTAAAGGTTCGCCCGCGCGTTTTCTGATCAACCGCAATCAGGGTGATGGGCAAAGCACGGTGGAAGCTGCGGCTCCGGCGGTGGAATATCAGCGTTCCACAAATATGCTGAAATTATCCGGTGGCGCTGTGCTCAAGCTGGACCGTGAAGAAATCAGGAGTGAGGTAATCGAATATAATATCAGCACTGACCGCTACCGGGCCGCCGGCGCTGATGGGGTGATAATTGAAGTCCCGCCCAGAAACTGATTGTGACTAATTGAGAACGCCCCCCTAGGTCGGCCACTGACTAACGACATCTGGCGCAGCAGCGAAATCGTTCGCATCATCGACTTCGCACCAGCTTAACCCGTGGATAGGACAAATGCCGACAATGCCCTCACTGGCAAGCTGGTCAATAGCGGACAAGTACCAGAGTTTTAGAGCATTTACCTGGTCCATCATTTCCTCGAGTTTAAGTGCAAAAGCCTCTGCACCCGCCTGGTTGAATACCATCAGGCCAATACTTTCACCGTTCACCAGACTGATATCCAGTTGTTTGCTTACTTTTATCAGGCGATCTCCATCCGCGATGATCTTCATATCGTCCAGGTCAAAATGAGGCTTGGTGTCGGTAGCGAGGGTGATCGGATAGCCTTTGTCGCAGGCCAACAGGCGCTGTAAAACGGCTGCTTCGAACAGCGTATCACCATTCATCAGCACAAATGGCCCGTCCATTTCAGAACGCGCTTCCCAACAGGTACCAAGGTTATCTGTGTGGGCGTACATCGGATTATGCAGTGTCCACACCTTGATGCCGGTAACTTTGTCCACGATCGCATCGACCATTTCATAGGCAAACCCGGTAACAACGACCACTTCATCAATATCGCACTGCGCAATCTGGCTCAATTGCCATTCCAGTATGGAAATGCCGTGAAGTGGCAGGCAGCATTTGGCCAGGTTTGATGTTAGAGGCATCAGTCGACGACCCTGGCCTGCACTCAAAATGATAGCTTTCAATCAGGAGTTCCTTTTTTACGGGAAAAAGTGCTGCATTAAAACACGATTTCAGCATTCTGCAAAATGCAGAATTGATATACTCACGAATGCGTCTGTGCTTTTGTTCAAGGCCCTGGAAACGCAAGGACCCGAGTATGTTGATCGATCTGGAAAAATTCGCTCAGGATATGATGCTTGATGCAGAGGTTTGCATTGTTGGCGCTGGCGCTGCGGGTGTAGCTCTTGCCCGGGACCTGATGCATGCCGGTCGTGATATATGCCTGCTGGAAGGCGGAGGCATGGACTATGAAGACGCCACCCAATCGTTGTTTGACGGCAAAAATATCGGTATGGAATATTACGATCTGGACCATGCCCGCTTGCGTTTTTTCGGCGGCACAACCAATATCTGGGGCGGCCGCAACATTCCACTGGATCCAATCGATTTTGAGAAACGTGATTGGGTGCCACACAGTGGCTGGCCAATCACATTCGATGATCTGCAGGCTTATTACCGTATTGCACACAATTCGCTTGAACTGGGTGAGTTTGACTACGAGGCCGGCAATTGGCAGAAGCTGGGACTGCAACCCATTGGATTTGACCCGCAAGAGATCACAACGCGGTTTTGGCGCTTTGATGATCTTGCCGAGCGCTTCAACAGTCGCCGCAGTGATGACCTGATCAAATCTGAGAATGTGCGTATTGTCCTGCATGCCAATACGGTCGGTTTGCAGGCGGCTGAGAATGCTGCAAGCGTCACCCGCCTGGATGCGACTACCCTGCAGGGCAGAAAGTTGCAGGTTACCGCGCGTCATTTTGTGCTCGCCTGCGGTGCGATTGAAAATGCCCGTTTGCTGCTGGCTTCCAATACGGTTGAGGCTTCTGGAATCGGCAATCAGCACGATCAGCTTGGGCGTTATTTCATGGAGCACCCCCATGGCAGAGTTGCCCATATCGAAACAGAAGATCCGGCAGCCTTCTGGGCATTGTATCGCAAGCGTTATCCGGCAACTGATGTGCCGGTTGCGCCGGCACTGGTATTGCCGCCGTCTTTACAGAAACGCCTCGGCATTCTTAACAGTGCAGCCACATTCAAACTTCAGAAAGACCCGGCCAGGGGTGCCACAGTAAGCAAACGGGTGTACCTGAATCTGAAACACAGTTTGTCACCATCTCGATCCGGAAGGCGCTTGTGGCATGCCTGGCGGGGTACGCAAGATTGGTTGCAGCGCCACGTATCAATGCCCCTGTTGCGTTTTGGTACCAGGGTAAACCGTATGGGCCTGTACGTGATTGCCCGCGCTGAGCAGGCGCCTAACCCGCACAGCCGGGTATGCCTTTCTAGTGAAATGGATGCACTTGGCTACCCCAGGGCAGACCTGGACTGGCAGCTTTGTGACCTGGATAAGGAGACCATGTTGCAGTTTGGCAAAACGCTGGAGCGGGAGTTTGACCGGCTTGGCTTGGGCAAGGTAACAACTTACCAGTGGCTGGAGGACGGTACACCTGAGTGGCCGGTTGATGCCAGTGTGGGTAATCACCCCATTGGCGGCTATCACCACATGGGTACAACCCGCATGAGTAACTCCCCGAAGACCGGCGTTGTGGATGCCAACTGCACAGTCCATGGCTACCAGAACCTGCATATCGCCGGTAGCTCGGTGTTTACAACCGGTGGCTGGGCTAATCCTACTTTAACGCTGCTGGCGTTGACGCACAGGCTCGGGGATCATCTGAACAGTTTATTGACCCGATAAAATCTTCTCGGCCAATTTCTGGTCTGCGATGGAGTCGACATCTACTGCAGCCCTGGCATGGTCAAGTCGCACGTAGCCGATACTGCAACCGGCAGCTGTTGACAGTGCCTGTAGCGCATCATCCAGGGTCAGTCGTCTGAACACATAGCGCAGTAAGGCGACGAAGCCAAAGCGGCGTGCGATCCGCCAGGGATGTTTGCGGTCAGCTTCTGCCTGGCGCCAGAAAGACAGTGCCTTCATACCGTTCGGATTCAGTGCGGCGAACAGGTTACTGCCACAAAACTGTCCGTTCGAGAATTTTAAAACAGTGCGCTTCGATTCCGGCCAGGCAGCCTTGACCAGGGAATATGGCACCAGGCCTATGACAAAATCGTGCTTTGATTTGAGTGCCTGAGCCTGTGCCTGTGTGCAGAAATCATCCACGATTTCGCCTGTCACCAGTGCATGGTCGCCGGCAGTCAGCAGTGCGGGGTAGTGGTTGAGCTTCTCAAGCGCCAACAATGCGCTGGAGGCAGGTCCCGTCGCCGGTGCCAGCCATTGAAAATCCGGGTCTTGCAGAAGTTGTTGTAAAGCCTGGCTTTGGTTGAGCACATTGGCTGATGGCCCACAGATCACCCCGCCTTGTGCATGTCTGCTGTTATTGATGGCCTCCATCACACGCCGTAGGGAAGGTTTGCCTGCGACCGGCACCAGCACGCTGGCCGGAATCGCGAAAGCGTGGCTCAGTGCGCTACCGCCGGGGCGCTCCCCTGCGAGAATGATCGAGCGGAACGGTGCGTTTTGTTTGGTCATGCGATAGTCGGGCTAAAGGTCTTTCTCATACATCCGATAGCGTTTTGAAATTTCGCCACCGATGCTTTCAATAATATTCCTGGTGGCCTGGTTATGATCCAGTACCCAGGACATTTCAGCGCGCTCGAGTCCTTTGGCCGTACCGGCATCCATTGCATTCTTGATGACCATGTAAGCAAGTGCCGGCCCAAAACGCGTGTTCTGGTACTTTTGCCTGACACCCATCAGGGCTACCCTGGCTGATTTTGGAAATTTTATTTTCAGACGCCATAGCAGCCTGGCCCAACCGAATGGTAACAGGCGTCCGTTGAGGTCTGCGATGGCTTCGTTAATATTGGGGATCAACACAACAAAGGCGACAGCTTCACCATCGAGCTCAGCGATCTGAATAAACTCATCGGGTAACAGCATCATCAGCTCCTTGCCAATCGCTGCAAACTCTGCGCGCGTAAACGGTACAAAATTCCAGTTGTTTTCCCACGCGTCGTTGAAAATACTGCGCATGACTTCCAGTTCGGCTTTTTTTTGTTTGCGCTGCAAAGGTCTGACGTTGACGCGGTCGGCACTTCTCTTTAGCAATGCTTGCATTACCCTGGGAATAGTAAGGGTCGTAGAGTCCAGTTCATAGGCGAGCAGGTCCTGTGACGGTTGATACCCACACTGCTCAATAGCTTTACCGTAATAAGGTAGTGAATGCGGTGTCATGACATAAGGTGGGGAATCAAACCCTTCGATCAGAATGCCGATCTCCTGGTTAATGCTAAGGTTGAACGGGCCAACAACCTGACGCATACCCCGGTCCCGCAGCCAGCTTTCAGCGGCATTAAACAGGGCTTTGAAAACCTCATTGTCATCGGTTGCTTCAAGCATGCCGAAAAAACCGGTTTTGCTGTCGTACTGTTGTTGATGCAGTTCATCGACCTGCGCAGAAATACGCCCGACAGGCTTGCCATCCCGCCAGGCAACCCAGGCCTGCCATTCGGCGTGTTCGAAATAGGGATGCTTGCTTGAGAAAGCTTCTTTGCGCTCGGCGATCAGTGGCGGGACCCAGTTAGGATCATTTTGGTAAAGTTCCCAGGGAACCCGGATAAAGGTATCCATTGCTTTCTTCCCGGAAACCTCGGTGATTTTCACAGCCGTATCAAGATGGTTATTCACTAATATTTTCCCGTGTGGTTTTGCAATTATTTGCTTGTCAGTCGGATCGCAGAAAATACGCCGAGATAGCGTTTGGTAATGCTTTTCCAGTCCATTTCGGAGACAAATTCCAGTGCAGCGGCGGATAATCGATCACGGTGTTCCCTGGATTCCGCCAGGTCAATGATTTCATTCAGCATGTTAACCCAGTCATTACTGATGATTGCTTCACGCTGATTGACAACTGGAATACCCTCCATGCCTTTGGAGGTACTGACGACGGGTAAGCCAGCAGCAAAACAATCGATAATTTTCAACCTGGTACCTCCACCGTCACGTAACGGAATGACTGCCATATCACAGGCTTTCAACCAGGGACCAACCTCTTCAACGCTGCCGGTGAAGTGAATGTTGGGATGCAGGCCGTCAGCGGGCGGATTGCGGCCTATCGCGATGACGTGGAACGGCAGATTAGCACTTTCGAGTTGCGGCAGCAGTGTTTCTGCGAATACCTTTAGTGCATCGCGGTTAGGCGGGTAGGAAAATGTACCATGGAAAGCCATCAGCACGGCATTATCCGGCAGTCCGAATTCTTCTCTGAGGCCGTCTTTTGCAGGCAGGGTGTAAGGCACAGGATCAAAGCCGTGAGGTATGGTGTTCAGCAATTCCGGCTTGACACCGTCGTTGAGCAGTTGCTGGCGGTCGTTGTCCGACACACAGATGACGGCGTCGGAACGATTGCACAGATCAATTTCAATAGCTTGAAAATTTCGAAACTGCGCATTGGTCAGTTCGGCCACCTGTGCCTTGAGCCGCGTGTATTCGACATTGTGCTCCACCAGCACCACCGCAGCATTCAGAATCTCCCTCGCCTCAATACAGGGCTTTGCATAGGCGGGAAATTCAGCCTGCAAGATACCGGCGTTCAGCTTCCTGCCAGCGTACAGGCAATGCCAGAAGAAACTGTTATCGGTCAGGGGCAGGTAAAGAAAAGCATTGCTTTCCGGTAATTCCTTACTTAAATGCAGACTGTGGGTCAGCGAACGCGGCAGGCTTAACAGGCGCAACCAGAAAGGTAGCCGGCAGCGTTGTTTTTGGCCGTCTTCGAACAACCACCAGTGTTTCCGGTCATCGCTGACGATACCAACTTTACGGCCGTGCTGTGATAGCGCCCGGGCGGTTTCAATGATCTTGACTGCAGCACCATGGTCGTCAGGAAACAGGTCGCTGCGGGTAATGATCAGGACATTGTCACCGGGCCGGGAGTGAAAAATCCGGCTGAGGCAGAGACGCCTGAGTAGCCTGGCCTGCCGTTTCAGCCGTTTTGGCCAGGGTGGTTTAACAAGAACCACTGGCGCAGGCTGCTGTAGTATTGCGGGCAATTGGGGGGCTTTTGCCGGTAGTTCAAGCCAGTCAAGTAGTGGTGCGGCCGCGATATCGGGGTTCAGCGCCTCTTCTACCAGGCGAATTGCATTTTCTGAACGGCTTTTCCATTCCCCGGGCATCGTCATGATGCTGCGCAACAAATCGGTAAGCTCTTCCGGTCCGCGGACAGTCCAGCCAGCCTTATATTGTTTAACCAGTCCGGCAATTGGCAGGTAATCATTGCATATCAACGGTAAACCATGGCGCAGAAACTCCAGTGAACGGAAAGACTGGCTGTATTTCCTTTCTATATTCCAATGTGCAACTTCAAGGCCAATATGGGCAGATTCCAGCAAAAAGCGGCTGAAAAGGGAATAGGCTGCAAGCCCCTGGGTTTGATTGCCTGGTGCCGTCTTCCACAGGTTTTCCTGTTGCAGCTCATTTGGTTGGGAAGCGTCTTCATGCCAGCGATATTGCCCGCCAAACAGTACCAGGCGGGGCGCTTCCGAAGCCAGATCCTGTTGCATGGAATGGATGGCCTGCCAATATTCATCAGATTTTCGCCATGGCCAGCTGACGCCACCGCTGACCAGGGTCCAGCCATCGGATTCCGGGTCAGACTCAGGTTTGCCGGCGGGCTTTGCGGCTAAAGGCACGACCAGTACAGGTTCACATCCGCGCAAGTCAAAGCCTGCCTGCAGCAGGGTAAACCAGAGCAGGTCTCTTTGCACCTCGTTGCCGGTCAGCAGTAAATCGCACTTTGACAGGTTATTCTGCAATCGTTGCAGTTCTGAACGGACTTGCTCCGGATGCTCATAAAGGGCTTCCAACGGCCTGGGTGCAACAAAATCAACGATTACCGGTTGTGGCAATTCAAACGGGAGTAATTCCAGCAGTTCCCAATATGCAACCAGGATGGCGTCCGGACGTTGCCTGGTAATTATTGCCTGTAACTCATCCCGGTTGCGAAAGGCATCTTTGTGCGGGCTGTGTTGCGTATCCGGCCACGTTTGCGATAGTGTATGCCCCCCACGGCGCAGCGCGCCATCAAGCTGGGCAGTGCGAATGGCATTGCCGGTTGCGACTGCGTTTGGCGTTAGCGGCGGCTCCTGTGTGATCAGAAGTATCAGCATGCTGGCAAGTGTTAACAGGCCCTAATTCGCGAGCAGCAAATAGCTGGCCAGCCCGATGAAGGCCAGGATGCCAATAACATCGGTCACGGTGGTCAATACAACACCACCTGCGAGCGCTGGATCTATTGACATACGTTTCAGAATAACCGGGATCAAGGCCCCCGCCAGGGCACCGACTACCAGGTTTACAATGATCGCGATGCCCATAACCAGTCCCAGCCCCGGGTTTCCATACCAAAGGTAGGCGATGGCCGCTACCACTATAGAAAACACGATGCCATTGAGTATGCCTACCGCCAGTTCCTTACGCAGAATATCCCTGGAGTTGCGGGGATTGACTTGTCCGGTGGCCATACCCCGGATCACCAATGTCAGTGTTTGGGTACCAGCGATACCGCCCATGCTCATGACCACCGGAAACAAAACGGCGAGTTCCACCAACTGATCCAATGTTGGTTCGAAAGCGTACAGGACAGAGGCAGCCAGCAGCGCCGTAATCAGGTTCACACCCAACCAGACCCAACGCTTGCGCGCGGATTGCACAACAGGTGCAAACATGTCATCTTCTTCATCCAGGCCGGCAGCGGTCAGGACCATGTGGTCGCTGTCTTCACGAATAACGTCAACCACATCATCGATTGTGATCCGGCCAAGCAGGTATCCATCCTGGTCGGTCACCGGTGCTGATACGAGGTCATGATGTTCAAACTCAATGGCTACCTGATGGTCAGGCATATTCACCGGGATGGCGTTGGTCGAGGTATCGATTAACTCTGCTACCGGGCTGGCAGGATCTTTGGTCAAGACATCAGCAAGCCTCAACTGACCCAGGTATTTCCCGGTACGATTGACAACGAACAACTGATCAAAGACCTTGGGCAGATCGGCCCTGAGCCGCAAATAGCGTAAAACCACGTCCAGGCTGACATCCGGGCGCACCGTCACAACATCGGGGTTCATCAGCCCACCGGCTGAATCCTCCGGGTAGGACATGACCTGTGCCAACCGTTCACGGTCCTGGCGGTCCATGGCGTGCAGGACTTCGGTGATGACGTCGTCCGGCAGATCGTTGAGGATATCCGCAAGGTCATCAATATCCAGCTCACCCACTGCCTGTACAAGGTCGGTCGGTGAGCTGTCACGAATGAGGCCGGCACGCACTTCATCGTTTACTTCTACCAATACCTCGCCGTCAAGATCGGTGTCTACCAGTTCCCATACAACCTGGCGCTTGGCCTGTGGCAAAGACTCGAGCAAATCACCGATTTCAGCGCCATTGAGGCTGTTGATCAGTTGCTTGACCTGTGACTGAACACCGCTGTCCAGCGCTTCAGATAAGCGGTCGAGTTGACGGGCAGTTTTTTTTTCGTGCTGCTGTTCCCGCATCGTTTTCGTCAACCTTCTGATGGGATTGGAGGGTGGCCTTTAAAAAGGCCCGGGTAAACTGGTGCTCTATTATAAAGAGTCCGGGGAGAATTCCTAAGGAACTCTGTTCCTGCTTTACGGGGTTGGCAGAGCACTGGCGTTCCAGGAAGGTGCTTCACGATGATGAACCAGTACGTTTTCATGGTCAACACAAAGGGAGGCCGCCAGCTTTTCTGTAAGGTAGACGGAGCGGTGTTTCCCCCCCGTACAGCCTATGCCGATGGTGACATAACTGCGTTGCGCATCCTGAAATGCGGGTAGCCAGTGGTGCATAAACGCCTGGATATCCTTTGTCATACTGACGACTGCCGGGTTGCTTTCGAGCCATTGCCGGACAGCCTCGTCCTTGCCGGTTAGTGGCCTGAGGTCTTTCTCCCAGTAAGGGTTGGGAAGGATCCGTGCGTCAAACATAAAATCCACGTCCTGCGGTACACCTCGCTTGAACGCAAATGATTGCAGCACAATGGTCATACCGCTCGCGCGGCTGTCTACGCAGCTCCAAACCTGGCGTCTGAGTTGATGAATGTTGCTATTGCTGCTTTCAATAACCTGGTCTGCATAACGCCGCAATGGCTCCAGTAGTTCTTTCTCTGTTTCTATTGCTTCAGGCAGAACCTGGTCCCGACGGGTAAGCGGATGACGCCGGCGTGTTTCGCTGAAACGTTTGATCAGGACCGGCTTGTCTGCCGTGACAAAAATAAGTTTGCAATTAAAATTGTTAGCCCGCAGCCACTCTATCCAGTCGATCACCACCTGCAGGTCGGATTCACGTGAGCGGGCGTCGATACCCAGGGCAACTTTCTTGTACAACTCCGGGTTGGCAGAAATATGCGGCCCAAAATCAGGCAACATGGCAGCAGGGAGGTTGTCAATGCAGTAATAACCGAGGTCTTCAAGGGCATTGAGGGCGGTAGACTTGCCGCCACCGGAAAGGCCACTGACGATCACGACATCCTGTACGGGCTTATCTTTACTGCCCATAATTCAATGCCTCATGGATGAGGACTGGAAAGCAACTGCCAGATCTCATTGGCGTCCTCAGCGCTGCGAATCTGTTCCAGCAATTCCTGGTCACTGAAGCGCTCAGCTATGCTTGCAAGCAATTTTGTATGATCTTCAGTACAGTTTTTCGGAACGGTGAGTGCAAACAGCAAATCTACCGGGTTGCCATCTTCGGCATCGAAGGGCAGGGGTTTTGGCAGTCGCAAAAAAAGTGCTTCCACCCCATCTGTGCCACTGACGCGCCCATGTGGAATTGCAACGCCATGGCCAAGACCTGTACTGCCAAGATGCTCCCTGGCGCACAGGCTTTCAAAGATTTCCCTTGCACTCAGGTCCTTGTTTTTTTTAGCCAGTGTTATGCTGATCAGCTCAAGTAACCGCTTCTTGCTTTTAATCCTGACGCCGGCAAGAATGCGGTCTGGGCTTAGTAAGTCACTATCAAGCATGGCAGGTCGTCAATATCCGGGTAGCAGGTGTCAGTATTCGCCGCCCGGTACGATTTGATCGGGCCTGGAATGGTGATGGCTGGTGATACGGTCTTTGTAATGCCGGACCTGGCGGTCCAGTTTGTCTACCAGGCCGTCGATAGAGGCATACATGTCCATTGCGCTTTCGGTCGCGAACAGCGTGCGTCCACTGGTTTTTACTGTGGCTTCAGCCTGTTGTTGCAGTTTTTCAACATTCAAAATGACATGGATAGAGTTCACGCGGTCAAAGTGACGAGCCAGCTTTTGCATTTTTTCGGTAACGTATGCACGCAGTGCGGGTGTTACTTCAACGTGATGACCGGTAATATTGATCTGCATCAATTATCTCCTTGTATAGGTATCGCTTACTACTGAATATAAGGCTGATGTGACTTACATCAATGGGTTTGGGGTAGGCTTTGGTGTTGATAAATGAACCTGATATATGCATTGATTTCCATACCTGTTACGGGTGATGTGTTTACCGGTAACACTCACAGTTTATACTTCAAGCTATGAATTTTCTATCACCTTGAAGGAGTACGGACACTAAAACTCAACGTTTCTTCGATACGCTCGTCGACGTTCGCTGGATGAGCCCAGCCCCAGGGATTCACGGTATTTTGCAACCGTGCGCCGGGCTGCAAGAATCCCGGTCTCACGCAAAAGTTCAGAAATTTCCTGATCGCTCAAAGGTTGTTTCTGTGGTTCGTTTTCAATCAGTATCTGGATCCGGGCTTTGGTGGCGGTGGCGCTCACCTGGCCGCCGCCGATGGTCCGAACGTGACTGGAGAAGAAATATTTCAGTTCAAAAATACCTCTTGGAGTCAGCATATACTTGCGTGTGGTGGCCCTGGATACAGTTGACTCGTGTACACCGACACGTTTGGCTACATATTTGAGTATCAGCGGTTTCATTGCGATTTCACCGTCAGCCAGAAAGCCCTTCTGGGCGTCAACGATGCACTGGGATACTTTCAATAGCGTACGGTTGCGTAGTTCCAGGCTGGAGAGCAACCAGCGTGCTTCCTGCAAACGCCCACGCAGATATTCGGCGTCTTTACCGCCTGATTTACGTAGCAGGGACACATAGTATTTGTTCAGGCACAGACTCGGGTTGTTGTCCGGACTCAGCGTGGTCACCCATTCGTCACCGTCCAGGCGAACATAAACATCGGGTAACAGGTATTCATCCTGACGATTGTCGAAGCGGGCTCCCGGCCGTGGCTCGAGCCCACGGATCAGTTCCAGTGCCTGTTTGAGATTTTCCGAAGAAGCCTTGGTTTCCCGCAACATTTCCTCGTAGGCGTTGGCTGCGACCAGGTCAAGGAAATCCCTCGCAAGCCTCAGGGCCAGGTCACTCCCGGGGGTACCGGAGGGCTGGGCCAACAACTGGATCACGATACACTCGCCAGTGTCGCGGCTGGCAACGCCTACCGGTTCCAGGCGTTGCACCCGGTGTAGTACGGCGAGGACTTCGTCGTCTTCAGCCAGCACTTCCGGTAACAGGCTCATGCGGATTTCCTGGATGTTGTCGATCAGGAAACCATCATCATCAAGTGCATACACAATGGCCGTGGCGATGGCCGCATCCACTTCGCTGAAGTGGGCAAGGCGGATTTGTGCCAGCAAATGTTCACGCAACGAAGCAGAACTGGTATCAACAATCTGGCGCTCGGAATAGTCATTGGTCCAGGCGGAATTATCTGACCATTGCTCCAGCCCCGCATCCGCTTGCCACTGGTCGGACTCGTAGTCATCGGTTTGGTAATTCTGATCATCCTGGGCGCGATGCTCTTCGGATTTTCGGGTTTCGGCCATCTCGCTTTCAAGGGATACATCTGAGCGCTCCCGTTCGCTCTGGTTGGCGTCCTCCTGGTGATCAAGTAAGGGATTTTCATCGACCAGTTCCTGGATATAGTCACGTAACTCGATACGATTGAGTTGCAACAAGCGAATAGCCTGCTGCAACTGCGGTGCCAGCGCCAGTTTTTGCGTTAGCCTCAGTTGCAGTGAAGGATTTGCCATTGCTATCGCTTGCAGGCCCTGTAGTCAGAGCCGGAATTCTGTGCCGAGATAAACATCGCGTACATCTTTATTTGCAAGGATGATCTCCGGACTGCCCTGTGCCAAAACCTGCCCTTCATTCAGAATATACGCATGGTGACATATACCGAGCGTTTCCCTGACATTGTGGTCGGTGATCAACACACCAATATCCTGGTCTATCAGGTGTTTTACGATTTCCTGGATTTCCCTGACAGAAATCGGATCTACACCTGCGAATGGCTCATCCAGAAGGATAAAGCGCGGCCTGGCAGCCAGTGCACGGGCAATTTCAACCCTGCGCCGTTCTCCACCTGACAGCACTTGGCCCATCTGGTCGGACAGGTGTGCAACTCCCAGTTCTTCCATCAGTGTTTGCAGCAACTCATTGCGCTCATCCACGTCCAGGTCGCGATGCAATTCCAGGATAGCCAGGATGTTGTCACGCACCGAAAGTTTGCGAAATACAGAAGCCTCCTGCGGCAGGTAACC
This sequence comes from Gammaproteobacteria bacterium, assembly GCA_036986175.1. Classification (GTDB taxonomy): domain Bacteria; phylum Pseudomonadota; class Gammaproteobacteria; order Xanthomonadales; family SZUA-36; genus SZUA-36. The sequence continues at coordinate 41,112 of BTRB01000001.1, forward strand.
GACGCCGAGGCTGGAGCGGATATTCACCGGTTTGTGGGTAATGTCCACGTCATCCACGGTAATACTCCCTTTGTCGGTCGGGACCAGCCCTACGATCATGTAAAAGCAGGTTGTTTTGCCGGCGCCATTCGGGCCAAGCAGACCAACGACCTGGCCCGGCTCCACCTCGATGGTTACCCCGCGTACTACCTCTTTTTTACGGTAGGATTTGTGTAGGTTGGTAGCCTTGAGCATGTCAGTCGCCATCCCCTTCGGAATTGTCCTTGCCGGAATTGTCAGAATTTGATTCCGCTGCAGGTACCGGAGAGTCTGATATTTTGCTTCCTGGCTGCTTGCTTTCCTCATCGCTGGTTTTGTTGAGAACTTCCGGGTCCAGGCGGATACGAATTCTGCCATTGCCATTATCAGCGCTGCTGCCTTTAAAATGCTGGATTTTGAGATCATAGATCAGCAATTCACCGGAGATCTGGTACTGAGGATGCTGAACGTCGGCATCACCTTTCAGTGTCACCAGGCCATTGGCAACCTGGTAGTCAATAACCCTGGCGGTCGCCTTGACCATTCCCTGTTTTTCAATCTCCTGTTCAAGAAATGCCGGTTGGCCCCGGAATATCACGGATTGTACCCGTCCGTCGACTTTCTTTACCTCGGCCTCATCGGCCGTTATGTGCAAGGTTCCCTGGCGGATTTCAACATCCCCGCGCATAGTGGTTATGCCATCACCCAGCATGCCGTCAGTGGAACTGGCGTTGATCTCCAGGGGTTGTTGCCGATCGGACTCCAGAGCCTGCGAAGACGAACTTAGAATCAGGCTGAAAGTCAACAGACACAACATTAGCCAAAGGCGGAATTGCGTGATGGGCTGGCGGTTAATCAACTGCATAAATAGCTTCAACCTGTTGTTTTAATTGAAATGTATCGTTCATCATGTCCAGGTATAAACCCACAGCATCCATGTGGTTGCGCCCGTCAAATAAACTGACCGGCTGTGCTGTGCTGGCAGTTTGCGGTGTGACCTCTACCATGATCTCACTGGTATTGAACTCAGCGTGGTTACCGGTCAGTACCTCAAGCCTTTGCACATACACCCTGCCTGATAAATCAACATGCTCCTTATCGGCCGTAATCGTGGCTGAATCCGCTGTCAGTTCCCAGGTAATATCCTGTTGTTGCAGGACCAGCAGCGGATTCTCAACAATGCCCAATCCCAACACGGGATCATTGCTCAGAACAGGTGCTTGCATATTTAATGTTACCTTGCCGTTCGTGTCATAAACCTGTAGTTCAAAGTCGCGTAGTACGTAGTCAAGTTTGGGATCCAGGCCAGCAACCAGTTCGACTGCATCATCTTGCTGTTCGCGGGTGGCCCAAAAGCTGACACTGGTCAGCAGTACTAATGCAAATATTCCGCGTTGTGTTTTACGACTGATCATGATGCCAGAATTGCATCCAGAATGATTTTGTCTTTACCTTGTGCGGCCAGTATCAGGTTGCAAATTTCCCTGACCGCACCCTCACCACCGTTGCGCTGTGTGACCCAGTGGACATGCGCTTTGACATGTTCATCGGCGTCTGCCACCGTGATCGCCAGCCCGACCCTCAATAAGACCGGTAAATCGATCCAGTCATCACCGGCGAAACATACCTGTTCCGCGTCGAAGCCGGTGGCTTCCAGCAAATGTGTGAAAGCGTTCAGTTTGTCTTCACGGCCTTGATAGACATGCCGGATGTCCAGCTGGGCCATGCGTTGTGAAACAATCGCAGATTTCCTGCCGGTGATAACTGCCACCTCGATTCCACAGCGTTGCAACGCTTTCATACCCAGTCCGTCGCGGGTGTTAAAAGCCTTCATTTCATTGCCGGCGTTATCGAAAAACAACCTGCCATCGGTCAGAACGCCGTCAACATCCAGCACCAGCAAGCGAATTTTTCCGGCACGTTCCTGCAATGCTGGGTCCATTACTGACATTCAGACCACGCCTGCCTGTAACAGATCATGAAAATTAAGCACACCCTGCAAGCGGGATTGTTCATCGACCACCAGCAGTCCCTGGATCTTGTGTTTTTGCAGTAGTTCCACTGCTTCTACTGCCAGTGCCGTTGCCAGTATGGATCTGCCGTTGTGGGTCATAACCTCGCTGATAGACGTACTGTGGGGGTCCAGTGCCTGTTCCATGGTGCGGCGAAGATCACCGTCGGTATACACACCCAGGACTTTCATGTCGCCAGCGGTGATGGCAACCATACCCAGGCGTTTTCTCGTCATCTCCATGATGGCTTGTGAGAGACTGGCGGATTCTGATACGACGGGCATCTCATCACCGCTGTGCATGATGTCCCTGATATGCAAAAGCAGGCGCCTGCCAAGCCGGCCGGCCGGGTGTGAACGCGCAAAATCTTCCGCGGTAAACCCCCTTGTTTCCAGCAGCGAAACTGCCAGTGCATCACCCATGACCAACGCTGCGGTGGTGCTGGAGGTTGGCGCCAGGCCCAACGGGCAGGCTTCGGTAGAAACCTCGACATTGATATTTACATTTGCATGCCTGGCCAGTGTAGAAGTGGGCTTGCCGGTCATGGCAATGATACCTACGCCGAGGCGTTTGAGTAGCGGAAGTATTTGTTTGACCTCATCGGTTTCACCGGAATTGGATAGTACCAGCACGACATCATCGCCGGTAATCATGCCAAGGTCACCATGGGAGGCCTCTGCCGGATGAACAAAAAAAGCGGGTGTTCCTGTGCTGGCCAGTGTCGCGGCGATCTTACCGGCAATGTGACCTGATTTTCCCATGCCCAGAACGACGACCCGCCCACGGCAGGCGAGAATGGTCTCGCAGGCGCTAACAAATGTATCGTCAATGCGGCTTTCGAGGCTGGCAACGGCGGCGGCTTCGGTACTGACAACGGCCCGGGCCAGGCTTTTCAGGGCAGTGCTTTCCATGTGCGTATTCTAACCCATTGCTGGCAGGTCTACGCTGCCGGAACTCATCCAGACCAGGACAATATAACCGATAAACATGGCCAGCAACACACTGCCAGAGCGTCGGCCGATGCGGCCCGGGCCGCGAAAATCTGAAGCCAACAGGTACAACGCACCTGTAATCAGGAACATCGCCGGGAAATCACGTGCCAGGATAATGGGATATATTTGCACCGGGCGCAGCACGGCAGCAATGCCAAGCACACCCAGCAGATTGAATATGTTGGACCCGATAATATTGCCGATCGCGAGGTCGTCTTCTTTGCGCAAGGCGGCAGTGATAGCGGTTGCGAGTTCCGGCAGACTGGTTCCGAGAGCCACGATAGTCAAGCCGACAACCACATCCGTTACACCCAGCATCAGGGCGACATGGATTGCACCGTCAACCAGGAACTTCGAACTGACAGGCAGGACGATCAATCCTACAACGAGCCAGAACAAGGCGACTTTGGGCGGCGTATCCGTTGGGATTTCTGCCTCAAATTCCTCAGCCAGAGGGTCTGAAGGCGGGCGGCGTAAGCCAATGCGAATAATCCAGAGGATGACTACCAGCAACCCGCCGAGCAAAACCCATCCTTCCGTGCGGCTGTATCCACCGTTGAGACCCATCAAAAAAGTCACCAGCATAATCAGCAGCAGCATCGGATATTCGCGTTTCAGTGCTGTGGATTCCAGCCGTAGTGGATATATTAATGCAGTCGCACCTAACACCAGGCCTATATTGGCGATATTTGATCCTATGGCATTACCCACAGCGAGTCCCGAATTTCCTTGCAGGGTCGCAACGGCCGAAACAACCAATTCGGGTGCTGAAGTGCCAAAGCCGATAATGGTCAGGCCAATAACCAGCGGAGACACGCCAAGGTTGCGTGCGGTTGCAGATGCACCTGCAACCAGTCGGTCTGCGCCCCAAACCAGCAAAAGGAATCCAGCGGCCAATTGTATGACGGCTGTCAGCATACCGGCTGATGGCCCAAATCGGTATTTCTCTGGCGGGTCTTAAGCGCAATTAACATATACGGGGAGTTCTTAATGACGATAGAATCCACTATTATAGTCGCTCCTGAAAGTTCAATACCGTTCGTCCACCGGACAATCGGTCAATGGTCATTAGACGGTTTTCCAGCCCGATGATTCTTTGCAGTGAGCAACTGCTTAATATAGAGGATGATAGTCTATGGATAGCACAACAATAGCGCAAATAATACGTGCAGGTATTCCTGATGCCGAAGTCGATGTCAGTGGCAGTGATGGCGTTCATTATGAAGCCGTGGTCCGCAGCGGTTCATTTGCAGGCAAGTCCACGCTGCAGCGGCACCGACTGGTTTTTGCGACACTGGGCGAGTTGATGGGAAATGAGATTCATGCGCTCAGCTTGCGCACGGAGTTGCCTGATACTTGAACAAAACTGATAAGGTGTAAACGAATTTACTGAAACGTGCCATCGTGGTTCATTTGCAGCGGTTGTTTCAGCACGTGATTCTCATACATCAAGTCACCGGCGTCGAAGCGGACTTTACCTTTGCAGAATTGATCAACGGTTGCCACCAGTAGTTTATGCTCCAGCGGGCCCAGTCTTTTGCCCAGTGATGTGGCATCATCGCCGGTCTTGACAGGTATCCTGACTTGCGAGATGACCGGGCCCGCATCCAGACCAGGCGTAACAAGGTGGATGCTGGCACCGGTTTCCTGATCGTCTGCCTTTAGAACTCGAGCATAGGTGTCAAGGCCTTTATACAACGGTAAAAGCGAAGGGTGCAGGTTGATCATGCAGCCATTGAACCTGGCGGTGAAGATTTCTCCGAGGATGCGCATGTAGCCGGCCAGGATGACAAGTTCTGCCTGATCCTTGTCAAGGACACGGACAACCGCGTCATCGTGTGCCTGGCGGTCAGGGTAAGCATTATGGCTGATGATGCTGACCGGTATGGCTGCCGCCCTGGCATACTTAATACCGCCGGCCAGGGCGCGGTTAGAAACGACCCGCACAATATCCAGTTCAAGCTTACCGGACTTTACGGCATCAATTAGCGCTTTGAGGTTGCTGCCGGTACCGGAAATGAGCACGGCAGCTTTCAGGTTGCCCTGCTCTGTCGACGTGTGCTTCATGAGCGAATATAGGTGACGCGCGATTCACCCTCATCACGTTTGACCACCCTGCCGAGGCGGTAGACCGCTTCCCCCGCTGACGTCAGCGTATGAAAAATATCATCTGCGGAATCCTCGTTCATCAGTATCGCCATGCCAATGCCGCAGTTGAATGTACGTAACATCTCTGCTTCATCAATTTGGCCGATATTTTGTAACCACTTGAATACTGTAGGAAAGGCCCACGCGGACAGGTCAATTTCCAGCCCCAACTCATCGGGTATTACCCGAATGATGTTTTCGCTGATACCACCGCCGGTAATATGCGCCAGGCCATCTAGCGTGTACCGTTCGATCAACGGCAGCAGTGCGTTTACATAAATCCTGGTCGGCGCCAGCAATGCTTCGCAAAGCGATTGTCCATCATGGGTGCCATCAAGAGACATACCCGGATCACCCCCGAATCGCTCCAGCACTTTGCGGATGAGAGAATAGCCATTGGAGTGCGGCCCGGAAGATTGTAGCCCCAGAACACAATGGCCAGCCTTGATACGGCTGCCGTCGATCAACTGTGGCCGGTCAACAACACCCACTGCAAACCCCGCCAGGTCATATTCGTCCTCGCCATACATACCTGGCATTTCAGCCGTTTCGCCACCGATCAGCGCACAGCCGGCCTGTCGGCAGCCTTCGGCAATGCCCTCAATGACTTCCAGGGCATTGTCAATTCTCAGTTTTCCAGTGGCGTAGTAATCCAGAAAAAACAATGGCTCTGCGCCGCATGTGAGAATGTCATTGACACACATGGCAACCAGGTCGATACCGATCGTGTCATGGATATTAAGTTGCCTGGCCAGCAGCAGCTTGGTACCGACACCGTCTGTGCCGGAGACCAGCAAGGGTTCTTTGTAACGCCGGGTGTCGAGTTGGAACAGGCCGCCAAAGCCACCCAGTCCGGTGACCACGCCGCTGCGGTTGGTAGACTTGACCGCAGGCTTTATCCGCTCCACCAATTCATTGCCGGCGTCAATGTCTACACCTGCGTCAAGGTAACTCAATGGCGAAGTATTTTCCGGTTTAGTATTCAATGCCGGGTCCGTTTATGCATGCGAATTCATAACGTCCTATGGTATCTTATAAAGGAGTTCATGATCTATTTGTAAGTGAACAATTAGCTCTCACAGGGCCTGTTCCCGCCCGGTAATACAGATGAAAAAAATATTGCTGACAATTCTTATCCTGTATCTGGTAACGGGTGATGCAGTTGCTGAATTCGACCTGTATTCCGGCGAGGTTGTTGTGCCAAGTCAAAGTGAAGATGATCGCAATGAGGCGATACCCGAAGCACTGATCCAGGTTTTGCAGAAACTCAGTGGCCAGCGTGAAATGCCGATCTCGCTATCACTGGATGAGGCACTCGATAATGCTGACCGTATACTGCTTTCATTCCGCTATAAAAATGTCGAGCGGGTCGGGTCTGATGGCAGCATCAAACAGGAGTTACGGTTAGTAGCGAGTTTCATGCAGCATGAAATTGACAGGGTTGTGCAGCAAATCGGTCTGCCCCGCTGGCAGCAGGAACGGCCACCGGTACAGATCTGGGTGATCCTTGATGATGGCCGCGGCAGGCAGTTAAAGCCGGTCGAGTACGAATATGCCTGGGAGGCGATGGAAGATGTGGCGGCGTTGCGGGGATTGCCTGTCATATGGCCTGATCTGGACGAGGAAGAGGTACAATTGATCGATATGGGCCTGGTTTGGGGTGGCTTTACCGACTACCTGGTTGAACGGGGCGCTCCGGAAGACGGCGTCGCGATCATTGCTGCCCGGCGCGAAGGACCGCAGTGGACATTGCGCTGGAACCTGGCCGCCGGAGGGCAATTCTGGAGTTGGCGGAATGCTGACCCTGAGCTGATATTCGCATTGGTGGATGGCATCCACGAAATGACCGACCAGATTGCGGCCGCCAATACGATTACGGCCTCGCAACAGGAACAATGGACTGTCGGTATCACGGTTGGTAAATTGCTCAGCGCCGGTGATTACGCACGTGCGCTGGAGTATTTGCAGGGCCTGAACCTGGTTACTGCTGTAGATATCCTTGGGGCAGAGCCCGGTGTCGTGCATTTTCGCCTGCAGCTCAATGCTTCGCCAGAGTACCTGATTGAAGTATTCAACCGCGGTTCTGTATTGATGCCTGCAAGATTCGGGAGTAACTATGAATATGAGTTTTTACCCTGATGATAACTGACTCACGCAGTTGGCTTTTACTGGCATTGCTGGTTGGTGGTGGCTGGCTGGTTTATTTGCTGGCACCGGTGATCACACCTTTTGCCGTTTCAGCCGTTCTGGCCTATTTTGGTGATCCGCTGGTTGACCGCCTGGAGAAGGTATCCATATGGCGCTGGAAAGTGGGCAGAACCCTGGCCGTCAGTAGTGTATTTATTCTGTTGTTGTCGCTACTGACCGTGGTCTTGTTGATCCTGATTCCATTGCTGGCTGATCAGATCCGCCTGCTGGTTGAACGCCTGCCGGAATGGATTGAATGGTTCTCCGGTACGGTGTTGCCCTGGCTCGCAAGCAAGGTGGGATTGGAGTTGCAGGGTTTTGATCCGGCCCAGTTTTCCGACATGCTGAAGGAATACTGGAAAGAAATTGGTTCGGCTACTTTTAACGTTATTGACTTTATCTCACGCGGCAGCATGGCCGTGGCGACCTGGCTGACGCACCTCGTGCTGATTCCGGTCGTCACGTTTTACCTGTTGCGGGACTGGGATTTACTTGTCCGGGGCATACACGACTTATTGCCACGTAATGTGGAAGGTGAAATCAGTGCTCTGGCGGCCGAAGTGGATGAAGTACTGGGCGCGTTCTTCCGTGGACAATTGATGGTCATGCTCGCGCTGGGGGCGATTTATTCTATCGGCTTGTCCATGGTCGGCATCGAACTGGCGGTGCTGATTGGAATAGGAGCCGGCCTGCTCAGTATTGTGCCTTACCTGGGGTCAATTGTCGGTGTGTTGGTCGCGGCCGGCGCGGCCGTTTTTCAGTTTCAGGACTGGTTCCACCTGCTTATGGTACTGGTCGTTTTTGCTGTCGGCCAGTCTGCTGAAGGAATGTACCTGACGCCGAAACTGGTTGGTGACCGGATCGGTCTGCATCCGGTGACCGTTATCTTTGCGGTGTTGGCCGGAGGGCAGTTATTTGGATTCCTGGGAATTTTGCTGGCCTTGCCGGTGGCAGCAGCACTCAACGTCCTGGTTCGCCACGCACATAAAAAATACCGGCAAAGTGATATCTATAACCTGTCCTCAGGCGGAGATGGTTGAACAGACATGTTGTTCTCGCCACAAATCCCGTTGCAACTGATACCCCGGCACGATTGTCGTTTTGACGACTATATTGCAGGGCCGAATGAGGCGGTCGTCAAGGCTTTGAAGCAGTTAGCGGATGATCCTGGCTCGCATGTTTTTCTGTTTGGTGACCAGGGCAGTGGCAAGACCCACTTACTCAACGCCTTGTGCCATGAGACCCGAGAGCAGCAGGGGCGTGCTTTTTACCTTGCTTTAAAGCGCTTACCCAAAGATGCGATTGCATCCTTGCAAGGCCTGGAGGAACTGGATCTCGTGTGCGTGGATGACCTGCATGTCATTGCCGGCGATGAGGCCTGGGAAGAGGCTCTGTTCCATTGTTTCAACCGCATCAGGGAGGCCAATGGGCGGTTGGTCATTAGCAGCCGTGAACGCCTGTCTGCTTTGAATCTTGGCCTGCCCGACCTGGCCTCAAGACTGGCCTGGGGTTTACGCCTGCAACTGATGCCGCTTGAGGATCAGGATAAGCTGGCAGTCATTAAGTTACGCAGCGACGCCCTGGGTATCAGCTTGCCTTTTGAAATTCGGCAGTATTTACTGAAACGCCATGACCGGAGCATGGCCGCATTGATGGAAACCGTGGAAAACCTGCAGCGTGCAGCTTTAATCCATAAACGGCGAATTACCGTGCCGTTCGTTCGTGAAGTGCTTAAAGTAGCAAGCCTGGCAAAGGAACAATAGTATGCTGACAAAGTCCCAGATAACCCGCAACTGGCTGCCGCGTTATACCGGCATGCCATTGAATGAGTTTGGCAAATATATACTGCTCACCAATTTTGGAAATTATGTACGTCACTTTGCAAAGAAGTTCGACTGCAAAATTTATGGCGAAGACCGTGGGATGCAAGCCGCTACCAACACGAATGGGTTGACCATCATTAATTTCGGTATTGGTTCAAGTAATGCGGCAACCATCATGGATCTACTCACAGCAGTGTCGCCAAAAGGTGTGCTGTTCCTGGGTAAATGCGGTGGCCTGAAGAAATCCACTGAAATTGGCCATTTCATACTACCGATAGCTGCCATCCGCGGCGAGGGCACCAGCGACGATTATTTTCCACCCGCAGTACCGGCCTTGCCTTCGTTCAAATTGCATAAGTTTGTTTCGGACAAAATACTGGCCCACGGTGTCGACTACCGGACCGGTGTGATTTACACCACTAACCGGAGGGTGTGGGAGCATGACGAGGAGTTCCATCAGAGGTTGCACGACATGACATGCATCGGTATTGATATGGAAACCGCAACGCTGTTCATCGTCGGCCACGC
>BTRB01000002.1:0-43920 GCA_036986175.1 Gammaproteobacteria bacterium
CGCAGCGTGTCGCAGGGGGAAGTACCCCGTGTCGCCGCGCTTCGGAGAAGGTGAGACCGGTTACGGTTTCTTTGGTTCGGGGATGTCGATGCCGGCCGCTTCGGCCGTGTTTTGCATCAGGGTGGCCCGGGTCATCGGACCGACACCGCCCGGTACAGGTGATATCCATGCTGCTTTTGCCGCTGCGCGTTCAAAGTCGATATCGCCAACCAGCTTACCGGAATCCAACCGGTTAATGCCAACATCTACGACCATAGCACCCTCTGCAATCCAGTCAGCATCCACAACGCCGCGTTTCCCCACGGCAATAATCAATACCTCGGCTTGCCGGACATAAAACTCCAGGTTCTCGGTAAAACGGTGGCAGGTTGTCACGGTCGCCCCCTGGTAGAGCAATTCCAGCCCCATCGGCCGCCCGACGATATTCGATGCACCCACTACAACACAATGCCGTCCCATGACCTTGATGCCATAGTAATTCAGCAGCGTCATAATTCCCCGCGCTGTACAGGGACGCAGCCCGGGCTGGCGCAGTGCCAGGCGGCCTACATTGAAGGCATGGAACCCGTCCACGTCCTTGCTGGCGCTGATCGCGTTGGTAACAGCGACTTCATCAATATGCGGCGGTAACGGCAGTTGCACCAGCACGCCCTGGATTTCGTCGTCCCGGTTGAGCTCATCAATCAAGTCCAGCAGTTCCACCTGTGAAGTTTCAGCCGGCAGGTCAAAGTCCTTTGCCTGTATCCCTGCCAGTTCACAATCCTTGCGCTTGGCCCGCACGTAAATGGAAGATGCCGGATCATCGCCCAGCAACACGACTGCCAAACCGGGCCGGTGGCCGCCTGACCCGACATGAGCTTCGATCGCATCGTGTACGGAAGTCAGAACGGCAGCACTGACCTCAAGACCGTCAAGTATCTTTGCAGCGTTCGGTTTCACGGCTCCATTCATGTCAGTTTTCGGACTGGAAAAGTCAGGCTATTGTAACGGATAGCGAGCATAACTGTAGTCGATAAGCTATGCTTGGATTGCAGCTTCACGCAGGGGATTGAAATGAACGTACACGAGTTTGTTTTCATATCTTTGAACGGCGCATCCATACCCTTGAGGAATTACCAGGGGCAACCTATCCTGATCGTCAATACTGCCTCAGAGTGTGAATTCACGCCGCAATACCAGGCACTCGAGCACATTTGGGAAGATTACCGTCAGAGCGGCCTTATCGTTATTGGCATGCCTTGCAATGATTTCGGCAACCAGGAACCCGGTACCGAGGAAGAGATCGCGGAGTTCTGCGCCAGTAATTACAATGTCAGTTTTTTGATGACAGGAAAATACCACATCATGGGAATCTCGGCCCACCCGCTGTTTCACGCCATTCGCGAAGAATTCGGGGACGATGCAAGCCCGCGCTGGAATTTTTACAAGTACCTGTTTGACCGCTCCGGGCAAATGGTGGATTTCTGGCCATCGAAAGTGACGCCGGATGACCCGCTCATCACCCATCAAATCGAGTGCAATTTGCATTCCTGGGTGTTGTAAGGAGCTTATTTTTTACGTTTGGTGAATTTCTTCAGACGCTTGCGCTTGGCGAGTTGCCGGGCGCTCAATTTGTTTTTCTTGTCCTTGTACGGGTTGCTGCCGCTACGGAAACCAATAAATAGCGGTGTGCCACGCAGTTTGAAGTGTTTGATAAACACATTTTCCAGGTAGCGCTTGTAGGAGGCCGGGATTGCTTCTGTGCGATTGCCGTGAATGATAATTCTCGGCGGCAGGCTGCCACCAGCATGTGCAAAGCGTAAACGCGACGTACGGCCCTGGCTCATGGGTGGTTGATGGGCTTCCCAGGCCTTTTGCAGTACCCGTGTCAGTTCCGGCGTAGGCATTTCCATGGTCGCGCTGCGCCAGGCTTCCTCCACCGCTTTAATCAGTTCTTTAAGCCCTGAGCCATGCAGAGCAGACAAGCGGATTTGCCGGGCCCAGGTAACGTATTGCAGACGCCGGTCCATTTCCGAAAGTACCTGCTTGCGGTCATACTCTTCCATGCCATCCCACTTGTTCAGTGCAATGACCAGCGCCCTGCCCCGTTGCAGGATATGTCCCAGCAAGGTGGTGTCCTGATCGGTAATGCCCTCGCCGGCATCCAGCATCAGGACCACCACATGCGCCCGGTCAATTGCCTGCAATGCCTTGATGATGCTGAACTTCTCAACCACCCCGGTAACCCTGGAGCGTCTCCTGACGCCCGCGGTGTCAATCAGTTCGTAGCTGACGCCCTTGTGTTCCATGAATGTGCTGATGCTGTCGCGGGTGGTGCCGGGCAAATCAAATGCCATCACACGCTCTTCGCCGAGCAAACGGTTGACCAACGTCGACTTGCCGACATTGGGCCGACCGACGATGGCCAGGCGTAACCGGTCTTCATCTTCCGTTTCACCCGCTTCACCGTCATCGGGTACTGGTAAAACCGCACATGCTTCTTCCATCAGGGCTGTAACGCCCCTGCGGTGAGAAGCAGCCACGGGCAATGCGTGGCCCATGCCCAGGGCAGCAAACTCTGCCAGGGATACATGCGGATCCGTTCCATCGGTTTTATTGCCGACCAGCACAACCGCTCGGTCGTGCCGGCGTAACAGCTCGCTGATTGCTTCGTCCTCGGCGGTCAGCCCTTCTCTTGCGCTGACGACAAAGAACACCAACTGGGATTCGTCAATGGCCTGGTGGACCTGGCGGGCTGTCAGGTATTCGATACCTTCGGCCTGGCCAACCAGACCGCCGGTATCAATCAGGACGCATGGAGTTTCACCCACGTCGCTGATGCCGTACTGTCGGTCGCGGGTAACACCCGGCATATCCACGACCAGTGCGTCACGGGTGCGGGTCAGGGCATTAAACAGCGTAGATTTGCCGACGTTCGGCCTGCCGACAATGGCTATAACGGGCAACATGGTCTAGGGCATCTTGAAGTGTTTCAGCATGTCGGCATCATACAGGCAAGTATTGCCAGACCACTAATTCAACGCTGCACCCGCACGAAATGCTACCAACTCACCTTTTTTGGTCATGACATACAAGGTGTTTCCAACCACCAGCGGCGGACCGGAAAAACCCTTACCACCGACCTTGGCACGTGCAGCAAACCTACCGTCGGAGATATTAAGCCAGTGTAAATAGCCTTCCGCATCACCCACGACGACAAAGCTGCCATAGATTGCCGGACGGGTGAGCCCCCTGCGCAGCAGTTGATCGTTCTTCCAGAATTCAGCGCCATTGCGCCGGTCAACCAGCCACAGGTTTCCATCCTGGTCGCTGAGCGCAAGGTTGACACGATTCACCGCAACACCGGTGGCGGACGAGATGTCTTTAAACCAAAGTAAGCGACCGGAATCGGCTGCCAGTGAAGCAAGTCGGTTTTTATAGCTTGCGACCAGCAGGTCTGAAGCAACGAACATCAGTTGCCCATCAATATCAGACAGCCGCTCCAACTCGGTGCGGCCTTCGGTCGTTACCAGCGTCTGCTCCCATATCAGGGTACCGTCATCCTGGCGCAATGCCACCACCTGGCCACCATCGTAACCAATAAAAACCACGCCGGCGTGCAGCAGCAACGGCGAATTACCCCGCAACGATAACAGCGGAACACTGTGGTCATAAACCCATATACGTCTGCCCGTGTCTGCATCCAGGCCAAATACGCGTCCGTCGATGGAACGGACAACAACAATGTCATCAGCTACAGCGGGAGCAGCAAGTACTTCAGAGGTGACGGTGGCCGACCACAGCTGGGTGCCGCTGGTCGCATCAAACGCTAATACCTCACCATCCTGCGTGCCCATCAACAACAATTCGCCCGAAATTCCGGGCCCGCCGGTAAATGACAGTTTGGTTTTGATCTCCCAAAGCTTACGTCCGCTGCCGGCATCAATAGCCATCAACAGGCCCTTATAATCGGCGGCGTACAGAGTTCCGGATGAATACACAGGTCGTAATTGACGACCCGCTTTGTCCAGTCCGCTGCCTACACCTGTAGACCAGACTTTGCCTACTTCCAGCGTAGTTTCAAACTCTACCAGTTCGGCGGGAGCATCATCATCGTCTTTTCCCCAGGATTTTATCCAACTACACCCATTGAGCAGTAAAACTATTGCGAGCGCAGGAAAAAGCCATCGCCTCACTTTTCACCTCCGTCAGCATCAACTTCACTATTTGCGCCAAGCGCTTCCAGTTTCATGTTGAGAAATTGCCGGTTGCCGACTCCTTCATCGAGCAAGCCCAGCGAGGTCCGGTAGCTTTCAATAGCTTGCTCTGTTGAGCCATTTGCACGATAGATATCGCCTCGAATCTCAGCGAACTGCGACTCAAAGCCCGCATCTGACGGTGCTGCATCAAGCAACTGCAGCGCTGCCGCGGTATCGCCCTGGCTGAGCCTGACCCGTGCCAACCGCTCCCGCGCAATGACCTTGACGGGATCCGGCTGTGCATTTTTCATTGCATGGGTCAGGGCCTGCGCTGCCAGGTCGAGTTGGCCAGCTTGCAAACGGGCTCTGGCCATCATCAGTGAAGCCATGGCCGTATAGGCGGATTTAGGATATTCGGATTTCAGTACCTCATAATTAGGCACCGCAGAATCCATCGTACCCAACTCCAGAAAGCCGGCCAGCGCCTGGTATTCAGCAGACGCCTGTTGGCGCTTACCTGTTTCCCACTTCTGCCATTGTTTGTAGCCGAACATCAGGCCGAAGGCCAGCACCAGGCCCATGAGGATGGCGCTGCCATTTTCCCGCAGCCATTTTTTTGCGCGTTCACCCTGCTCAACGGTATCGTACATATCAGACATTGAATTTACTTAATCCATCAATTTGTAGTTAACCGGGTTTGCACCCGGCGATAAGTCTATATGGAGCCGATATAGCTTCGAATCCAGTCTAAAGTAGCATCACGGTCCAGGGTCAACTGTGCTTTATCGCTGCGCAGAAACTTGACTGCCACCTGCCCGTTACGCATCTCGTCTTCGCCCAAAACCAGCGCCAGGCCGGCTCCGCTGCGGTCTGCCCGTTTAAATTGCACCTTAAAACTGCCGCCGTTCAGGTTGTTGACCAAACGCAGATCCGGGGCGCCGGCGCGCAAATCATACGCGAGTTTCAATGCAGATTCAGTACTGCCCTCACCCACGGCAACCAGGTATGCGTGTACAGCGGGAACTGCCGTATCGTCTTTTTGCCGGAGCAGTTCAACCAGGCGTTCCATACCCATGGCAAAACCGATTCCCGGCCAGGGCTTGCCGCCCTGGACTTCTACCAGGCTATCGTAGCGGCCACCGGCACAAACTGTGCCCTGTGCGCCCAGTTCGTCAGTGATCCACTCAAACACGGTGTGGCAATAGTAATCCAGGCCGCGCACCAGCCTCGGGTTTTCATGGTACGCAATTCCCAGGTGCTCAAGACAGGACTTCAGGCGCTGGTAATGATTGCGTGACGCTTCACCGAGCTGATCCATCAATAGGGGCGCATCTTCAAGCAGGGCTATTACCTGCGGGTTTTTGCTGTCAAGCACACGCAATGGATTACGCTCAACCCGCTCGTTGGTCTCGTCGTCAAGGTCGCACTGATGGGCTCTTAGGAATGATTGCAACTGGTCTTTGTATACGTTGCGCTCTTGGGCATTGCCCAGGGAGTTAATTTCCAGGCGTAAATTATTTAGTCCGAGCCTGCTCCAGAGCTGGGTGCCCAGCGCCAGGACCTCGGCATCAGCATCCGCCCCCGGGGCTCCGAAAAGCTCTGCGCCAAGCTGGTGAAATTGCCGGCTGCGACCTTTTTGAGGACGTTCATAGCGGAACATCGGTCCGCTATACCAAAGCCGTTTAACCGGCCCGTACAGCAATCCATTTTGCAATGCTGCACGCACCACGCCGGCGGTGCCTTCCGGGCGCAAGCTCAGAGATTCGCCGTTGCGATCCTCAAAACTGTACATTTCTTTGCAGACCACATCTGTGGCCGCTCCAATGGCGCGTGTAAACACCTCAGTTTTTTCCAGTAACGGGATGCGTATCTGCTCATAGTTGCAGGCAGCAAATGCTTGTTCCGCAGCTTTTTCCAGGGCATGCCAGTAGTGCATATCTTCCGGAAGAATGTCGTGCATCCCACGGATTGAACGAATCGGGGTAGTCATTTCAGTTTTCGTCTGGCTTCTCGCCCGCGGCCCGTAGTTCTTGAGCCGGTAGTTGCTGCGGCCAGGTCATCCGTGCAACGTCATCACTGACGAAGGGTGTCAAATCTACCGCTTCACCATTCACGGATAGCCTGACGGCGGAGGCGCGCCCGATCAAAATCCGGAATGGCAACTTACCCTGATAACTCTTTTTACTGCCGCCGCGCAACAAATCCAGTTCCAGTTCCCGGCCATCCGCATCGTTTATTTCTATCCAGCTGTCAGCCGACACATTAACTTGCAGGCGGCCTTCGCCCTCAGGCAATGGCGCCCTGGACACCGTCGCCAATGTCTGCCCGGCGGCGTCTGAACTTTTCGCTGGAGTGTCGTTTAAAATATCGAGGGATGCAATGGAAGCACTCACGGGGCCGGTCAGCGTTTGTCCCGGCAGTGAGGTGGTATTGGCAGACTGTACTTCTTGCTGCCCGTTGTGCAGCCTTGATCCATTCTGTGACAGGCGCACAGCTTCATGGGTAAATTGCCACGCCAGTGTACCGATCAATAGTGATGCCAGTACGTAACTGCTCGCACGCAACCATTTGTCAACCACGCTGCGTTTAGGCGGTGCAGAAAAAATGGCGTGTAAAGGTTCCTCAGCTGCAGGCGTTTGAGCCAACAGTTTTCGGATTTCATCTTGCGGGATTTTCAGATAGTTCGCATAGGTTTGTATATACCCCTTCCTGTATACCGGCGCGATATGGTCCGCTTCATTATCTTCAATTGCCCTGAGTATGGTTTCATCCAGGTTGATGGTCCTGGCGACTGCTGCAAGGCTGAGCTTAAGCGCTTTGCGCTGCTGCTTCAGAAACCCGCCCGCTGCGATTGGAATCAATTCTTGTTGCTTGGTCATGTTCTGTTGATTCTCCGGGCTTTCTCCGCTTCTTTTGACTCAGGAAATTTGCTATTCAACAGGGACAGGTATTGTCGGGCCGTCTTTTTATCCCGTAAAGCAGTTTCGATCTCGTAACCCATAAGAAGGCTTTCGGCCGTTTGCGCTGTGACTGCTTCAAAGCGCTGTAAAAATGCCCGCGATCTCAGGTAGTCCTTCTGCTGGTATTTCAGACTCGCCATGGTCAACAAGGCCTCCGGGAACGCCGGGGCATATTTCAGCGCGCTGCGCAAATAGTTGTCAGCATCAGCCAGGTTATCAGTACCCATAACACAGGTTGCGGCATTCGTCAAAGCAACTGCCGGGGAACGGTAAAACGGGTCATCCAGTGCTGTTAAGAAATGTTTGATGGCCTCCTTCTGTTTGCCGATCCGGCACAGGTATGTACCGTAATTATTGTTGACATCCCCATCGGTCGGATCTGCCTGGAGCGCCAGTTTATAATGCGTCGCGGCAAGTTCCGTCTCCCCAAGCCGCGTATACAGGACTGCCAATACTGTATGAGCCGGCGCATAGCCCGGATCATCCCTGACCGCTTTTTTCAGTTTGCCCAGGGCCACCTCAAGCTGGCCACGACCCATGTACTCCACCCCCAGTTGCGTGTTGGATTCCGCGGCCTTGCGGCCCGCAGTTTTTGCATCGGGGTTAGTGGGCTGGTTCGTTACGCAGCCGCCCAGCAACAGCAAATACAGCAACAACCCGGCTATGAGAGCACTACGGGGTATTTTATTCATGGACTGGTCTCCGCCATTTGCATTTTAATACGTTCACTTTTTCGCGTACGGTCCTGTACTTTACCCACCAATTGTCCGCAGGCCGCGTCAATATCCTCCCCGCGGGTCTTCCTGACAGTGGCGATCAACTTGCCACGCATAACAATTTCCTGAAACTCTGCTATTCGATCTGCACCGGAACAGCGATAACGGGTGCCCGGATATGGGTTAAAGGGTATCAGATTCAGCTTGCCAGGTACTGTTCTGAGTAATTTGACCAGTTTGCGGGCATGTTCGGGATGATCGTTTACACCGTCGATCAACGTATATTCAAAGGTAACTGACCGCTTGTGTTTTTCTGACACGTAGTCCCTGCAAGCCTGCATCAAAGCAGCAATCGGGTACTTGCGGTTCAATGGCACCAGCTCGGTGCGCAAATCATCAACGGGCGCGTGCAGTGATACGGCCAGTGCAACGTCGATGGCTTCACGCAAGCGATAAATGCCCGGTACCAGACCTGCGGTACTCAAAGTAACCCGCCTGGCCGCCAAGCCGAAACCAAGGTCATTGCGCATCAATGACAAGGCCGGCACAACCGCGTCAAAATTCAGCAAGGGTTCGCCCATACCCATCATGACGACATTGGTGATGCGGCGCCGGCCATTGCGCTCATGGCCCAGGGCAGTTGCTGCCAGCCACACCTGGCCGATGATCTCACTACAGGTCAGATTGCGGGCAAAGCCCTGCGCGCCGGTCGAACAAAACGAACAATTCAGCGCACACCCGACCTGAGATGAGACACACAAAGTGCCCCGTTTCGGCTCAGGGATGTAAACCGCTTCTACTGCGTTACCGCCCTGAAGTCCTATCAGCCATTTAACCGTGCCATCGGCCGAGTGCTGTTCGCGGATGATTTCCGGCAGGCGAATCTCCGCAATCTCTGCCAGTCTTTGGCGCAGGGCGACACCGAGATCTGTCATTGCGCTGATATCGGTTTCTGCGTGGTGAAAAACCCACTTCAGTACCTGTTGGGCCCGAAAAGATTTTTCACCGATGGATTCGAAAAAACCCCGCAGACCTGCTTCATCCAGATCAAGCAGATTTACGCGGTTGCTGTCGGCATTTTGGGCTAAATGGGCGACTGGTCTACTCCGCTGCTGCAGACGTACCAAAGAAATAAGTGATTTCCATGTCCGCAGTGTCCGGGCCATCTGAACCGTGCACCGCATTGGCGTCAATACTTTCCGCGAAATCAGCTCGAATAGTTCCCGCCTCAGCTTCTGCCGGATTGGTCGCACCCATCAATTGACGATTCATTGCAATCGCGTTCTCACCTTCCAGTGCCTGGATCATGACGGGACCCGAAGTCATGAACTTCACCAGGTCATTAAAAAACGGGCGTTGCCGGTGTACAGCATAGAAACCTTCCGCCTCTGCGCGGCTCAGGTGCCGCATTTTTGCTGCGACTATTTTCAAGCCCGCCTTTTCAAAACGGCTGTAAATTTTTCCGATCACGTTTTTTGCCACTGCGTCAGGCTTGATTATCGATAATGTGCGTTCAACAGACACTTAAGAACTCCCGGTAATTTAATGATATATATGTATTTAGTATATCCAAACTGTGAAAAACAAAAAGACTGGCATTAACTTGTAATTTTAAGCTGGCATGCGCATTCTTGCAATCGTGTTAGAGTACTCCGCCGAGCGAGTATTGTACGGATCACCAACCACATAACAGCGTGTCTTGACCCTGTCAGTCAGGCAACTCTATTATTACGTTTACGAGCAAGCTGATATGCTCTGCACGACGGATTGAAGGAACCCTAGCATGACAGCTCTTTTTCTGGCCATACTCGTTTTGTCACTGCTGCTACTGGCCTACTACCGTATCCCCCTGCTGATCTCAATCGCCATCCTGGCAGGACTGACGTTCGCCTTTACCGAACTCCGCCATTTTTACCCGATTCCGGGCTGGTTCCGCTGGTCATATGGCATCATAACCGTCAGCCTTGCCGGGTTTGCAATCAAACCGCTGCGCCGCCTGTTGATCAGCAACCGCCTGTTCAGCGTTTACCGCAAGGTTATGCCCAGGCTTTCAACTACCGAGCGCGAAGCCCTGGAAGCCGGTACGGTCTGGTGGGAGCGGGAACTGTTCAGTGGCAAGCCCCGCTGGCGCAGACTGTTGCGGCAACCTGCCCCTTCCCTGAGTGATGCAGAGCAGGAATTCATCAATGGCCCGGTTGAAGAGTTGTGCCTGATGCTCGACGACTGGGAAATTAGCGATAAGCTCCAGGATCTGCCTGCCCCCGTGTGGCAGTTTATCCGCGACAAGCGCTTTTTCAGCATGATCATTCCCAAAGAATACGGCGGTCTGGAATTTTCTGCCCAGGCCAATTCAGCCGTGGTCATGAAGCTCGCCAGTGCCAACCTGACCGCCGCCGTGACGGTGATGGTGCCCAACTCACTGGGCCCCGGCGAACTGCTGTTGCACTATGGAACCGACGCGCAACGCAAGTACTACCTGCCACGTCTCGCCAGCGGTGAAGATATCCCCTGTTTCGCCTTGACCTCACCGCTGGCAGGATCAGATGCGGGCGCCATGCCGGATCGCGGTATCGTCTGCATGGGAGAGTTTAAAGGTGAAGAAGTCCTCGGCTTGAAGGTCTCCTGGGACAAGCGTTACATCACACTTGCGCCGGTGGCAACCCTGCTGGGGCTGGCATTTCACGCCTATGACCCGGATGCACTGCTCGGCGACGAGAAAGACCTCGGCATCACCTGCGCATTAGTACCCGCTGACACACCAGGTGTTGAAATCGGCAACCGCCATATGCCCGTCGGGGCTGTCTTCATGAACGGCCCGACCCGTGGCAAGGATATCTTTATTCCAATGGACTGGTTGATCGGTGGCCAGGAACGCATTGGCCAGGGCTGGCGAATGCTGATGCAAAGCCTCGCAGCCGGACGTGCGATTTCCCTACCTTCCCTGGGGGTCGCGGGGGGCAAGATGGCCTCGATGCTGACCGGTGCCTATGCCAGGATCCGGACCCAGTTCGACGTACCCATCGGCTATTTCGGCGGCGTGGAAGAACCACTTAGCAGAATTGGCGGACGTACCTACCGTATGGATTCGGCATGCAGGCTGACGCTCATCGCACTGGATCAGGGCGAGAAGCCCGGCGTGCTTGCGGCCATCAACAAGTACGAGCAAACCGAAAGCTGCCGCCAGTGCATCATTGACGCCATGGATGTACATGGTGGTAAAGGCATCATCCAGGGGCCCAATAACTACCTGGCCCGGGCTTACCAGGCCCTGCCGATATCAATCACCGTCGAAGGCGCCAACATACTGACCCGTTCATTGATAATATTTGGCCAGGGTGTTATCCGGGCGCATCCAAGCCTGTTAAAAGAAATGACGGCAGTAACCGGAATCGCCAATAGCAAGGCGCGGCGTGTTTTTGACAATGCCCTGTTTGAGCACATCGGTTACACCATCAGCAACCTGGTCCGGAGCCTGCTACTGGGACTGACCGGCAGCAGAATGACATCGGCACCGGTACGCGGTCCACATGCTGCCTGGTACCGTCTGTTGACACGCTTTAGCGCGGTGTTTGCATTTATCTCGGACTCAGTGCTGGTACTGTTGGGTGGTAAATTCAAATTCAAGGAAAAACTCTCCGGCAGGCTGGCAGATACGCTCATACACCTGTACCTGGCCAGCGCCATGCTCAAGCGCTTTGAGGACGACGGCCGTCCCCAAAGCGACCTGCCGTTGCTTACCTGGGGCATGGAAGACAGCCTGTATAAAATTCAGCAGAGTTTGCTGGGGGTACTCAGAAACTTCCCGGTTCCGGTGCTGGGCCGGCTGATACATTGGCTGGTATTTCCGTTGGGGCTACCCTGCAAAGGCCCGACAGACAAAACCGTCAAGGCGGTGGCCCGTTTGTTGCTCGACGAGAACGAAGCCCGTGATCGCCTGACCGATGGTGTCTATATTTCTGATAAAGATGATGCAACCGGGCGGGTACACAAGGCGTTTCACCTGGTGCTCGAAGCTGCTCCTGCCGAACGCGCTATCAAAAACGCTTTGCAGGAAACGGTTAATTTTGAAAATTATGAAGGCCTGGTTAAACGCGCGACCGAAAGCGGTGTGATCACCGAAGAGCAAGCGACCATGGTTCGCCTTGCCCAGCGTGCCAGCGCCAGGGTAATCGCCGTTGATGACTTCCCTTTTCAGCGGCCCGAGGCATTCAGGAATTTGTAAATATCCTGTTCCGCTTCCATCCCGTCTGCATAACCGAGGTCAATTAATTCACTGCAATAGGCCGCCTCAAACAACAGGTAGCTGGCCATGCGCCAGTCCTTTCCCCAGCCGCCCAATGTACGCAACAGCACCTGCACACTGCGCGGTATCTCGTGTACGTGCGCCCGTGTGATAGAGCGCAAATCCTTGCTGGGTTTAATGACCAGACTTTCCAGTCTGATCAGGCCCGCCTGCCTGAGTTTGTCTTCCGGCACCAGTTCCAGGGTCTTGTTGATCCGATTCATACGCGCCAGATCGGCATTGAGTGTATCCATGAAAATGGTGTCCATCAGGTAACCGCCGATTTCGCCTGCGGAGGGATACTCGGTGGGACTCTGCGGCGGCAGGTCCGGTTTCTCATCACGTGTGCCGATAACCAGTATCCTGTTTGCGCCGAGGTGAATCGCAGGGCTGAGGGGAGCAACCAGGCGCATGCCGCCATCGCCAAAATATTCATTACCAATCCGTTCAGCAGGGAAAATAAACGGCAAGGCTGACGAAGCCAGCAAATGACTGACCTGCAATGTCGTTGCCCGCCCCCTGCGGCGCGGCCGCTCCCACTCGCTGACCTGCGGCTGTGCCTGATAGTAACTGGTTGCGCTGGCACTGGTATAACCCGCTGCCGTCACCGCCACGCCGTGTAGTGCGCCCTGCTCCAGTGCAGTTTGTATTCCATCCAGCCGCAGTGTTTGCTGCAGGAACTGGCGCAACGGCGTATTGTCCAGCAGCGCCTTAATCTTTCCGTCAATCAATCCGCCGGAAAGCAGCGTAACAGCAAAACTCATTCCGGACTTCAGCACGGTCCATGCATCAGTACGGTAGATACGTTCGCAGCGCATACTGCGCCAGAAGTGCTCCAGCTGTCTGACCCCGACCAAAAACCTGTGCGCGTGGCTTGCCAAAACCGCTGCGTTGATCGCCCCGGCCGAAGTGCCGGTAATAATCGGGAACGGATTTTCTGTGCCATCCTGCAGTTCACCAATGGCTTTGAGCACGCCAACCTGGTAAGCGCCACGCGCACCACCACCGGGTAACATCAGGGCCGTACATCGGGATGTCGTATTTTTCATTTCAGACCAGTTTAAATCAAGTGAACTATTTATGTGACCAGCGCAAGGATCAATTAATTCAAGTATGCTGAAGGTAAATCCACGGACCCGGATGCGAACTATATGGAAACAGAACTGGAAAACCGGCAATACGATCCTTCACCCTGGCTACCGTCATCGGCGCACGTTACCAGCGCATTCAATTCACCAGTTTTCGTTATTGCCACTCAGAATCCACTCGACCTGGCCGGGACCGTGCCTTTTGTATTGCAGGCTTCGCACCGAAGCCCTCCATGGGACCAAGGGAACTCGCAAGCATGGCAAGCGGTCAACTAGAGTATGCTGATGAAGGAATAAACCGGATTGCTGAGCTATACATACTGTGCCGCTATTCGCCATTTGGCTGTAACGAATCTGAATTGGCAAAACTGATCAACGATTTCCATCCGCAGCAGGCATCATTGTAAGATCAGAATCCTGGCAGGTAATATTTACCGGAGCATTACTATGAACGGCCTTAATCGCACCACTTTGCTGGTCCTCTTAATCGCACTGATAGTGTCTGCCTGCACGACCATTCCGGAGCAACTCAAGGGCGACTATACAACTCTTGACCCGCAAAGCACTGGCGAAGGAGACCTGCAAACGTCTGTGCGCTGGGGTGGCATCATTCTGGAAACCCGCCCGGAAGACGACCATACCTGTTTTGAAATACTCTCCAGGCAATTGGAGAAATCGATGCGGCCGGCCAATACGGACAAGGCCAGCGGACGGTTTATCGCCTGCAGACCCGGATTCTACGACCCGGAAGTTTTCGAGAAAGACCGCGAGGTCACAGTTACCGGCAAGGTTATCTACCTTGACTCACGCAAGGTGGGTGAATATGACTACAACTACCCGATCGTCGATATCGATTTCATCAGCCTGTGGCCTAAACGCCGGATAAGACCCTACTACAACTACTGGGGTCCCTATAACTCCTTTTACTGGAACTACCCCTCCCACGGTTTTTACTACGGCCATTACCCGTTTTGGTAACCTGGGGCACTGAGCCGCAAACGGGGCCAGGTTTAAAAACGTCAAAATTTAGTGGCTTCCCAACGGATTTCTTCAAATTCTTTAAGGAGCTCAAAAACAACAACAACCGCGAGTGGTTCGCTGACAACAAGCCCCGCTATTACGAATCCGTCGTCAACCCGATGGGTGAATTCATTGTTACCATCGCACCGCATCTGCACCGCATCTCACCTTATTACAATGCAAACCCCAAACCACATGGCGGTTCCATGTTCCGTATTTACCGGGATACGCGTTTTTCCAAAGATAAAACACCGTATAAAACCCACGCCGCCTGCCATTTCCGCCACCAGGCAGGACGCGACGCCCATGCACCCGGGTTCTATGTTCACATAGAAACCGACGGCATCCGTTTCGGCGGTGGAATCTGGCTTCCACCCGCAAAGCAACTGGGCCTGATACGGGAATTTATTGCCGATAACCCTTCAGCCTGGGAAAAGCTGGCCAAATCTGCAGCCATCAAAAAAGCCGGTGGCATCCAGGGCGACTCCCTGAAACGCCCGCCACGGGGCTACGACCCGGATGCGCGGAATATTGATGACCTGAAGCGCAAAAGCTTCTACCTGATGATCGAGGCCGATGCAGAACTCGCACTCAGCCCCGAGTTCGTAAACGAAACCACCAAAGCCTTCCGCACCACCGCCAAACTCAACCGCTTCGTCACCGAAGCGCTGGAACTACCTTTCTAGGTAGAACCCACAAAACCAGAATCCACAGCTTCCAAGCGGTGATACGGGTACCTGCCCTCTGAGACCGTGGCCTGCCGGGAGCAGGCCCCGAGCGTACACGGATGTACTCGCAGCGTGTCTCAGAGGGCAGGTACCCGTGTCGCCGCGTTTCGGAGCCAATGAGGTCAGGAAGTGCCCCGTATCCCCGCTTGGGTCTGTGGATTCTGTAGGAGGGCTTATTTGGCAGTTGAATAAATATGAAATACTGTATATATTTACAGCATCAAACCCAAGGTGCTGTCATGAATCAGAAACCATTAACGAAACGTCAGAAGGAAGTTCTTAACTTTATCTCTGATCATATTGATTCTATTGGTTTTCCTCCAACCAGAAATGAATTATCAAAGCACTTTGGCTTCCGCTCCCCCAATGCCGCGGAAAGCCATTTGCGCACGCTGGAGCGCAAGGGCATGATCCGGATCGAGGCGGGGCACTCCCGTGGCATCACGCTGACCGCACTGTCCCGCTCCAGCCTGCCCCCGGCTAAAAGCCGGCACGCACCGCTGCCGCTGGTCGGACGGGTGGCCGCCGGCAGCCCGATACTGGCGCAGGAAAACATTGAGCGTGAGTACCGTGTGGATCCGTCGCTGTTCTCACCGCGGCCGCATTACCTGCTGCGTGTTGAAGGCCACAGTATGCGTGATGCCGGTATTCTGGACGGCGACCTGCTGGCGGTGCACCGCACACCGGTGGCGCGTAAAGGACAAATCGTGGTTGCCCGGCTGGACGATGAGGTCACGGTCAAACGTTTTGAACGTATTGGACATAATGTCCGTCTGTTACCCGAAAACCCCGATTTCGAACCTATTTTAATCGACCTGCGTGAGACCGGGCTGGTCATCGAAGGCCTGGGCGTGGGTGTTGTGCGGCCGCACTTAAAGAAATATCCGCGCCGGTGACACCCGACCTGGCATCATTGACCCGGCATCCGTTGTTATGGCGGGGCAAACAGGCTGTACACCAAATACAGACACTGGCCAGCGGTCATGCGGCTCTGGATGCGGCCCTGCCCGGCCATGGCTGGCCGACAGGCGCGGTTACGGAGCTTATCCATGCTATCCCCGGCTGTGGGGAGCTCAGCCTGTTGTTACCGGCACTCGCATGTCTCAGCCAGGAAAAGCGCCGGATTATCATGGTTGATCCGCCGTGGATACCCTACCCGCCTGCCCTGCATGGCCGCGGACTGGCTCTGGATAGCTTATTGCTGATTCGCACGCACAACAGAAACGAGTCGCTGTGGGCTTGTGAGCAGGTACTGCGCGGTATGCCCGGCGGTGCCCTGCTGGCCTGGCCGGAGAGCTTGTCTTTCAGTGCAATTCGACGTCTGCAACTGGCTGCAGAAAGCGGGCAAACAGCAGTTTTTCTTTTCCGCCACGCGAATACGGCCAGTGATTCATCCCCTGCTGCCTTGCGTTTGCAACTCACAGCAGATGATGGCGACCTGCAGGTCAGGATACTGAAATGCCGTGGCCAACGACCGGCTGCTGCCATACGCATCCGCCGGCCGCAGATGCTTCAGCCTTTATTAATATCTGCGTAATCTGCGGAAAACAAATTCCTGATAAACAGCAGACCCGATCCACCCCACTATTTCTTTGTGTGGCGGTACATTTTATGGTGCAATATGCAGGCTATCCTTAATCAGAGCCAAAAAGCATGCAACTTTCTTCACTGACCGCCGTTTCATCTGTCGATGGGCGCTATGCAGCGCACACGGACGGCCTGCGTGAGATTTTCAGTGAATACGGCCTGATCCGTTATCGTGTCATGGTAGAGATTCGCTGGTTCCAGGCACTGGCTGGCTGCGACGCAATCCCGCAGGTGTCCGCGCTCAGCGAATCTGCTAATGCTTACCTTGAAGGCCTGCTGGAAAACTTCGGACCCGAAGGTGCCGAAAGAGTTAAAGCGATTGAGGCGACTACCAACCATGATGTCAAAGCGGTCGAGTATTATCTGCAGGAATGTTTTGGCGGCCACGAAGAACTTCAGGCCCTGTCCGCATTCCTGCACTTTGCCTGCACCTCAGAAGATATCAATAATCTTGCCTATGCCTTAATGATGGCCGACGCCCGCCGGCAGGTCTTCCAACCGGCATTTGCAGACCTTGCCGGGAGTCTGAAATCCAGGGCAGGCGAATATGCCGAGCTACCCATGCTGTCGCGCACCCATGGGCAAACGGCTTCACCCACCACGCTGGGTAAAGAGTTCAGCAATGTGCTTGCACGCCTGCAACGCCAGGCCGGGCTGCTCGATGAGCAGCCAATCCTGGGTAAGATTAACGGTGCAGTGGGTAATTTCAATGCACACATGACGGCCTGCCCACAAGTTGACTGGCCAAAGTTTGCCCG
This sequence comes from Gammaproteobacteria bacterium, assembly GCA_036986175.1. GTDB lineage: Bacteria > Pseudomonadota > Gammaproteobacteria > Xanthomonadales > SZUA-36 > SZUA-36. The sequence continues at coordinate 17,318 of BTRB01000002.1, forward strand.
TGAGTTTGTCGAATCCCTGGGGCTCGAATGGAACCCGTGGACCACCCAGATCGAGCCGCACGATTGGATGGCGGAGAGCTTCCACACCCTTAGCCGCTACAACACGGTATTGATCGATCTTTGCAGGGATATCTGGGCCTACATTTCGATCGGCTATTTCAGCCAGAAAACCATTGCCGGCGAAGTCGGCTCATCCACCATGCCGCACAAGGTCAACCCGATCGATTTTGAAAACGCAGAGGGCAACCTGGGTGTTGCCAACGCCCTGTTCGGCCACCTCGCAGGCAAGCTCCCGGTATCACGCTGGCAGCGCGACCTGTCCGATTCAACCGTACTGCGAACCATCGGCACCGCCGTCGGCCACAGTGTGATTGCTTACGCATCCCTGCTCAAGGGGCTGGGGAAACTGCAGGTCAATGCAGCCAAACTCGCGGCAGACCTCGATAACAGCTGGGAGATTTTGGCCGAGCCCATCCAGACCGTGATGCGTTTGCACGGAATCGAAAACGCCTACGAACAGCTCAAGGCATTAACCCGGGGCCAAACCATCAATGCGCAGGTACTGGCCGAATTCGTGCAGACCCTGGACCTTCCCGCCAAAGTCAAACAGCAACTGCTGGACCTGACCCCGGCGGGCTATATCGGCAACGCCGCTGAAATGACCCGCAGGCTTGAATAACCAGTGAGCCCCACCCTCGAGCAGTTGTACCAGACCTCGCATCTCTATGGCGGCAATGCGCCCTATATCGAAGCCTGGTATGAAACGTGGCTGGAAGATCCGCACCGTGTGCCGCAGCAATGGCGTCTTTATTTTGAGTCACTGCCTGTAGCCGATACGCCTGAAACTGGCCACCTGGCAGTTGCTGAACGTTTCCGCCAGCTCAAAACCGGCAGCGGCACCATCAATGGTTCCCCGGCCCCCACCAGCGTCGAGTTCACCGACCATAAACAGGCCGGTGTATCACGGCTGATCAATTCCTATCGTATCCGCGGCCATGAAATCGCCCAACTGGACCCGCTCGGCAGGGCCCACCATGAGCCGGTTGCGGATTTGGAACTCGCGTTCCATGACCTGAACAGCTCTGATCTTGAGCACGAATTTGATACCGGCTCCCTGGCCGTAACCGGACGCATGAAGCTGGCCGATATACTGGCTTTGGTCCAGCGTGTTTATTGCAAGAGCATTGGCGTTGAATACATGCATATCGTCGATACCGCCAAGCGCGACTGGTTGCGGCAAAGGCTGGAAGGCTCGCAGGGCTATTACGATGTCGACGATGAAGAGCGGTTGCGTATCCTGCAGATGCTGACCGCGGCCGAGGGGCTGGAAAAATACCTGCACACGCGTTACGTGGGGCAAAAACGCTTCTCGCTGGAAGGTGGTGACAGCCTCATTCCGTTGTTACACGAAACCATGCTTTACGCCGGCGCCGGTGGCGTGGAGGAAGTGGTGATCGGCATGGCCCATCGCGGGCGCCTGAACGTGCTGGTCAATATCCTCGGAAAATCACCCTCAATGCTGTTTGATGAGTTTGAAGGCAAGCATGGCAACAATAACCCGGGCCGTCCCGGCGACGTTAAATACCACCTTGGCTTTGCTTCTGATATCCAGACCCCGGGTGGCGAAATGCACATGGCGTTGGCATTTAACCCGTCCCACCTTGAAATTGTAGATCCGGTGGTGCTGGGCTCTGTCCGTGCACGCCAGGTCCGGCGTGGCGATGACAACCACGACAAGGTCATGCCCATCCTGGTTCACGGTGACGCGGCTTTCTCCGCCCAGGGCGTGGTCATGGAGTTGTTCCAGATGTCCGAGGTACGCGGCTTTGCGGTCGGCGGCACCCTGCATATCATTATCAATAACCAGATCGGTTTTACCACCAGCAAGCTCGAGGACGTACGCTCGACCCTGTATGCCACCGCGATTGCCAAGATGGTGCATGCACCGATTTTTCATGTAAATGCCGACGACCCCGAAGCAGTACATCACGTCATGAAAATTGCCTGCGATTTCCGCCTGCGTTTCAAGCGTGATGTTGTCATTGACCTGGTCTGTTACCGCAAACACGGCCACAACGAGGCGGACGAGCCGGCCGCAACACAGCCGCTGATGTACAAGATCATCCGGGGCATGAAAAGTACCCGGCATAAATATGCCGGGGACCTGTTGAGCCGAAAAATTATCGCGCCCGGCATGGCACAAAAGCTGATGGATGAATATCGCCGGCGTCTTGATGATGGCGAGCAGGTAGCAGATGTCGAGGCACATCCGCGCAGCAATAAATACGCCGCCAAATGGCGCAGTTTCGAGCTTGGTTTTGACTTGAGCAGCAACCTGGAAACCGGTGTGGACAGGGCAGAGATTTCTGCCCTGGCAGAGCAAATGACCCGCCTGCCGGATTGCTTCGAACTGCACCCGAGGGTAAGAAAAATTGTCGACGACCGGCAAAAAATGGCGCGTGGTGAATTGCGCCTGGACTGGGGTTTTTGTGAAACCGCAGCCTATGCCAGCCTGATCAACGCCGGCACCAACCTGCGCCTGGTCGGCCAGGACTCCGGCCGCGGAACCTTCTTCCACCGTCATGCTGTGCTGCACAACCAGGTCGATGGCTCGGTGCTGACGCCACTGGCGGAAATCAATCCGGATGCGCATGTCGAAATCATTGACTCACTCCTTTCCGAGGAGGCCGTAACCGGCTTCGAGTATGGCTACGCCACCGCAGCGCCTGGAACCCTGGTGATCTGGGAAGCGCAATTCGGGGATTTCGCCAATGGTGCGCAGGTCGTCATTGATCAGTTCCTGACCTCGGGTGAAGCCAAGTGGGGTCGCCTGTGCGGACTGGTCATGTTCCTCCCCCATGGTTACGAGGGCCAGGGCCCGGAACATTCCAGCGCCCGCCTGGAGCGCTTCATGCAACTGAGTTCCAACAACAACATACAGGTCTGCATACCCTCCACACCTGCGCAAATGTTCCACATGCTACGCAGGCAAATACTGATGCAGACGCGCAAGCCATTGATCGTCATGACGCCCAAAAGCCTGCTCAGGCACAAGGCTTCTACCTCCACGCTGGATGAACTGGCCGGCGGTAGCTTCCAACTCGTTATTGACGACCCGGATGTAAGCGACAAAGCAGCTGTCAAACGGGTCGTACTTTGTTCAGGCAAGGTCTACTATGACCTGGCTGGAGCGATCGCCGCCGGCGGGCAAAAAAACATAGCCCTGGTACGTATAGAGCGGCTATACCCGGTCCCCAATCAAGCACTGTCCGGTGTGCTGCAAAGCTATCCAAATTGCAGCGAGGTCGCCTGGTGTCAGGAAGAGCCGCAGAACCAGGGCACATGGTACCAGAGCATACATAATCTGTTCGCCAACATGTGTGAGGGACAAACGCTTTATTACACCGGCCGACCCAGCTCGGCTTCACCAGCAGCGGGTTATTATTCCGTCCACATGGAAGAGCAAAAGGTCCTTGTGAACGAGGCCATCAGCATGGGCGCCGGACTGCAGCAGTAAAACCAGAAAGGAAAACAATGAGTACAGAAGTCAAAGTTCCGATATTGCCGGAGTCCGTTAGCGACGCGACGGTGGCGGGGTGGCACAAACAACCCGGCGAGACCATTTACCGGGATGAGAACCTCGTTGATCTCGAAACCGACAAGGTGGTACTGGAAGTGCCCTCCCCGGTTGATGGCGTGATCGGGAAAATCGTCCGCGCTACCGGCGAAACCGTCACCTCCGGTGAATTGCTGGGCGTGATTGAAGAGGGTGCCGTGGAGGCCCCTGCAGAATCAACCGGGCAGACTCCGCAGATGACAACGGCTGAAGCGGAGGCCGCAGCGTTGGCGAACACCGCAAAACTCAGCCCCGCCGCACGGCGTGTCGCCGAGGAAGCGCATGCGGATGTCAGCCAACTGGCCGGCAGTGGCCGTGGCGGCCGTATCACCAAGGGTGATGTGCTGGATTATGTGCGCCACGGCGCACCCGCAGGGCCGCGACCTGAAGAACGCGTCAGGATGACCCGCTTGCGCACGCGTATTGCTGAACGCATGAAGCAGGCACAAAATACCGCCGCGATCCTGACCTCTTTCAATGAAGTAGACCTCAAAGCCGTCATGGAGCTGCGCAGGAAATACAAGGAAGCATTCCAGCAGGAGCATGGCGTCAAACTTGGGCTGATGTCCTTTTTTGTGAAGGCCGTCTGTGACGCCCTGCGCAAATTCCCCATCGTCAATGCATCACTCGAAGGCAATGAAATCGTTTACCACGGTTTCCAGGATATCGGCATTGCCGTGTCCACAGAGCGTGGCCTGCTGGTGCCGGTACTGCGAAATGCCCAACACATGTCGCTGGCTCAGGCTGAGCTCGGCATACGCGAATTTGCCGGCAAGGCGCGCGACGGCAGTATTGCGCTGGAAGATTTACAGGGCGGAACATTCACCATCACCAATGGCGGAACCTTTGGTTCCCTGCTCTCTACACCGTTGCTGAATCCGCCGCAGAGCGCGATCCTCGGCATGCACGCGATCAAAAACCGCCCGGTCGTGGTGGAAGGTGCAATCCTCGCCCGGCCGATGATGTACATCGCCCTGAGTTATGACCACCGGATTATTGACGGCAAGGAGGCCGTGTTATTCCTGGTCGCGGTTAAAGAAGCACTTGAAGACCCGGCGCGCCTGCTGCTCGGTCTCTGAAAGGACTAAGGCCATTAGCGGCGAGGAGCGCCTTGCCATGAACACTGACAAACCAACTGAATCCGTAATTGTTACATTGAAGGAGCACTAGCATGACAGAGAAATTTGATGTAATCGTAATCGGTGGTGGCCCGGGCGGCTATGTGGCCGCGATCAGGGCCGCACAACTGGGTCTGAGCACCGCCTGTATCGACATGGGCACGGGTAAAGACGGCAAAGCCGCGCTTGGTGGCACCTGCCTGAATGTGGGTTGTATCCCGTCCAAGGCATTGCTGGACAGTTCCAAACACTACCACCACCTGCGGCATGACTACGCAGCGCATGGTATCAGTGTCACCGATGCCAGTATGAATATAGAAACCATGATTGCCCGTAAAGACAGCGTGGTCAGCAAGCTCACCGGTGGTGTTGCGGCTCTGTTCAAGGCCAATAAAGTGAAGCAGCTACATGGTCGTGGTCGCTTGCTGGCAAACCGCCAGGTTGAATTTACACCGCACGCAGCAGATGAACCGATAATGCTCGAGGCGGACAACATCATCCTGGCAGCCGGTTCAGTGCCGATTGCGATACCCAATGTTGAATACGACGGCGAGTACATCATTGACAATGCCGGCGTGCTGGACCTGAGCGAAGTACCGGGACGGCTCGGTGTGATCGGTGCCGGTGTCATCGGCCTGGAACTGGGTTCAGTCTGGCAGCGGCTCGGCTCGGAAGTCACGATGCTCGAAGCCCTGCCGGCGTTTTTGCCGGCCGCTGATCAGGACATAGCCAAACAAGCCGGACGCCTGTTTAAAAAGCAGGGTCTGGATATTCGCCTCGGCACACTGGTCAAATCAGCCGGTGTGGCAGACGGCGAAGTTAAAGTAACCCTGGAAGATAAAAACGGTGAAAGTGAAATCAGCTTTGACCGGTTGCTGGTAGCCGTTGGCAGAAAACCATACACCGAAGGCCTGCTTGGCGATGACAGTGGTGTAGCGTTAAACGCACACGGCCAGATCGAGGTTAACGACAAGTCGCAAACCACTGCAACCGGGGTTTGGGCCATCGGCGATTGCGTACGTGGACCGATGCTGGCCCACAAGGCCTCTGAAGAAGGCATTGCAGTGGCTGAATTGATTGCCGGCAAAGCCGCGCACATCAACTTCGATACCGTGCCCTGGGTTATCTATACCGATCCGGAAATCGCATGGGTGGGTAAAACAGAGCAACAACTAAAGGAAGAAGGTCTTGGCTACCGCTCCGGATCTTTCCCGTTTGCGGCCACCGGCCGTGGTCTTGCCATGGGCAATGCCGCAGGCCTGGTCAAGATGCTGGCCGATGAGGATACGGATGAAATCCTCGGCGTACACATCATCGGCCCCGGGGCATCCGAGCTAATCGCGGAATGTGTGGTGACGATGGAATTCCATGGCGCTGCTGAAGACCTGGCGCGTATCGTACACGCTCACCCGACCTTGTCAGAGGCTGTTCACGAGGCTGCGTTGCATGTCGATAAACGCGCCATTCACCGTGGGAATTAGATTGGGAGCAGGCAGATGACAGGTATACCGGAAACATTCAAGGCATTCCGCATTTACAACGATGCGGAAGGTTATCGCGCCGGTACTGAAAATATCGGCATTGATGACCTCAGTGAAGGTGATGTCACTATTCGCGGCGAATGGTCGGGCATCAATTACAAAGATGCCCTGGCAGCCAGCGGCAAAGGCCAGATCCTGAAAACATTCCCGTTGATTGGGGGCATTGATGTCGCCGGTGAAGTCATCGCTTCGGAATGTGAGCGCTTTTTACCCGGCGACAAGGTCCTCGTGACCGGCTGTAGCCAGTCTGAAACACGCGACGGCGGTTATAGCCAATACCTGCAGCTCAACAGCAATAGCGTCATTCCCCTGCCCGCCGGCCTGACGACCCGCGAAGCCATGGGCATCGGCACAGCAGGTTTTACCGCCGCATTATCCCTGTATCGTATGGAAGCGCTTGGCCAGACACCCGCCGCCGGGCCCATTGTGGTCACCGGTGCCACGGGTGGCGTCGGCAGTTTCGCGATCGATATCCTGACCCGCGCCGGTTACCAAGTGCATGCCATCACCGGCAAACCGGAGCAGTTTGATTACCTTGAGGAACTGGGGGCGCGCCAATGCATATCACGCCACGACCTGCACTGGGGCCAAAAGCCCATGGAATCTGTGCGCTGGGCCGGTTGTATCGACAATGTCGGCGGCGATATGCTGGCCGGGATCTCCCGCGTTATTGACCTGTGGGGTAATATTTCCGTTTGTGGTATGGCCGGCGGCATCGGTTTGCATGCGACGAATTTGCCGATGATCCTGCGCGGCGTCAGCCTGCTCGGAATCAGTTCCAATAACACGCCCTATGACATAAGAAAAACCCTGTGGGACCGTCTGGCTAACGAGTGGCGGCCACAACACCTTGATTTTATTGTAAGAAACGAAGTTAACCTCGACACATTGGCCGACGCTTTTGGCATATTATTGGCGGGAAATTCCCTGGGCCGCATCGTAGTTACGCTTACATAAATATAGTTTGTTTGGATTAATTGTTGTAATTGCTGCAATTTTCTGCGAAATTAGTGCATAATTAGGGTACGGGGGGGGTAAATCCAATCACAGGTGGACACAAGATAATGGCAAAAGTGCTCATAGTAGATGACTCTCCAGCCCAGGTATTCGCTCTTAAAAAACTGGTTGAAGAGTGGGGACACAATACCCTGATTGCAGAGAATGGCAATCAGGCGCTTGAAATCGCCCACCAGGAACAACCTGACGTCATTCTTATGGACATCATTATGCCCGGCATGAGTGGTTTCCAGGCCACCCGCAAATTGTCCAGGGACCAGGCAACACACGCCATCCCGGTAATATTTGTCAGCACCAAGGACGGCGAAGCAGACCGTGTATGGGGAATGCGCCAGGGCGCCATCGGATTTGTCACCAAGCCGGTAAATCCCGACGTATTGCTAACTGCGATAACGGACGCGGTCGCAGCCTGACCAATCGTTCTGAAAAATTATCTGTTTTTTTAAGGCCCGGGCATGAGGATCAATGTCGGAGACCGCATACCTGATTCTGTATTGACCCAAATGGCGGCGCAAGGTCCGCAACCCATTTCTACCGCAGACTATTTCAGCGGTCGCAAAATTGTCCTGTTTTCAGTACCCGGTGCTTTTACACCTACCTGTTCCGCACATCACCTGCCGGGATTTGTCGAGCGCGCTGCTGAATTCTCCAATAAAGGCATTGACGCCATCGCCTGCATGGCAGTGAATGATGTTTTTGTCATGCACGCCTGGGGCGAGAGCTCAAATGCTGATGGCATAGACATGCTCGCTGATGGCAATGGTGAGTTCGCCGCAGCGATGGGGCTGGACATGGATGCCTCTGCCTTTGGCATGGGCAAACGGGCGCAACGTTTTGCGCTGGTCGCGGATGATGGAGTGGTTACTCAATTGCGGGTTGAAGCACCCGGTGAGTTCCGGGTCAGTTCCGCCGAGTCCATATTAAGCCTCCTCTAAGGAAAGGCATGATGGAATAAATTCCCAAATCGCAAACCGGGGCCAGAAAGGCCCCGGTCATGCGTCAGTCAATTAACTGGTTTCAGAACGAGGCAGTACCCCGAATGTACCAGAAGGCTCCGTTAAACCCGAAGGGTGACGTGATTGAATGGACGACACCGAGGAATTGAAAAACACCATCCTGCTCATGATCGGGGTAATTGTCCAGGACATTGTCACCGCCGAGTGCAATAGAGAAGGTTTTGTTGATCTGGAAGCGTGCTTCCACGTCAACCAGTATCTCACTGCCGTAGTCAGACGCATCTGATGCATCACCCGGGCTGAAGATGCCACCCGTAGTGCTCCAGCCACCATAGTAATTGAAGCGAACCAGTCCGCCCCAGCGGTTTTTCACATAATCGAAATTTAATACTGAGCGGTTATTCGGCACTTGATTCTCCAGGTCATAAGCTCTGCTGGCGTTGATTGTGCCGGGCTTGATATTGTTCACCTTCTGGTCATTGTAATTATGCCGGAAGCCCACGTTCAGCGTGCCGCCCGCAAGGTCGAAATAGGAATCGATGGTCAGGTCGATACCGGTGATGTCGGAATCAAAGGCATTGCTGAAGTAACTGGCGGCACTGCCCAACAGGAGGTCTGCATTAGGGAAACCAGCCGCATTGAGCTTGTCAACCGCGGCCTGGTCAACCGTTTTATTCAGCGCACCAATACGATCATCAATCGAGATATCATAATAATCCAGGGTTACGCTGACGTTATCAGCGGCAGTCCACACCAGGCCGATTGTGAAGGATGTTGATTCTTCCGTTTGCTGCGGAACGGCACCGAGTGCCACCGCGACCGGATGACTGACCGGGTAAAAGCCGCTGGGAATCAGGTTGCCTGCAGAGTCGGCGGAGGTGGTCAGGTTGAGCGTATTGATCTGGCCGGGCGTGGGTACACGGAACCCGGTGTTTGCCGTCGCGCGTACAGCAAAAGCGTCATTAAACGCGAAGCGCCCGGAAATTTTCCAGTCAAATGTTGAACTGAAGCCATCGTGGTTCTCGTAGCGCGCAGCCACCGCAGCGGAGAATTTATCAGTAAAATCAGTTTCTATATCGACATAGGCGGCAGTACTGTCCTTCTCCCACTTACCAGCCTGGTCCGTGGTAAAGCCCTGGAAGCCATCCGAGCCCACACCAAATTGTGCAAAAGTGGGGCCGGTTTCAGTCGATGCCAAATCACCGGCACCGACCTTGTAAGTTTCATTGCGCCATTCCACACCGAAAGCGACATTAAGCGGGGAATTATCAAATGTTTTTACGAAATCAACATTAACGCCCGTCTCCTGCTGGGTCAGGGTACCCGGATTAAAAACGGTAGGTGACAGCCTTCCGAGGCTGGGGTTGATGGAATCCTGCAGCACGTAGGTTATTTCATTTTCCGCGATGCGGAAACGCGCGTCCCAAGTGAAGTTGTCGTTAAAATCACCGCGCAGACCAGTCACAACTTCATAATCCTTGATATCTGCTCCAAACAGGGGGCTGTAACCGCCAGGGAACTCTGTATATATCGGGTTTAACAATACCCAACCGCTGGGACTTGAACCGTCGGCTGTAACGTAATCCGCAGGATTGAGCCCGGCGCCAATAATGCTGTCAATCAGCGTTTGCGGAGCGGGATCGGGCAGGAAATCACCATTATTGTCCTGCATCAATGTAGAACGGGCACTGATCATATGGATCGGATCGAGTACCGGACCGCGATAGAAAAAGCCGCCTGTAGTCGTATTGTCCATATAGCTTGCATTCGCATACCACTCACCACCGTTACCGAAAGTAATCCCCGTGTTGAGGAAGAATTTGTACGCTTCGACTTCCGGGTCGCCCCAGCGTTGCCCCAGACCGTTGTAGGGCACCAGGCCGGCGCCGACGATATCTGCGACTGCTGCTGCGTCCGGACGTGCCTGGCCCCGGGACGTGAGTTTGGAATCGGTGTACTCGAAACTCAAATTCAGGAAACCGTCCTCGCCAAGAGAAAAGCCTGCATTGGCATTGAAATTGATCCGCTCACCGTCGCCTTCAGTGTACTCACCGTATTGCGCATTGATGGTGGCGCCTTCGCGGTCATCCTTAAGAATAACGTTGATAACACCGGCAATGGCATCAGAGCCATATTGTGCTGAGGCGCCATCTCTGAGAACTTCCACGCGTTTGATGGCACTGGCGGGAAAAGCGGAGAAGTCGACCGCCTGGGAACCCTGGTTAACCGTCCCCAGCGGCGCGAGCTGCAAATTCACCAAAGCAGAACGATGCCGGCGGGTACCATTGACCAATACCAGTGTCTGGTCGGGTGCCAGGTTGCGTAATACGACTGGACGTACGAAAGCGGTGCCATCGGCGATAGGGAATCGTTGCGTACTCAAAGACGGAGTCAGTTTGGTCAGTGAATCCGTTAGATCACTCGCGCCCTGGTACTGGAGCGCAGTACCGGTGATCAAGTCAACCGGAGACAGTGTCTCGGTTGGTAACCGGCCCTCTTTACGCGTACCGGTTACAACCACTTCCTCGAGCAAGCCTGCTTCTTCCTCCTCGCTTTGCGCATTCACCGTTCCGGCTGCGCCGAGGAAAAGCGCCAAAGCAGGAATCATGACAAGCAGTTGCCGGGTCAGGTTTCTGGGGAAACGGGTTGCATTTGTGTAGCTGGACATAGATATACTCCCACACTGGATAGGTTCGAAATGAATTCATTATTGTAATTATTGGCAGAAACTTGAGATTAAGTCATGTTTGTCTGAGAAGCAACAGAGAAATACAAATTTCCAATACCGCACGGCCGATTACTGTATATACACGACCGATTGCTGTATATATGTACAGCATGAATTCAAACCTTGCTTCAAACGCATACGCAGAACTGGTCTGTACCAGCAATTTCACCTTCCTCAGCGGCGCTTCACACCCGCAGGAACTCATCGCGCGTGCTGCGGAGCTGGGCTATTGCGCCATTGCGCTGACCGATGAGTGCTCGCTGGCCGGCATTGTGCGTGCCTTTGAAGAAAGCCGGCGTTGCCGGCAACGCGGCCGGGACATCAAGTTGCTGGCCGGTAGCCTGTTCAGGCTGGAAAATGGCTCGCGACTGGTGCTGCTGGCTGCAGACAAAACCGCTTATGCACAGCTGTGTACGTTAATCACCCGCGGGCGACGCAATGCCCCCAAGGGCAGTTACAAATTGCCGGACAGCGCTTTTGAGAACAGGCTCGATCACTGCCTGGCATTGTGGCTACCGGAAAATGAAGAGGATGTGCTGACCGCACACTGGCTGGCATCACACTTTCCCGGGCGCAGCTGGCTGGCCGCCAGTCTCAGCCTCGGACCCGATGACAAGACCCGCCTGGCAGCGCTGCTCAGCACCGCAAAAGCCGCCGGGTTGCCAGTGACCGCCTGCGGAGATGTGCAGATGCATACGCGTCCGCGCCGCATGCTGCACGATGTACTGGCGGCCATCCGGCATGGTTGTACGCTACCGGAGTTGGGTTACCGTGCCCTGCCCTGTGGCGAGCGGCATTTGCGCAGCACTGAGCGTCTCGGCACATTGTTCCGTCAGGAACTGCTGGCTGAATCCGTGCGTATTGCCAGACGTTGCAGTTTTCGCCTGGATCAATTGCGCTATCAATATCCACGCGAAGTGGTACCCGCAGGGGTCAGTAGTAGCGCCCACCTGAGGGATCTGACCGAGGCCGGCATACAGCAACGCTGGCCAGCCGGTATCAGCCGGAAACTGCGCCAGCAAATCGAACACGAACTGGCGCTGATTGCAGACCTGCACTACGCAGCCTACTTTCTGACCGTGCATGACATCGTCCAGTTTGCACGCAGCCGCAACATCCTGTGCCAGGGACGCGGTTCTGCCGCCAACTCCGCTGTCTGCTACTGCCTGGGTATTACCGAGGTGGACCCGGCGCGGCAAAGCATGCTGTTTGAACGTTTCATTTCCCGCGAACGTGATGAGCCACCGGATATTGATGTCGATTTCGAGCACGAACGCCGTGAAGAGGTCATCCAGTACATCTACCGAAAATACGGCCGTGAGCGGGCGGCGCTGGCAGCGACCGTTATCAGTTACCGGCCACGCAGCGCTATCCGCGATGTCGGTAAGGTCCTCGGCTTTAGCCTTGAGCAGATTAACCTGATGGTCCGCAACATCGCGTGGTGGGATGAGCCAGACCAGTTTACCCGACGCCTGACCGAACCGGCTGAAGGCGAGACCGGGAACCGGCCGGGGGGCGGACCCGGGCCGTTTAGCGCGGATGATCTGAAAGTCCGGCAACTACTGTACCTGGTACAAAACCTGATCGGTTTCCCCCGCCACCTGTCCCAACACGTGGGTGGCTTTGTGATTTCGGAAAATACACTGGCCTCGCTGGTACCGGTAGAAAACGCCTCGATGGCGGACCGCACCGTCATCCAGTGGGACAAAGATGACCTTGAGACATTGGGCTTGCTAAAAGTGGATTGCCTGGCGCTCGGCATGCTGACCGCCATTCACCGCTGTCTTGACCTGGTGAATGATTTTCATGCTACCGCTATGGGACTTGCCGACGTACCGGCTGAGGACGCTGAAACCTACCGAATGATCCAAAAGGCCGATACCATCGGCGTATTCCAGATCGAGTCCCGCGCACAAATGGCCATGCTGCCGCGACTCAAACCCGCCTGTTTTTATGACCTGGTGATCGAGGTGGCCATCGTCAGGCCTGGGCCCATACAAGGCAAAATGGTGCACCCTTACCTGCAACGGCGGCGTGGACTGGAAACGGTTGTATATCCGTCAGATGCCCTGCGTAAAGTACTGCAACGTACACTGGGTGTGCCGATTTTTCAGGAACAGGTCATGCAGATTGCCATGGTGGCGGCCGGCTTCAGTGGCTCGGAAGCTGACATGCTACGCCGCTCAATGGCAGCCTGGGCACGCCGTGGCGGCATGGAACACATGCACCGGCGACTGGTCAATGGCATGCTGGAACGTGGTTATCAGCAGGCTTTCGCCGAACAGATATTTGCTCAGATCAAAGGTTTTGGCGAATACGGCTTCCCCGAATCACACGCCGCCAGCTTCGCATTGCTGGTATACGTATCTGCATGGCTGAAATGCCACCACCCTGCCGCATTTGCCTGCGCCCTGTTGAACTCCCAGCCGATGGGCTTTTATCAGCCGGCACAGCTGGTACAGGATGCGCGCCGCCACGGTGTCACCGTATTGCCGGTGGACATTCGCTACAGCGACTGGGATTGCGCGCTCGAACACGCCACTTTGAAGCATGCGCTTAAAGGCGATCCACAATTGCGTCTGGGACTGCGTCTGGTCAAAGGGCTGGGACAGCGGGCTGCCGGGTGTATTACTGCCGCCCGCGCCAGCAGGCCCTTTAATAATGCACAGGATCTTTGCAGCCGCGCACAACTGAACCGGCGCGAACTGGCTGCACTGGCAGAGGCCGCAGCGCTGAGGGGCATTACCGGCCATCGCCACCGTGCCCACTGGGAAGTGGCGGCAACAGGAAAACAGCCGGATGACTTGCTCAGGGGCGTGGCCCGCAAAGATCAGGCCCACAAAAAGCAGGCAGTGGCCATCCGTCCCGCCACAGAGACGGAGGACCTGCAGGCAGATTATGCCGCCACAGGACTGACGCTGGGCCGCCACCCCGTCGCATTGATACGCGGCATTCTGCGGCAACGACGGGTCAGGACAGCACAGCAGTTGCTGCAATTGCAGCACGGCACCCCTACACGTGCCTGCGGCCTGATCACCATGCGACAGCGGCCCATGACCGCCAACGGCACCCTATTCCTGACGCTTGAAGACGAAACCGGACACGTCAACGTGGTGGTCTGGCAACGCCTGTGGGAACGCCGGCGCAGCATCATTCTCAATGCATCACTGATCGCTGTGGACGGTGTGATGGAAAGTGACGGCGAGGTATATCACCTGATTGCCAGGCAGGTACATGATTTTAGCGAACTGCTAAAAGGCCTGAAAACCCGTTCGCGGGATTTTTGTTAGCTTAGCCCACTGCTTTTACGCGCCTCCTGCCGCTTTGTTTGCTGCTCAATGGAGAGGCGGTAAGCAATGTAATACTTCAGGATATTGGTGACATACTGGACCGTTTCCCTGCCGATATCTTTGGCCGCAATAATTTCTACATTGTCAAACCACACATTCGGGTTGTAACCGGCCTTTGCCGCCTTGTCGCGTAATTTGCGAATACGGGCAGGGCCGGCGTTGTAGGCAGCAAAAGCAAATATCATTTTGTTGAACCGGTCCATCTCCGGGTCGGAAAAATACCGCCGGCGTATGAACTCCAGGTATTTGATGCCCGCATGGATATTTGCTTCGGCCGTGGAGATGTCCGGAATACCGACATTTGCATCACTGGCTGTACTCGGCAATAACTGCATGATGCCAATCGCCCCGGCACTGCTTCTCGCATTCTGATCAAGGCGTGACTCCTGGTATCCCTGCGCCGCGACCATCAGGTAATCGACACCGTATTGCTCGCCGTAGGTCTCGAAAATGTCAACCACATCTTCAAAGCGCCGGTAATCTTCGGCCGCGAGTGCATTCTTCGCCCAATCGAAGTCTCGAAAATTGCGATTGAACAGAATATTGCCCTTCAGGGTGCCCTGTCGGTGAGTTTTTAGAAACTCGTTCAATGCCACTTTAAGATTCGGGCTGTCTTCCCTGATTGCGAAGGCGATTTGCCCCCCGTTTCTAAACACGATGTCATCCCGCACGACAATGTTTGCAAAAACATTCTCCCAATTGTGTGCCTTGTAGTTATCAACGACAGCCCACTCAAGCAGGCCCGCGTTGACCATCTCCAGGAGATCTTCATCCTCCAGCACCTCACTCACGTCTTCCAGCCTGATTACTTCCTTTCCCTGCTGTCTGAATTTGCGGTTCAGTGCATCAATGCTTGACCGGTAACTGCTCGACGCGCGCACATAGATTGCCTTCCCCGCCAGGTCATCAATATTTCCTATCGGTGGCGCAGATGGGCCCGTGACCAGAACTTCTGAAAGCTTCTTGCTGGCCGGTTCAGTAAAATCAATCAGTTCATCGCGTTCAGGTGTGATCGTAAGACCGGCCGATACGATATCCCCGCGGCCCTCGATCAGCGCCGGGATCAACTCGTCACGCGCGACTGGAATGAAGACCACATGCAACTTGAGATGACCTTTGCCCAAGCGCTCATTAATGAACTGCTCGAACATTTTGAACCACTCAAAAGTCATACCTTTTTCTTGCGACCCATCAAGATAATACCGCCCCAATCCATAGACGGTCAGCACCCGAATGACGCGGGCCTTTTCCATACCCTCGAGATCACCCGTGCGTGGTTGCGAAATCATCTCAAGGCCAAGTTGATCCAGCAGGCGATTCTTTCCCTGACCAGCAGGCACGGATGGGTCTTTTGCGGGGCTTTCCTGCGTTGAATGAGCAGTACCGTAGCCGGGGGAACTGACCGCACTTGCAGGATCTTGCGATGCGCCCTCGCCAGGCTCCGATAGGGCCTGTTCGTCACACGAGGTGACCATGAAACTAAACAGGTACAAAAAAAATATTTTTTTCACAGATACCCACTCTCTACGGCTTTCAGCGGCAAGTGAAGTCCAGTACTATTGCAAACTCCGGTTAAAAAGTCGAGCTTATCCGGCACGACCAATGCCTTTCAATACGCCACGGACCAGGGCGCGATAAACGGTTAAACCGGTATTTTGTGGGCGCTCTCTTACGCGTAATTTGTGGAAAAAAACCTCCCGGAACAAGAAATCCAAAAAAATCATCACTGCGACATTGGTTTGCACGTGATCTGCGGTTATAATCGCCCGCTACCAATAATCATCCAACGTAACCCCTTGCAAAAAATCCTGTTTACAGTGTTAGTCTTGCTGGCATCCGCCAGTGTTGTTGCCGGCGGGGATTATAAGGCCGGCAAGATAAAGGCCTATACCTGCAGCGGCTGTCATGGAATTGTCAACTATAACAATGCCTACCCGACTTACCGTGTTCCCCGTGTCGGCGGACAAAACAAGGAATACATGGTCAGCGCCCTGCAGGCCTTCAAAACAGGTGAACGTACGCACAAGAATATGAACCTGCAAGCTGAAGCCCTTTCAGATCAGGATATTGAAGATATTTCGGTATACCTTGCCGCACAGACAAACACCGCGGGTGCCGAATCGGTATTTTCCGCCGACGACGCTGCTGCAGGACAAAGTAAAACCGCAAGCTGCCAGGCCTGTCATGGCGTAACGGGTATAAGCAGCCAGCCGATCTACCCCAATCTGGCCGGGCAGCATCAGAATTATCTCAGCAAAACGCTGCACGACTTCCGTGATGGAAGTCGCCCCAGTGCAATCATGAGTGGATTTGCCGCCAGCCTCAGCGATGCTGATATCGAAGCTATCGCTGCCTGGTATGCCGGTCAGGAAGGCCTGACTGAAATTCAGGATAAGTAGCTTAGCCGGGCCTAATTGTAGTACGGATTATCGCCGCTGGCATGGTCAGTGGCGTCAACCACTGCGTTAATCTCCGGAAAATGCTGTTTGAGCGTTTTCTCAATACCCTCTTTCAAGGTGACATTGGCCAGGCCGCAACCCTGGCAGCCGCCACCAAAACGCAGAACGACGTCATTTTCCGGGGTTATCTGTTCCAGTCCTACCATGCCGCCATGAGAGGCCAGACCGGGGTTGATTTCAGCTTCCAGTATCCAGTTGATTCTATCTGCAAGATCCGCGCCCTCTTCCGGTTTACTGCCTTTTATACCGGGTGCCTTGATGGTTAGCTGGCCGCCCGCTTTATCTTTTTCAAAATCAATTTTGGCATCCGTAAGCCAGCGTTCACTACTGTGGGGGACGTATAAATTAAAGCTGTCATACGCAAACGTCTGCTCAGGCTCACCCGAACCATTTCCAGCAGAACTCCCTGGCACATGGAATTGAAGGTCACAGGCCGCATTTGGCGTGCCCGGGTTGAGCACGGACAGGTGCAGGCCGATATCATCCATTTCCTGCTGTGCGATCAATTTTTCAAAATATTCCTGAGCGCTTTTTGTAATCTCAATCATGTAGTTTCCAATTATCAGTTACCGCCGGCAGGCTTATCGATCCCACAAACAGCGTACAAGGCTTTGGCAAGCATTGGCAGTGAAATATCCAGCCGCCAGTCCATGCCTGAATGACTACCATCGAACTCTTCGTAATGGTGCCTGATACCCAGTTTTTCAAGGCGTCTGATAAACGCACGTGTTCCATACTGAATGTTGTACTGGTCGCGGCTGCCCACGTCAATATACAGCAGTTCCAGCGCTGCAAGCTGGGGTGCGTGCGACTCAAGCAACTGGAGCGGGTCGTGACGCAACCATTGGTCCCAACGGTCACTGTCCAGTTCCAGCGTGTGCGGATCAAATGGCAATTGAATGCAGGCTTCCGGTCCGTTATCAGGCCCATCGGCAAAACTTTCACCCGGGTCATAACTGGCCGCCATGGCCAGGACCAGCAGGGTGGAATAGTCTGCTGAACCGGGGTTCCTGCTGGCCCAGAAGTTCTTCAAAAAGCGGTGTGGATCGCCACCACAGGCTGACAATACGGCGGCTACCGTGGGGAATTCAGGCCGGTAAACCCACTCAAAGCCAATATCACCGGCATGTGCTGCAACCGCGCCCCACGTTTCCGGAAAATACATGGCATGTACCAATGCGCCATAACCGCCTGAGGACTTGCCAAAAGCCCCGCGGCCCTGGCGGCCGGCATTGACACTGACACGCTCAGACAAAAACGGAACCAGTTCCTGTACGAGATAATCGGCATAACGGCCGACGGCTGCTGAATTGATATACTGGTTACCACCCAGCGAACTGTAACAATCCGGCATCGCTACCACCACGGGCGGCATGGCGCCGCTGCCGATCAACCTGTCCAGTCTCTGGGGCAGGTTTTCACCCTGGTTCCTCCAGTTCAGATGACCTGGGCCGCTGTTGGTAAATGCAGCAAAATCCCACAGACTGACGTAGGGATCGCCCGAATCCGAGTATCCTGCCGGTAAATAAACACATAAATCCCGGTCTGCCGGATCACCCCAGACATTCGCCTTCAGTACCTTTGACTGGTGCTTAAACCTGACCACTTCACCCTGTGGCCAGTCGGATTCAGGACGTACGGACATCACCCTGAAGGCGTACCAAGCCTTGCAAAATGTGCCAGCAGGTCATCGCGAAGGTCAGCGTGTTCAAGGGCATAATCAACCGTGGCCCTGATAAAACCCTGGCGGCTGCCACAGTCATAGCGCACACCCTTAAAGGCATGTGCCAGCAATGGTCGACTGGTGAGCTGTGCGGCGATTGCGTCGGTGAGCTGAATCTCACCCCCGACGCCGGTGCGCACCGATTCGAGCAGCGGGAATATATCTGCGGGAAGGATATAACGCCCCACTACACCCAGGTTGGACGGTGCCTTGTCCGCTGACGGTTTCTCTACGATTGCGCGAATATAATCGCGCCCGTCGCTGTCCTTTTGTACCGACACAATCCCGTAACGCTCAGTCATGGAAGCCGGAATCTCTTCGACACCAATGCTGCCCACACCCGTTGCATGGTACTCATCCACCATTTGTTTCAGGCATCCGGCACCAGGGGCACGGATCAAATCGTCAGCCAGCAGCACGGCAAAGGGCTCGTCACCCACCAGTGATTTTGCACACCAGACTGCATGACCCAGTCCCAGCGCCCTCTCCTGAATCACATACGCGGTTGAGACATGCGCAGGAATAATGTCCTTAATACGTGCGTGAAGCTCATGTTTCCCTTGTGCCTGCAGGTAAGACTGTAAATCCTCATCCGCATCAAAATAATCCATGATCGCCCGTTTCTTATGGCTGGTAACAAAGATCAGGGTCTCAATGCCCGCCTCCACGGCTTCTTCCACGGCATAATGGATCAAGGGTTTGTCCACAATGGGCAGCATTTCCTTGGGAATGGATTTGGTTGCCGGCAGAAAACGGGTTCCAAGGCCCGCCACAGGAAAAACGGCTTTCCTGACTGGCTGGTACCCTGACATTAGCTGCTATGGTGAATGGGGATAACCTTGGCAGATTTTGTATTGAAACTGGACTTGGCCAGTTCCGGCACCAGGCGCAATAATGCACGTTGAAGTTTCCTGGTGTCATAACGTCTGACCGCCAGTTCAGAGCTTCTTAACTCTGAACGCAGTTCATCCCAGTTGGATTCACGCGGATGGGCCAGGAAAATCTTTTCATGGGCTGTTTGCTCATAGGGCTCAAGCTCGTGAAACAGTTGTTCGAACAGTTTTTCACCCGGCCTCAAACCGGTGTATATAATCTCGATATCCCGGCCGGGTTCTTTTCCTGCCAGGCGGATCAGGTGTTCTGCCAGGTAGGTGATATTGATTGGCTCCCCCATGTCGAGTACAAATATTTCACCGCCACTACCGAGCACGGCTGCCTGCATGATCAGCTGGCTGGCCTCGGAAATGGTCATGAAATAACGCGATATCTCCGGATGGGTGACCGTCACCGGGCCACCCTTGGCAATTTGTTCCTGGAAGAGTGGTACTACGCTGCCATTTGAATTCAGCACGTTGCCAAATCGAACCGTAATGAAGCGCGTATGCGAACGGGCATTCATATTCTGGCAATACATCTCCGCCACCCGCTTGGTGGCGCCCATGATATTTGCCGGGTTGACTGCCTTGTCGGTAGAAATCAGCACAAAAGTGCCTACACCATGATGCTCTGCGGCTTCCGCCAGGCGCATGGTGCCAAGTATGTTGTTACGGAAAGCCTCGCGGATTTGCGTCTGCAATATCGGCAGATGCTTGTAAGCCGCCGCGTGGAAAATCATGTCCGGCTGGTACTCACCTACCACTTTTTCAACCGTGGCGGGGTCGCAAATATCACCCAGCACTGAATAGAAGACCAGGTCATGGAATTCGCTGCGCAATTCGTGGTCAATCCGGTAAAGGGCATATTCGCTGTGATCGATGATAATCAGCTCCACCGGGTTCAGACGGGCAATCTGGCGGCATAATTCAGAGCCTATTGAACCGCCGCCACCGGTGATCATCACGCGTTTGCCTACCAGTCCCTCACGAATGGACTCCCATTCCAGCGAAACCGGGTCGCGGCCCAGCAGGTCATCAATGACAACCCGCTTCAGATCTCCAATTTTTGTTGCCTTTGAACCAAGATCCTGCAAGGTAGGCAGCGTACGGAAGTCAATTTCGCTGCGCTCACAAATTTCAACAATATGTTGCATCTGCTGATTATTGGCAGACGGCATTGCAATAATCGCCAGGTCGACCCTGAGGTCAGCGCCCACCCTCAGCAGTTGATCAATTGGGGCCAGCACTGGAATTCCATGCACCTGTGCTCCGCGCAAGCGCTTGTCGTCGTCCAGGAAGCCAACCACCAAAAAGCCGCCGCGATGGCGCAATTCCCGTTCCAGCATAGCTCCGGAACGTCCTGCACCAAGGATCAGCACACGCTTCAGACCTGTTTCAGAATTCGCTTCCGGCATGCCGGAATCTTTCCAGAAGCGGAAACACATTCTGGGCAGGCCCAATAACACGAACAGCAGCGCCGGGTATATCAACACCGTCGGAATCCATTGATCAACGGCCAGGCCTTTGGTCAGCACCATAGCAGCCACAATCGCCGCCGTGCCAAAAACACTGGCGCGGGCGATATTCCACAGATCCTGAAAACTGGCAAAACGCCATAAGCCTTTATAGAGACCGGTAGCCCACAGCACACCACCTTGCAGGATAAGCACCACAAGGTACCCCGAAAAGATGGAGGTCTTGCTGCCGGCTGCCAGCATAGCCGCGTGGTCGGTCAACCAACTCGCTACATACCAGGCAAGTAAGACCATGCCGAGGTCATGGCCAATCACGGCCGCGCGAGGGTGACCTACGATATTGATAATCCTTTTCATTCCAACCGCCTTGCAGCACGCATGCCAAGTTTTCGGTTTGCGGTGTACCAGCAAGCTCCCAACAATATCAACGTAAGCCCTGCTGTTACAATGGCATATTGCGTATACATTGCTGCCAGCACTATGGCTGGCAGTACCAAAATCACGTTTATGATCTGGTATAGCATCAAAACACGACTGTGTGGCCATCCATGGGCAATCAATCGTTGGTAAACGTGCTGGTTGTGGGCAGTATACCATCGCTCACCTGCAAATACCCTTGCCGTCAACGTCAGCGTTGTATCGACAATAAACACCGACATGATCAAAATTGACAACACCAGACTGATTGCACCGGTGTACCAACCGTATACCGCCAGCGAGGCGAAAATAAACCCCAGCGGTACGCTTGCGACATCGCCCATAAAGACGCGTGCCCGTGGAAAGTTTAGCGGTAGGAAGCCTGCGCAGGCAGCCGCCACGGCTAACGCAAGCATAGCTGTCGCAGGCTGATCATCGGCCAAAAACAGAACGGCCATCACCAGTCCCGCAAATATACCCTGAAACCCGGCCATGCCATCACTTCCATCCATAAAATTGTACAAGTTCATCAACCAGATCATTGCCACAATGATGCCTGCAAACATGCCAATATGGCTTACTGGATTCTGAAAACAGAAGAAGACTAGCAACCAGAAGCTGACTGCAAGCTGAACCAGCAACCTTAGCAGCGAAGAAACATGCCAGCGGTCGTCAAACCACCCGGCCACGGCCAGCAGCACCACGCCCGGCAACATGTGCAGCCACCAGAACCCTGGTAAAGGCAGAAAAAGCTGCACGCCGGCAGTGGTCACAATCAGGCTGAAAATCAGACCCAGGCCGCCGCCGGTTGGTGTGGCGAGCTTGTGGCTCTGGCGCGCACCGGGCTGGACAATCATGCCGGAGCTTTTTGCCAGGCGTAGCGCTACGCGAACGCTGAAGTAGCTCAGCAAAGCGGCAAAAAGGCTGACGGCTGCCATAGCGGACAATAGCTGCCAGTCAAGGGCAACCAGGCTCATACTTTATTCGCCCAGGACACCGCGGATGATCCGCGTGGTACTCCAGTTTTTGCAACTGGGGCATTGCCAATGATGGCTGTGCCCGGCATAGCCACAATGCGTACAACGATAAGAGGGCTGCCGGGCCAGCAGTTTTTCTGCAACAGCGCGCAATATTTCATCACCGGACTCAGTTTCCGGCCCGCCCTCAAGCTTGAGTTCAATCAGGTGGTCCAGCCCCTTCACTGAGGGGCGGCGGGTAAGCGCTTCGGCCAGGTAACGGGTAGCGGCTTCGAGACCCTCTTCCTTTCTGATCACTGCTGTCTGGGATAACAACAAGCTGACACCATCATAGTTTTGTGACCAGTTCTTCATTTGCTCGAGTGCCCGCGGGTACTCATCCGCTTTTTGTGCACATTCCAGGTATTGCTGCAGAATGTCATGGATATACTCTTTGTTCATTTCTGCAATTTCTTCGTAGACAGCGATGGCCTCGGCAGGCATATCCTGTTGCTCTGCGATGCGTGCCAATATGAGTCTTGCACGAATGCTCTCCGGGTAATATCGCCTGGCCTGGCGCAAGTGCTTGCGGGCAGCGACCGGCTTACCTGCCTGCAGGTCCACTTCTGCCATTTCACAACAAAAATGTGCCATGACCAGGCCCATTTTTTCATCGGTCGCCGCTTCAAGCTTCTGTGCCTGTTGCAAGGCCTGTTGCCAGTCTTTCTCCTGCTGGTAAATATCCAGCAAGTGCCGCAATGCCGAAGGCGTATGAGAATCAAGCTCTATCAGTTCTTTGAACAAATTCTCAGCCCGATCAAACAGGCCGACGCGCATGTAATCCTCACCCAGTTCGAGTAGTGCACGGGTTTTCTGAGTTGCATCAAGACCCGGCTTGGAAATGATGTTCTGGTGAATCCTGATCGCCCGCTCAACTTCACCCCGGCGTCTGAACAGGCTGCCAAGTGCAAGGTGGGTTTCTATGGTATCGGCGGTAACTTCTGCCATTTCGATAAAGACAGCGATGGCCTTGTCGGGTTGCTCATCCAGCAGGTAGTTCAGGCCCTGAAAATAGCGATGGCTGAAATTGCGGTTGCGTTTACGCTCGCTGCGGGAGACGGTATTCCTGGCCAGCATCCAGCCAATCCATGCCGCCACCGGAATCAGCAAGAGCAACAGAATCTCAAGCATCTGGTATGTCTATTGCGGGCCTGTCCTGATCAGTTTTAACCTTTTTGGCCAGTGCGGCCCGCGCTTTTCGCAGCTGCAAGCTCAACGGCAGCACACGGAGCAGGTAAATGATGCTCAAACCCGTTACCAGGCCCAATGAAAAGCCCAGCAAAATTGCCAGGCCCAGGGAAATTTCAAACTGGAACCAGAGCAGGTCCAGGGAGACAGGGGCGGAATTCAATGTGCCGACAATCAAACCGACGACAATGGCTGCTATCGCTAAAAGGATATAGCCCGCCTTTTTCACTTTAATCCGGCCTGAGGTTCCTTAAGAAATCCTGAGGTTCCTTAAGAAATGTTATTTACCCGTTCGCGCAGTGACTTGCCCGGCTTAAAATGGGGTACGTGCTTACCAGGTAATGCTACTGCCTCACCGGTTTTCGGGTTGCGGCCCATTCTCGGTGCGCGGTAGTGTAGCGAAAAACTTCCGAAGCCCCTGATTTCAATTCGTTCCCCTGAAGACAATGAACTACTCATTTGCTCCAGGATGGACTTAACACCAAGTTCAACATCCAGGTGAGCGAGGTGTAGATGGATTACTGCAAGACGGTCAATCAATTCTGATTTGGTCATTGGGATCTCATATTCCTGTTATATGTTTATTATAGCCCGAAATAGAACGGACGGCTCTGCCTGAACCGCCCACGCCTAATCCTGGTCGAGTTGCTCCTTGAGTAATTCGCCGAGGGAAGTCGTACCACTGGAGGCGTTCTGCTGGTGGTATTCTTCGAGTGCTTCGGCCAGCTCCTCGTTCTCAAGCGCACGAATGGATAGCGCAACACTGCGATTCTTGCGGTCCAGACTGATGAACTTGGCTTCAATCTTATCGCCGACTGCCAATTCCCTGGTGGCGTCTTCGACGCGTTCTTTCTTGATATCAGAAGCACGCAGATAACCTTCAACACCATCGGCCAGCTCAATGATTGCACCACGTGCATCCACTTTCCTGACTGTACCTTTGACCTGGCTGCCGCGCGGGTGTTCGGCCATAAAGGTAGCAAACGGATCCTGGTCCAGTTGTTTGAGCCCCAGGGAAATGCGCTCGCGCTCAGGGTCAACCGCCAAAACCACCGCTTCAACTTCTTCACCCTTATTGAAGTTCCGTACAGACTCGTCACTGGGCGTGAGCCAGGAGATATCAGACAGGTGAACCAGTCCGTCGATACCACCGTCGAGACCGATAAAGATTCCAAAATCAGTAATAGACTTGATCGCACCGGTGACGCGGTCACCCTTGTTATGGGCCGCGGCAAAAGCTTCCCATGGGTTTGCAGCGCACTGCTTCATGCCCAGCGAAATACGGCGACGCTCTTCGTCGATCTCCAGCACCATGACTTCAACTTCGTCGCTGGTCTGAACAACCTTGGCCGGGTTGACGTTCTTGTTGGTCCAATCCATTTCTGAAACATGCACCAGGCCTTCAACGCCATCCTCAATCTCAACGAAACAACCATAATCGGTGATATTGGAAACCTTGCCGAACAGACGTGCGCCCACCGGATAACGCCGCGACAGATCGCTCCAGGGATCATCACCCAGCTGCTTCAGGCCCAATGAAACACGGTTGCGATCGCGGTCGAAGCGCAGTACCCGTACGTCCAGTTCGTCGCCTACATTGACGACTTCGCTCGGATGACGGACACGTTTCCATGCCATGTCAGTAATATGCAACAGACCGTCAATGCCGCCAAGATCAATGAACGCACCATAATCGGTGAGGTTCTTGACCACGCCTTTGACAATGACGCCTTCTTCCAGCCGTTCGAGCAACTGTTCGCGCTCTGCACTGAATTCAAGCTCAACCACGGCACGGCGTGAAACCACAACATTATTGCGTTTACGGTCCAGTTTGATGATTTTGAAGTCCAGATCCTTGCCTTCAAGATAAGCAGGATCACGAACCGGGCGCACATCCACCAGTGATCCCGGCAGGAACGCGCGAATATCATTGATATCGACTGTGAAGCCGCCTTTGACTTTTCCGCTGATTTTGCCCTGTACAATATCTTCGTTTTCAAACACGCTTTCGAGCTTGTCCCAGACCATTGCACGCTTGGCTTTTTCCCGTGACAGTCGGGTTTCACCGTAACCGTCTTCAACGGCTTCCAGCGCAACTTCCACACTATCTCCGACTTCTACTTCCAGTTCACCGTCGAGTGAACGGAATTGGTAAATGGGTACGATGCCCTCAGATTTGAGTCCGGCGTTGACGACAACGGAGTCGTCCCTGATTTCTACTACCGTGCCGGTAATGATAGTGCCCGGCTTCAGGCTTTGTGCAGCAATGCTTTGTTCAAATAATTCAGCGAAACTTTCAGTCATGGGTTTAATCTCAACAGATATACCGCGTATTCCGGCATATCCACCTGGTTGCGTGGCACTTTATGTGCCGGTTAAAAACTCACCACCCAACATGGGATGGCACCACAAACTATATTTTTATTAATCAGTAGTTTATAACACATACTTAAACCATATCAATAACTTTTTTAAACACCTCTTCAATGGTTAAATCAGTTGCATCAATGATCACTGCATCTTCAGCCCGTTTAAGCGGCGCGATACGACGCGATTGATCGCGCAAATCACGGGCTTTGATCTCCCTGAAAAGGCGCGGAAGATTAACACTTTCCCCTTTTTCTTTCAACTGCTTATGTCGCCGTTGAGCGCGAATTTCCGCACTGGCCGTCAGAAATATCTTCAGATATGCATCCGGAAATATGACCGTCCCCATATCCCTGCCATCTGCAACCAGTCCCGGCAGTCTGCGAAACCGCCTTTGCCGCTTGACCAGTGCTGCCCTCACAGCCGGTGTGGCGGCGATCTTTGAGGCAATAACTCCGGCGTCCTCACTGCGCAACCGGTCGCTGACATCTTCGCCATCAAGCAGGGCCTTAACGCCATTTCTGCCGGTTTCGAAGCGGATGTCCAGGCCGGCCGCAGCTTCCCCCAAAGCCGCTTCATTGTCCAGTGGAACGGCATTTTTCAGCACCGCCAGCGCGGTCAGCCGATAAAGCGCACCGCTGTCGAGAAAATTCCAGCCCAGGTGGTCTGCCAGGCGCGTTGCCAGCGTACCCTTGCCTGAGCCACCGGGTCCGTCGATAGCGATAACCGGCACGTCTGTATTGATTTTGCCGGCAGC
>BTRB01000003.1:0-38309 GCA_036986175.1 Gammaproteobacteria bacterium
CGCCGACGGCATCCCATCTGCCGGCAAATTCACGCGCAACTGCAATCGCTGTGTTTGTTTCTTCTTCACTGGTATCGCGTACATCAGCCACTACTTCCGAAGGGAAAGAAGGATTGGTATCCACCGTTGTGCCCCCGGCAGTTGATGTGTCCGTTCGAGTCGCGAGCAGCGGTTCAACCCCGTACCTGCCACGGGCAAACGGCTGCATGTCCCCGGCCAGGCCACACAGCAGGCTATGGTTTGCCAGGTTAACACCACGTGAATTTTGCCTCTCATCGCCGTAAAGTCTGACCGGTAACGGGATGGATGGATGTGCCACCGGAGTCGTGTTGGCAACCTTTTCCAGCGGATCTTCGGCTACCTCTTCAAGCGGCAGCTTTCCATCCATAATGCGATTGACAAAAGAGGTATTGGCGCCATTTTCCAACAACCGCCGAACCAGGTAGGGCAACAGGTCTTCGTGGTTGCCCACCGGTGCATAGACTCGGCATGTGTGACCTTTGTTTACCTTGAATGCTTCGCTGTAAAGATCTTCGCCCATACCATGCAAGCGCTGGAACTCAAAATCCAGCCGTCCGCCAGCCAACTCGGAAACAACTGCAATGGTATGCGCATTGTGCGTCGCGAACTGCGGATAAAAAGCCTGGCGGTTATCAAGCAGGCGTTTAGCGCAGGCAATATAGGCAACATCGGTGTTGGCCTTACGGGTAAATACGGGATAGCCCGGGAAACCCTCAACCTGGGCATGCTTGATTTCCGTATCCCAATAGGCACCTTTGACCAGTCTGACAGGAATCCTGTGGCCGGTTTCCTCAGCCAGGGATTCCAGCATGGAAATAACTGCGCCGGCCATTTTATGGTAGGCCTGCACAACGATGCCCAGCCCGTCCCAGACTGCAAGATCACGGTCTTTCAGCACACCGGTAAAGATGTCCAGCGAAAGCAACAGCCGGTCCGCTTCCTCGGCATCAATCGTCAGCGCGATTTGCTCATCTTTTGCCAGGTGAGCCAGCGCAGACAGCTTTGCGGTCAACTCTTTGACAACCCGGCCACTTTGCGAAAACTCATAGCGCGGGTGCAATGCGGACAATTTCACTGAAATACTGGGTGCGGAAAAAATATCATCCTGGTTGCTGCGCCGGCCTATAAACTCAATCGCTGATTGATAGGCCTCGAAATAGCGTTCCGCATCCGGGGCAGTAAGGGCTGCTTCACCTAACATATCGAATGAATAGCGGTAGCCCCGGTTTTTCTTTTTTTCCGCCCGCTCCATGGCCTCTTCGATATTGCGCCCCATGACAAACTGGAAGCCCATGATTTTCATGGCCTGGCGAATGGCGGTGCGCACCATGGGTTCGCCACTGCGACTCACCAGCCGGCCGATGGAATTGCCGATGCTCTTTTTTGTTTTGCTGCCCAGCTGCACCAGTCGGCCGGTCAGCATCAGACCCCAGGTCCCGGCATTGACCAGGATGGAAGAACTGAGGCCCAGGTGGGACTCCCAGTCAGCACCAGCCAATTTGTCTGCAATCAGTTTTTCGGCCGTGTCATCGTCCGGAATCCTGAGCAGGGCTTCCGCCAGACACATCAATACAACGCCTTCTTCCGACGATAAATCGTATTCCTGCATAAAGGCTTCGAGCACACCTTGCTCATGCCTGCGTGCCCGCACCCGCGAGATAAGATCACGCGTTGCCTGGTTAACACGCTCACGTGAGGCGACATCCAGCTGCACAGAAGCAAGTAACTGCATGACGATTTCAGATTCATCTGCGTGATACAGACGGTCGATGCCGTCCCGCAATGCCCTGCTTTCCGACGGCTTTGCCTGCAGTGGCTCTGCAATCAGAAAATCAAATTTCCGCGCTTTACTCATCCAAATAACTCCTGGGGAAAATCTTTCCTACGCAGCACAAGACCCGTGTACGGACGTTAAGTTTAGTCACCCTTTGACCTAACTCCAAGTTTCTGCGCAAATATTTTCCCCTGTTATATTAAATAAACTTAATGCTTGCTCACTTGATGGCAGGAAAGTTACAATTCGCGGTTGTACTTTTTCCAACAAAAATAAAAAGTGCCAACTCAAGGCACTTAACCCAATACATAATTCACAACGCTATCTATTTTGAGGCCTGAGTTTTCATGAAAAAGGAAAATACAGTTATTGTTGCACTTGCCGTGTTGGCTGCCGTTGTAGCAGCCGCGTGGCTACTGTTGGTTGCCCCGGCAATGACCGGTAATGAGATCAATATGCCACGTGGCGTAACGTCACAGAGCGCGATTCACTATGACCTTCACATGATTGTTTTATGGGTAACTGTAGTTATTGGAATCGGTGTATTTACGGTGATGTTCACATCGATCGTGCTGCACCGGAAATCCCGCGGTTACGTGGCTGCAAAATTCAGCCATTCAACCCGTGCGGAAATAATCTGGACCGCTATCCCGGTGCTGATCCTGATTGCCATGGCAGTGCCCGCAACGACTGCACTGGTGAAAATGGAAGATGCATCCGGCACGGAAATGACGGTGAAAATCACCGGGTTTCAGTGGCGCTGGAAATATGAATACCTGGATCAGGGCATTAGTTTTATTTCAACGCTGGACGCTGCATCCAATGCCGCCCGCCAGTTGGGCTCGGATATTGAGCCTGAAAGTGTTCCAAATTACCTGCTTGAAGTGGACCATCCACTGGTACTACCGGTCGGTAAAAAAATCAAATTCCTGATCACGGCTGATGATGTGATCCACTCCTGGTGGGTTCCTGAACTGGGTTGGAAACGCGATGCCATTCCGGGCTTTATCAACGAAGCCTGGACAAATATTGATGAACCCGGCACTTACCGCGGCCAATGCGCTGAATTATGCGGCAAGGACCACGGCTTTATGCCCATCGTGATCATCGCACTGCCGGAAGCAGAATTCGAAGCATGGGCTGAAGCGCAACTGGCGGATTCACAGAATCAGCAACAAGACGTGGAGCGCCTCTGGACCCGGGAAGAATTGATGCAGCAAGGCAAATCCGTGTATGCGAGCGCTTGTGCAACCTGCCACCAACCCGACGGCCAGGGGCTGACACCTGCATTTCCCGCACTGGCCGGCAGCAAGATTGCTACCGGTCCGCTGGACGCGCATATCGATATCGTCATGAATGGCCGCGCTGGAACCGCGATGAGCGGGTGGCGGGAAAAACTGTCGGCCGCCGACATTGCAACTGCACTGACCTATACGCGTAACGCATTTGGCAACGATACCGGCGACGTCGTGCAACCCATCACTATCGCCGAAATCATGCGTCAAAACGCTGCAGGGGGAACCACACCATGAGTACCGATATTACCCATGCTATTGATGGCCAGGCTGATCCTGACCAGGTCCATGACGGACACGATGAGAGCGATCACAAACCCAAAGGCTTCCTGAACCGCTGGCTATTTACCACCAACCACAAGGACATCGGTACGCTGTACCTGATCTTGTCATTGGTAGCGTTCATGGTCGGCGGCGCGATGGCGATGATTATCCGCGCAGAACTATTCATGCCTGGCCTGCAACTGGTTGAACCCGATTTCTTTAACCAGATGGTGACCATGCATGCACTGGTGATGGTGTTTGGCGCAATAATGCCGGCCTGGGTGGGGTTTGCCAACTGGCTGGTTCCGATGATGGTCGGAGCACCGGATATGGCCTTACCGCGTATGAATAACTGGAGTTTCTGGATTCTGCCGTTTGCTTTTACGCTGCTGTTATCCACGCTCTTCATGGATTCCGGTGGGCCGGCCTCCGGCTGGACACTCTATCCGCCACTGGTCCTGCAAACCGGTTCCAGTCTGGTATTTGTCGTCTTTTCTGTGCACATGCTGGGTATATCTTCCATCATGGGCGCAATCAACATCATTACGACCATCCTGAACATGCGGGCACCCGGCATGACCTTACTGCGTATGCCGATGTTTGTCTGGACCTGGCTGATCACCGCGTTTTTGCTGATTGCCGTTATGCCGGTACTTGCAGGAGCGGTCACCATGTTGCTGACGGACCATTTCTTCGGCACCAATTTCTTCAATGCCGCAGGTGGGGGGGACCCGGTCATGTTCCAGCATATCTTCTGGTTCTTCGGACACCCTGAGGTCTATATCATGATATTGCCGGCCTTTGGTGTGATTTCCGAAATTCTGCCGACCTTCTCCCGCAAACCATTATTTGGCTACACGTCGATGGTCTATGCA
Organism: Gammaproteobacteria bacterium; assembly: GCA_036986175.1. Classification (GTDB taxonomy): domain Bacteria; phylum Pseudomonadota; class Gammaproteobacteria; order Xanthomonadales; family SZUA-36; genus SZUA-36. The sequence goes on from BTRB01000003.1 coordinate 4,230, forward strand.
ACGGCTACCATCGGATTCCTGTCGTTTATCGTATGGGCACACCACATGTTTACCGTGGGCATGCCTTTGCAGGGCGAGTTGTTCTTTATGTACGCAACCATGTTGATCTCGGTACCCACCGGCGTGAAGGTATTTAACTGGGTCAGTACCATGTGGCAGGGTTCGATGACATTCGAGACACCTATGTTATTCGCCATCGCCTTCGTGGTGCTGTTTACCATCGGTGGTTTCTCCGGGCTGATGCTGGCCATTACGGCCGCCGATTTCCAGTATCACGATACCTATTTCGTGGTCGCCCATTTCCACTATGTGCTGGTGCCCGGAGCGGTATTTGCACTGATGGCAGCGACTTACTACTGGCTGCCCAAGTTTACCGGCAATATGTACTCTGAGAAATGGGGCAAGATTCATTTCTGGCTGTCGGCAATTTTTGTCAATGTGCTGTTCTTCCCGCAACACTACCTCGGACTGGCCGGCATGCCGCGCAGAATCCCGGACTACTCACCACAATTTGCAGATTTCAACATGATTTCTTCGCTTGGCGGGTTCGCATTTGGCGCAACCCAATTGATTTTTGTAGGTGTCGTCTGGCATTGCGTGTACAGGAGTAAGGTCAGGGCGACGGCACGCGTTTGGGAAGGCGCCCGGGGACTGGAGTGGACGCTCCCGTCACCACCGCCCTACCACAGCTTCACCACGCCGCCTGAAGTGACCCACAATATGCTCAGCTACGCAAAGTAATCGGATGATGGGGACCCTACTCGATGAGTGACGATCTGCAAGCACGCGAACAGCAGCGCAAGCGGGCCCAGGCGGTAAAAACTGCCTGGTTACTTGGCTTTATTGCGCTGGCGATTTTTGCAACTTTTATCGGCGTTGCTGTCATCGGACGTTAACGTGGATCAAAAGCAGAAAAACCGCAAGACAGTCAGACACCTGGTGCTCCTGGCAGTAGGCATGTTTGGTTTCGGCTTTGCATTGTGGCCTTTGTATAACGTCTTTTGTCAGGTCACAGGTCTGGGCGGGCGGGCGATCCAGGTGTCGGAGAACAACGACCAGGCGGTTGCATCAGAGCGGGTGGTGAGTGTTCGCTTTGACGCGAACGTCAATTCATCTTTGCCGTGGATATTCCAGGCCAAGGAAAAGGTTAAAGAGTATAACCTGGGGGTGCCCGGCAAAGCGTTGTACCTGGCGATGAACCCGGACAGCATTGCGATCACCGGCCAGGCGACTTATAACATCACTCCACCCGAGGCCAGTTTGTATTTTGTCAAAACCGAGTGTTTTTGCTTTACCGAGCAAACCCTGCAAGCCGGTGAAAGCCGGGAAATGCCAGTATTTTTTTATATAAAATCTGATTTGCCGGAACACATCAAGGACATCACTTTGTCCTACACTTTTTACCGGCAGGGTTATGAGGTGGCGCACAGCATGGCGCGACAGCAATAATTCATCACGTATAATTCTTTGGGATAAACGAGTATTCAACATGGCACAACAGGCTGAAAATTCATATTACGTACCCCACGGCTCAAAATGGCCGATCATAGGGTCATTGGGATTGATTACCACGCTGGTCAGTGCAGGCAACTGGTTGAATGGTGCCGCATCCGCGCGGTGGACATTCTGGCTGGGGCTGGCGATCCTCATTTTCATGCTGTTTGGCTGGTTTGGCACGGTGATACGTGAAAGCCAGGCAGGGATGTATAACGCCCAGGTTGACGGCTCATTCCGGCTTGGCATGTCCTGGTTCATTTACTCCGAAGTCATGTTTTTTGCCGTGTTTTTCGGTGCCTTGTTTTATGTCCGCGCGCTGGTGGTTCCGTGGCTGGGCGGTGAAGGCATGGGCGCCATGACCAACGAAATGCTTTGGCAGGGGTATATGCCGGTGTGGCCGACCAACGGCCCGGCCAATGTCGGTGGTGCATTCAAGACCATACCGGCTTTCGGTGTGCCCTTTATTAACACCTTGATTCTGCTGACGTCCGGCCTGACTGTCACGCTTGCCCATCATGCGCTAAGGAGGGAAAATCGCAATTGGCTGGTGCTGTGGCTGGCGGCGACCGTGACACTCGGCTTTCTCTTTGTATACCTCCAGGCCCACGAATACATAGAAGCGTACACCGAACTGGGCCTGACACTGGGCTCAGGTATTTACGGTGCGACTTTCTTCCTGTTGACAGGCTTTCACGGCCTGCACGTGACCCTCGGTGCCATCATGTTGACCGTCATTTTGTTACGCAGTATGAAAGGGCATTTTTCACCCCGCAATCACTTCGCATTTGAAGGCATTGCATGGTACTGGCATTTTGTTGACGTGGTGTGGCTTGGCCTGTTTATATTCGTCTACGTTCTATGAGATGAGCCACTCGAGACTGGCCTGCTGAAACGACCCGGGGTGAGTATTCCGGCAAAGCCCGCAGATCGCGGGCTTTGTTATGGGTCTTTCCGACCTCACCCGTTATAATTGACCGGCCCCTTTGAAGGTTCAATCCAACCCAGCAAAAACATGGCATAAAGGAGCAGCAACAGGAAGAGGGATAGGCCTATCCGCCAGCTCAGGCGCCTTAGCATCCTGTCGCTCTTCCCCTTATCTTTGAGCATGAAGAAAAATGCAGATCCCAGCGTGTACAGGATGACGAGTAGAAAAACAATAATAATGGCTTTGACGAGCATGTCCCGAGACCCAGGTTGAAAGAGCACCAGTATAAGCAATGATGATCGGCAAAGTAGCCAGAATTTTCAAGCCCTCGAAAATCGCCACCGTGGTGCTTTTGCTGCTTGCGATTCTGTTCACAAATCTGGGGATGTGGCAGACACGACGCAGTGTGGAAAAAGCTGCAACCCAACAGCAGTTTGAAACAGCAAAACCACTACTGCTCGAAAACGCAATCGCCCGGGAAAGCCGGTTTGCACGTATTGATGTCCGCGGCCAATACGATACCCAACGCCATATCCTGCTGGATAACCAGGTTTGGCAGGGACGTGCAGGTGTGCATGTTTTCACACCCTTTTACACCAACGAAGGTACCGTGATCCTGGTCAACCGGGGTTGGTTGCCATTATCTGCCAACCGACAAATCCTGCCTGAAATACCTACCCCGCAGCAGCAAACTGTTTTACGGGGGATCCTCAATATCTTTCCTGTGCCCGGCCGTATACTCGGCCCGGCCGACAAACTGCAAAGCGATGAATGGCCACAACTGGTAACGTATCTGAACCTGGCGGATATTTCCGTCGCTCTCAACACGCCACTGGCAGATTGGATCGTACAGCTATCAGCTTCAGAGCAAGCCGGATTCGATGGGCGTGACTGGAAACCGGTTTTTTTAACGTCCGGCAAGCACAAAGCCTACTCTTTCCAGTGGTATGCGCTGGCAGGTATCAGTATCGTGTTGTGGGTATTCAATGGCGTCAGGAGATCGGGAAGGAACAACAAGTGAGCCCTGTCAAATGAATATGACCCGTCAACAACTGACCCTGCTGGGCATTTTTGCCCTTTTCCTTGGCCCGCTGTTGCTGGTTTTGGTGATGCGCTCATCCTGGTGGGGGTACCAACCCGAGGAACTCAGAAACCTTGGTCAATTGGTGCAACCACCGGTGCAGTTACCGCTTGATTCATTACCACAGGAAGGCAAATGGTTGCTGCTGTACGTAATACCAGGGAACTGCGACCGCAAATGTACGAACGACATTGTTTCCTTGCGTCAAATCCACAAAGCGGCCGGCCGGCAAGGCAAGTACCTTTCGCTTGTATTATTGAGTGAAAACAGGGCAGATTCCGAGCTACAATCAAGGATTGAATCTATCTACCGGGAATTTAATTTTATTGCAGATCCACCCGTCGAAACTCTGGCAACCCTGGCTCGGGTAAATGCGGGTCTCACGTCCGGGCATGAGCAGTCGAACAATATTCGCACCTATGTAATCGACCCGATGCTCAATGTAATACTTGCCTACCGGGCAGATGCCAACCCAAATGATATTAATAAGGATCTCAAGCGCTTGCTGAAGTGGTCCAGGCAGAACAAAGTGCCATGAACCGGACCATTCACAGGCTCGCCATGCTGGCCGCGATTGTCGCTTTTTTTGTCATTGTGCTCGGTGCATGGGTGCGACTTTCCGACGCAGGCCTTGGCTGTCCCGACTGGCCGGGCTGCTATGGCCAGCTCACCTGGCCCGAAGCGTCACAGGAAATAGCAACAGCCAACCAGGCATTCCCCCAACGCCCTTATGAATCCGGCAAGGCCTGGCGGGAGATGGTGCACCGCTACCTGGCCGGAATACTGATGTTGCTGGTGTTCGCCCTGACCTGGATAGTATGGCGCAGCCCGAAGGCCGGCGGAAATCTCAAGCTGCTTGCCGCAGCGCTGGTAACCCTGATCATATTCCAGGCATTGCTGGGTATGTGGACGGTAACCCTGAAACTGAAGCCCATCATCGTAGTGATCCACCTTTTGGGTGGCCTGACAAGCTTCTCCCTCATTCTGTGGCTGATGTTCTCAAGCCGTACGCAAGCCCGCCAAAGTCCGGACAGAAAAACCCGCAATATGCGCGCCGCAATCATCGCCGGCATTGCGGTCCTTGCCATCCAGATCGCCCTGGGTGGCTGGACCAGTGCCAACTACGCTGCCCTCGCCTGCCCGGATGTGCCGCTGTGTAACGGCCAATGGTGGCCGGAAGCTGATTTTCGCAATGGATTTGTCCTGTGGCGTGAAGTCGGAGTTAATTATGAAGGCGGAATTCTCGACCATCAATCACGCATAGCTGTGCACCTGGCGCACCGAATCGGCGCGGTCGTGACCCTGTTCGTATTGCTTTTGCTGGCTATGCGGCTGATTAAAGTCCCACAACTACAGACCGGCGGCAGGCTGTTGATGACCCTGGTGCTGGCACAGTTCACACTGGGTGTGCTGAATGTCGCACTGTTCCTGCCACTTGCCAATGCAGTCGCCCACAATGCCGGTGCGGCATTGCTGCTGGCAAGCCTGGTTGGCCTGCTGAGTAGAACCAGCTACGGGGAATCCTGAAGAACCGTGCCCGACATCTTTCACCAGTACCTGCAACTATGTAAGCCACGCGTCGTCGTGCTGATCGTTTTCACTGCTGTTGCAGGCATGTTCCTGGCCGTTCCCGGATGGCCGCCACTCAGGGCAATACTGGCAGGAACGCTGGGCATAGGCCTGGCAGCTGCTTCTGCGGCTGCAATTAATCACCTGCTGGACCGGCGCATCGATGCAAAGATGACACGTACCAGAAACCGTCCCCTGGCTAGCGGGCAGCTGACACAACGTAAGGTACTGATATTCGCCCTGTCGCTGGGTCTGCTCGCAATGGTGATACTGGTTTTGTGGGTCAATCTGTTGACAGCTGTGCTGACTTTCCTGTCACTGATTGGCTATGCAATCGTCTACACGGCCTGGTTAAAGTGGGCAACACCACAAAATATCGTGATTGGCGGGGCTGCCGGCGCCGCTCCACCCTTGTTAGGCTGGACCGCTGTCACCGGCAGCCTGGATCCCCAGGCCCTGTTGTTGTTCCTGATCATTTTTATCTGGACGCCGCCACATTTCTGGGCGCTGGCAATTTCCCGCAAGGAAGAATACGCATTGGTAGACATTCCGATGCTGCCGGTAACCCACGGTGCCGCTTTTACACGTTTGCAGATCCTGCTGTACACGATTCTGCTGGTCGTGGTGACCACGCTCCCCTATCTCACAAAAATGAGCGGGCTGGTCTACCTGGCCGGCGCCAGCGTGCTCAATGCCGGGTTTCTTTGGTATGCCTTGCGTATGATGAAAAGCAGGGACGTGCGACTGCCGATGCAAACATTCGCTTTTTCTATCACCTACCTGCTGGTGTTGTTCATATTCCTGCTGGTTGACCACTATTTTATGGTACTGGTAGCCTGAAGCAGATTAAATCTGACCTGAAACAGCGTAAAATACGCGCTTCCATGTCGCTTGCTTACAGGCCCTGATATGCCGATCAAATATAACCGTCCTGAGACCATTGATGTTTCACCGGTCACTCCCCTGGAAGACCATGGCGAATTTGTCCGCAGACATATCGGTCCCAACGACCAACAGGTCGGGCATATGCTTGCGGTATTGGGTGTTGATTCGCTCACTGACCTGGTAGAAAGCACCCTGCCGCCTGCCATTCATACTGACGCGCCATTGGATCTTCCAGGGGCCAGGAATGAGATTGAGACCCTGGCAAGACTACGCGGCATAGCCCGACTCAATGTAGTGAAACACAGCATGATCGGTATGGGTTATCACGATACCATCACCCCGGCGGTCATTTTGCGCAATATTCTTGAAAACCCGGGCTGGTACACGGCATATACACCTTACCAGGCTGAAATTTCACAAGGGCGGCTCGAAGCCATGCTGGTTTTTCAGCAAATGATTTGCGACCTGACCGCGATGGAACTGGCCAATGCGTCATTGCTGGATGAAGCCACCGCAGCGGCAGAAGCCATGGCCATGCTCAAGCGCATCAACCACAAGCACAAGAGCACACGTTTTCTCGTCGATCAGCGCACCCTGCCCCAGACACTGGATGTGTTGCGCACCCGTGCCGCGCATTTCGGCTATGAACTGGTTGTAGGCGACCCGCTTGAGGCGCTTAACAACGGTGAGTTCTTTGGTATGTTGCTCGAATACACCGGCGCAAAAGGTGATATTGCTGATATAGCCCTCTTGATCAGCAGCGCCCACGACAAAAATATATTGGTGGCGGTAGCTGCCGATCTGATGAGCCTCGTGCTGTTAAAGCCACCTGGGGAAATGGGTGCAGATATCTGCCTGGGCTCATCACAGCGCTTTGGTGTCCCGATGGGTTATGGTGGTCCCCACGCAGCATACTTTGCTACCAGGGATAGCTACAAGCGCTCGATTCCCGGCCGTATCATCGGTGTATCCCGGGATCGCCACGGCCAGCCCGCAATGCGTATGGCACTGCAAACCCGTGAGCAGCACATCCGCCGCGACCATGCGACCAGCAACATCTGCACCTCGCAGGCATTGCTGGCCGTCATGGCCGGTATGTATGCCGTTTATCACGGCAGCGCCGGGCTCAGGCGTATTGCCCAACGTATCCACAGACTGGCCAGTTTGCTGGTTGCCGGTCTTGAACCAATTGGGATACAACCAGAGAACAAAACCTGGTTTGACACCCTGACGTTCCACTTGCCCGATGAACAGGCTGAGCGTATTTGTGCGCGCGCTGCAGATGCGGAGATCAACCTGTTTCGTGGCAATGGCGGTGTCAGCATCAGCATCAATGAAAAAACCACACACCGGCACCTGGTTAAACTCTGGGAGGCTTTTTCCGGAGAAAACGGCGGCAAAGATGTTATTGGCAACTTCATCGACATTGACCGGGCAATGCAACCCGATTTCACAAGCATCCCGGAAATGCTGCAAAGACAAAGTACCTTTCTCGGTCACCCGGTGTTTGGCCGCTACCATTCAGAAACGGAAATGCTGCGCTATATCAAGCGGCTCGAGAACAGGGATCTTTCACTGACCCACGCCATGATATCGCTCGGTTCATGCACGATGAAACTGAATGCAACGACTGAGATGCTGCCGATCAGCTGGCCTGAGTTTTCTGATGTGCACCCATTTGCACCCCCCGACCAGGTGCAGGGCTACCACCAGTTGTTCCGTGAACTGGAAGAAATGCTCAAAGCCTGCACCGGTTATGCTGCGGTGTCGTTGCAACCCAATGCCGGCTCACAGGGCGAGTATGCCGGTCTGCTGGCCATCAAGGGCTGGCACGAGTCGCGAAATGAAGGCCACCGCAATATTTGCCTGATCCCGTCTTCTGCCCACGGCACCAACCCTGCCAGTGCGGCGATGGCCGGCCTGCAGATTGTTATCGTGAAGTGTGACGAGGACGGTAATGTGGATGTTGACGACCTGCGTGAAAAAGCTGAAAAACACGCTGACGACCTTGCAGCATTGATGATCACCTACCCGTCGACCCATGGTGTATTTGAACAAAAAATCACTGCAATATGCGACATCACTCACCAATTCGGCGGCCAGGTTTATCTCGACGGCGCCAACCTGAATGCACTGGTCGGATTTGCCGCACCGGGGAAATTCGGCGCCGATGTCTCGCACCTCAATCTGCACAAAACCTTTTGCATTCCGCACGGCGGCGGCGGCCCGGGGGTGGGGCCGATTTGCACCGGTGCGCACCTTGCGCCTTTCCTGTCCGGCCATTGTGTGGTGGAAATGCCGGTCGAGCATGCCCGTAATGGCGCGGTCGCAGCGGCCCCCTGGGGCAGTGCCGGAATCCTGCCCATTACCTGGGCCTATATCGCCATGATGGGTCGCGATGGCATGAAAAGAGCCACCCAGGTCGCCATTCTCAATGCCAACTACATTGCCCACAGGCTGTCAGCTGTCTTTCCTGTTCTCTATACAGGCCGCAACGGGCGGGTCGCACATGAATGCATCATCGACCTGCGCCCGCTTAAAGAATCCAGCGGCATCTCCGAAGAAGACGTCGCCAAGCGCCTGATCGACTACGGTTTCCACGCACCTACCATGTCTTTCCCGGTACCGGGCACCCTGATGATAGAACCGACGGAAAGTGAATCGCTATACGAAATGGACCGCTTCTGTGATGCCATGCTGGCCATCCATGCGGAAATCCTGGCGGTTGCAGCAGGTACGCTTGATAAAGATGACAACCCGCTGGTCAATGCGCCGCATACCCAACGTGATCTGGTGGAAGAATGGAACCACCCCTACAGCCGGGAGACCGCCGCGTTTCCTGCTGCCGCACAGTGGCAAAGCAAGTTCTGGCCGGCCGTCAGCCGGGTAGATAATGTCTATGGTGACAGGAACCTGTTTTGTGGTTACCCGTTGCCCCGGGAGGCGGAAACATAATGGGTGAACCCTTCACATCGAATCGTTGATGCAAGCAAGTTTGCGGTCAGTACCCTCAATATTTGTCACGCTCACATCAGGTTTGCGTAATAAACCTCGACCAGGTTGCCGTCGGGGTCGTGTAGCGCAAACAAGGTGATGAAATCGTTTTCTGTATAGGGTATTTCGAAAACGTGTTCCCCGGCACTGAATTCTTCGAACTTTTCTTTGACTGCCGTTTGCGAGTCCTGACGGAATCCAAAATGCATCCGCTGACCTTGCACCTGCCCCGCTTCAGCCGGGCTGATCACAAAATCGATACCTGATGCATCGCGCAGAATGACACCAAAATCTGCTTCAACAAGCTGGGTGAGACCGAAATTCTCCTGATAGAACCGCTTCGATTCCGCAACATCGTTTACCAGGATATGTAAATGTCCGATTTCCATAGGGTCTCCTCTTTTTTCCTTTCAAATAATGAAATTAAAGTTGGCGAATTAATTGCTGGCTAAAAAATGCTCAAATATAAGCTCCACCGCCGGTTCCCGCCGGTTGTAATGACTGGACATGACCCGCCCGTAAGCACCGGCATTGGCAATCAGTATGATGTCGCCCTCGCGGCTTAAGGGCAGGTAGCGGCTCTCTCCAAGTATGTCGCCGGATTCACAGATTGGCCCTACCACGTTGTACCGTTGCGTTGCCTGCGCATCGAGACGGGACAGGTTGACGATCTCATGGTACGCACCGTATAAGGCCGGGCGGACGAGTGAATTCATCCCGGTTTCCAGCCCGAGGTAGTGGTGCTGGCCCTTCGATTTTAATTGTGTAACCCGTGCCAGTAGCACACCACTGCCTGCCACAAGGTAACGTCCCGGTTCCAGCCAGACCTCTACCCCGTGTCCGGCATCGAACGAAGCAACTATCTCGCTCAGCAACTGGTCCAATCGTTTTACATCCAGCGATGTCTGACCCATCCGGTCGGGCACGCCCAGGCCTCCTCCCAGATCCAGTACCTTCACTGCAGGGAAAAGCGGGACAATATCCAGCATTCGCTGCAATTGCTCACCCCAGACGGCTGCATCACTGACGCCACTGCCGGTGTGTGCGTGCAAACCGGTAACGCGAACGTCATTTTGGCGCAAAAACTTCTGCAATTCCGCAAGTTGATCTATTGCAATGCCAAACTTGGAGTGCGAACCGGAGGTTACGACCTTTTTATGGTGGCCATGACCGACATTGAGATCGACCCGCAGGAATACTTCATGACCGGAAAATATCTCCGTCCATTCAAGCAGCGGGTGGACATTATCAATCGTGACCTGTACGCCCAGCTCAATTGCTTCACGATACTCGTCCCTGCCTGCAAAATTGGGTGTAAACAGGATTTCCCGGGCTTCCAGTTCAGTCACTGCCGCCAGCAGATGGTGGATCTCTGCAACGGAAACACAATCGAAGCCTGTGCCTTCACCATGTAGCGCGCGTAACACTTCGGGATGATCATTGGCCTTCATCGCATACAGGATACGGCTGACGGAGCCCATTCCCAGCAATGTCTGTGCCGAATTGCGAATGCTACCCAGGTGATAGACGTAAGCTGATGACCTTGTACCCATCAATTGCTCCAGCCGGGTTGCTTCCTTACGCCACCAGGGTACTGGAGTGGGCTGCACAGCGGGGCTGGTCAGTGTCATCCAGCTATCACCAAAAACCAGGCTCTGTCCCGCTTGCGGAGAAATCAACAATTCATGGAGTTTCTGCACCAGCCGGTCGGCGTGTTCTCTATCCACCACAAGTGTCAGGTTCAGGTCATTCGCAGACTGGGTAACCATGTGAACCTTGCGGTCCTGGAACACATCCAGCGCTTCTGACAGGCGGCCCAGTATGGTGCGAATCGCGTTACCTACCAGGCTGATAGAAACACAATCGGTGCGCAGCTGAACCTCACAAAGTGATGACAGGTCTTTGTCCAGCGCATCCAGCACTGCTTCGCTATCTACACCCGGCCGGCCCGGGTCCAGGCTTACGGTAACACTGGACTCGGAGGTGGAAACCAGGTCAATGGAAAGTCGGTGTTGCCGGAACCGTGCAAATGCTTCGGCGAGAAATCCAACCTGCCGCCACATCGAGGGGTTGTCCATCATAACCAGCGTTATATTACTGCGGCTGACGATGCCCTTGACCTGTGCGTAGGTCTCAGCCGTGCGCGGGCCAATATGGGTGCCTGCGATTTGCGCCCGGCCCGTATCCCTGATCTGCAATGGAATACCGGCCTGTTTGCATATGCGCACGCTGGGTGGATGGAGGATTTTAGCGCCCATGGACACCAGTTCCTGGGCTTCACTAAAGCTGAGGCACTGCAACAGGTATGCATGTGGAACAACCCTGGGATCTGCTGTGAATATGCCGGGTACGTCGGTCCATATCTCCAGCTTTTCGGCGCACAATCTTGACGCAAGACAGGCAGCGGATGTATCCGAGCCGCCACGGCCCAGCAGCCAGGTTTCACCTTGCGGGCCTGCCACCACAAATCCCTGTGTTATATGTACCTTCCCCTGTTCAGCCAGTGCTGATTCCAGCTCTGGTGCTTCCCCGGCACTGCAACTGGCGGACATGGGTGAATCATCGTGCCCGCCGTCCGCAACCAGCAGATCGGTGGCATCCTGCAAGTGTATGTCGATACCGTCGCGTTGCAGTACCTGTTGGCCCATCGCACTGGAAAGCCATTCACCACTTGCCAGTAGCATGGCCTGACGGGTCACATCCTGGCGATCTGTGTACTGCTCAGCGAGCGCAAGCAGGTCTGCCCACGCTTGCCGGAATACGCCACCTGGTTCCAGGCCAAGGCCGGCAAACAGAGCAGTGTGCCGGGATTCAATATCCTCAAGGATTGCCAGTCGCTTGCCGTCCTTGCGCTCAGCAGCGAGTTGGCTCAACAGGTCCGTTACCCCACTCAGGGCGGAAACTACGATCAGGGTATGCCAACCATCAGCGGCACGTTGCTGTGCCTGGCCGGATATGGTTTCCCAGAACTTCGCCTCGCTGACACTGGTTCCGCCGAACTTCATGACGATCCAGCGACGGGGAATACTTTGTTTCATATATTGTGCCTGGAGCTAACCCGTATATTGTACCCGCGGGTACCCTATACGGGTTCCAAAAAAAACGGCCTCCGCTTGAGAGGCCGTCTGAAGAAAGTCCTCTGTGCGGAATCAGGCGCTGAGGCTTGCCTTCATTTTATTCATGGCGTTAACTTCCAACTGCCGGATACGCTCTGCTGAAACGCCGTAACGGTCTGCCAGTGTCTGCAAGGTGGCCTTGGTATCTGACAGCCAGCGGCTGCGGATAATATCCTGGCTCCGTTCATCCAACTCGTCCAGGCCCTGGTATAACAGCTTGGTCTGATATGACTCCATATCAGACGCTTCAACCTCGGACTCCGGGCTTGGAGATTTGCTGACCAGGTAGGCTGAAGGCGACACGTAAGGTCTGTCATCATCTTCCGAACCGGATGACAGATCAAAGCAAATGTCCTGGCCCGAGAGACGCGATTCCATCTCCAGCACCACTTCCGGCTTGACACCAAGGTTCTCCGCGACCGTGTTGACTTCTTCCATATTGAGCCAACCAAGCCGTTTCTTTGATTTGCGCAGGTTGAAGAACAACTTCCGCTGGGCCTTGGTCGTGGCTACTTTCACTACCCGCCAGTTACGCAATATGAATTCATGCATTTCTGCCCGTATCCAGTGCACGGCAAAGGACACCAGGCGCACTTCGCGCGTAGGATCAAAACGCTTCACTGCTTTCATCAAACCAATATTGCCTTCCTGGATGAGATCACCCAGTTGCAGCCCGTAGCCGCCGTAACCTTTGGCAACGTGCACAACGAAACGCAGATGTGCCAGAACAAGACGCCTTGCAGCATCCAGATCACCTTCTTCAAGGTACCGGTGTGCCAGGTCCTGTTCTTCTTCCAGCGTCAACATTGGAACTTTATTCACTTCCTGGATATACGCATCCAGACTGCCTGTACCGGCAGGAACCAGTAAATGGCTGGGAACAAGTGCTGTATTCATAGAATCTCCTTTACACAAGCGGTCAAGTGTAGCATTTTTTGTACCGATTTTCAGTAAAATACCGTTGCACGGGGCAAAAGTAATGCCCGGAGAACCCTTGCGGATTCACCGTCACCAAACCACGCTGCATTAATTATTTCACTGTAATATCTGACCACAAATTGCCCGTATCGTTCCCAGGCAAAGCCCGTATATTGCAGTTTCAGTGCCGGCCAAGGCGGCCGCCCACCTGTAACAGGCGCAGGTATCGCTGGACAGATATCAATGCACCTAACCAACCCAACAGTCCGCCCCCCAGCACCAGCCATAACGTGTTGCTGCCACCCAATCCGCGCAGGGTAAAAACAGTCCCGTAGGTCTCGAGCAATAAGCCAAGCGGGCCGCCCAGATAAAGCGAGGTAAGGTACAAAAGGGCAATAGCCAGTACGCCGCCCATCAATCCATACCAGAGCCCTGTATAAAGAAATGGCTGCCTGATAAATGCATTGCCGGCGCCGACCAGTGCAAGGATTTCAATTTCCTCGGCGTGCGAGGCCACATCGAGTCGGATGGTGTTGGCGACCACGACCACTACGGCGAGCCCAAAAAGAAGTATCAAAACAGAGACCACAGCTTCTCCCAGCTCCAGCATACGGCCCAGCCGTTGCAGCCACTTGTAATCAAACCGGGTCACTTCAATACTGTCGATCGATTGCAGGTAAGCGGTCAGTTCGGCGACGTTTTCTTCCATCTTTCCAGTTGCACCCGGCTGCGGGCTTACCTGCATTACCCAGGGAAGCGGGTTTTCTTCAAGCATATCCAGTGATTCGCCAAAACCCGAAGCTTCGCGGAAGTCAGCCAGGCCTTCAGCAGGACTGATTACAACCACTTTTTCCGGTTGCATGCGTTTCTCAAGCTCTTCAGCGACCCGCTTGACTTCAGCTTCATTGGTGCCGGATGCAAAAAACACCGTCACCGCACTCCATTCATCCTGACGCAAGTTCATGCCGCCCAGGTTTTCAAGGGTGACATATAAACCCAGTGGCAGGAACATAGCGATCCCGAGTACCAGGACGGTCATCAGTGTGCCCAGTTTATGCTGCAGCAATACACCCAGGCTGGAAAAAAAACTATAGCTGTGGCGGCGCAACCAGGCGCGGTTTCTTCGGCGGATTCTTTGCAAAGACGGCATTTATGTGCCTGCTGGAATGTCGTCTGCCAATCGGCCATAGGACAATACCAGCACCCGTTTGTGCATCTGGCGAATCAGGTCAAGGTCATGGCTGGCGATTAAAACAGTCACACCCTGCTTACTGACTTCCTCAAACAGTGAAAATAATTCCCGCGACAGGTTCGGGTCAAGGTTACCTGTCGGTTCGTCCGCCAGCAATAACGGCGGCATACCCACGATGGCCCGGGCGATACCCACACGCTGCTGCTCACCGCCCGATAGCGTTAGAGGCCACGCTTTTTCCTTGTCCAGCAATCCCACCTTGTCCAGCGCAGCACGTACACGTTTGCGGATGTCTGCATATTTCAGCCCGGCAATCATCAATGGCAAGGCCACGTTGTCGGCGACCGTCTTGTCCCTGAGCAGTTTGTGATCCTGAAAAATCATACCGGTACTTTGCCGTACCAGAGGCGCCATCCGGTCCGGGGTTTCATTCAGGATTCGATCATTGACGGTCACCTGGCCACGGCTCGCCCGTTCCAGCATCATGACCAGACGTAACAAGGTGCTTTTTCCGGCGCCGGAATGGCCGGTCAGAAAAACCATACTGCCGCGTTCAATGTTAAAACTGACCTCTGCCAGCGCACGTGCACCACCCGGGTAGAGTTTACTGACCCGGTTAAACCTGATCATGGGCAAATTCAATCATGGCTATACTGCACAACGACCAACCCGGTCAGTACCTGCCACCACGGCCTTTGCTGTGGCGTCCCGAACGGCGCCGGTTGCCCTGAGGCCTATGTTGTTTTGTGCGTTTGGGAGGCGGTGGGATGGTAATCTCCGGCAGCATGTCAGCTTCTGCCGAGTCTGTATCGATGGGATAGCCAATAAATTCCTCGATCTCCGGTAAATGGAACGCGGAATCTTCACAGGCAAAACTGATTGCTTCACCCCGCGCACCAAGGCGGGCGGTGCGCCCAATACGATGCACATAGTCGGGTGCGTCCTGCGGCAGATCGAAATTAAACACATGGGTCACGCCTGGAATATGCAGGCCCCTTGCCGCCACATCGGTAGCCACCAGCACCGGGACTTCGCCATCATGGAAGCGCTTTAACAACTTTTGCCTCTGCTCCTGACGTACACGTCCAGAAATGACCGCAGCCGAAATCCCATTGGCGTTCAAAGTTCGGCCTACCCGGTCCGCGGCCGCGCGCGTATTGGTAAACACCATGACGTGGAATTCGCCAAGATCTCTCAACAAGCCGATCAGCAACGGCAACTTTTCATCGTTGGCAGGATAAAACACCTTTTGCTCGACGCTATCCACAGTGATGCTTTCGGCCTCGACCTTCAGTGTCTCCGGGCTATTCATATGCTCATAAGCCAGTTCCATCACCCGGTGCGAAAGCGTCGCGGAAAATAACAGGGCCTGGCGCTCTTGCGGTGGGGGCGTGCGGCGTAACAGAAAACGGATATCACTGATAAAACCGAGATCAAACATACGGTCCGCTTCATCAAGAACGACAACCTCGATATGCCGCAGGTTGTACACTTTCTGCTTGAAATAATCGATTAACCTGCCCGGGGTTCCGATCAGGATGTCTGTGCCGTCCTGCAAATTCTTTCGCTGCTTTGCATAGTCCACGCCGCCGTAAGCCAGGGCCGACTTGAGACCGGTATCCGCGCCGAGCGATAAGGCATCACGATGAATTTGCAGTGCCAGCTCACGCGTTGGCGCGACAACCAGTGCGCGTGGATTGGTGCCGTATTTGTCAGAAGCTTCCTTCAGTAGCTGCTCAAAAATTACCAACAGGAACGCCGCCGTTTTACCGGTACCGGTTTGCGCTTGTCCGGCAACATCTTTGCCCGCAAGTGCAGGTGGCAGAGCCAGGGCCTGGATAGGTGTGCAATGCGTGAACTTTGCATGCCCGAGACCGGAAAGAATTTTCGCGTGCAGGCCGAGGCTCGAAAAAGTGACATCTGTCAGTGGATTGACTAAGCTATTTTCGGTCATTATCAGATTACAGTCCCAGACAGGCTCGGTTTTTTGGGCAAACGGGCTTGAAATTCATGACAATCACCTTGAAATTGTCAAACAGGCGCTTATATTGATAGCCCTTGATTCCGGTTTCTGCCCCGTGCTTATGTTGAGCGTTCTTACAGCAGCAATCCGAATATGGCATATTAACCGCGCTGCCATCCTTAAACCAGCCCGGATACAACGTTAAATCATGGAGAGAGACATTGAGCGACAACATTATGCACGTAACTGACAGTGACTTTGAACAGAAAGTTTTGCAAGCGGACGGACCGGTCCTGATCGACTATTGGGCTGAATGGTGCGGTCCATGTAAAATGATTGCACCGCTGATCCACGAACTCGCAGACGAATACGAAGGCAAACTGACGGTTGCCAAGATGGATATCGATACCAATCGCCAAACCCCGATAAGCTACAATATCCGCAGCATCCCAACCATGATGATTTTTAAAGACGGCCAGGTACAGGCTACCAAGGTCGGTGCCATATCAAAAGGCATGCTGACCGCATTTGTGGAAGAGAATATTTGAATTTAGCTACCCGGTTACCCGGTTGCCCGGTCGCCACACAGGCGGCCGGACACACACATATTCACTAATTTGCTGGACGCGGAACAGTGAACATGATAATTTTGTGTTATCTGTAGCGGGTACCCACCCGGTCTGAATACTGATCTCAATTTGACTACACCAGCGCTACGCATTACCTGGAGCCAGGTGAGTTGATAAATAATCGCTATTTAAAGCTGTGGAAAACCGCACAATCCTGACAACAACCTGATCAAACTGGTCTACTCAAACACGCTATCCAATCCTGGGCATGAGCCCGCCAACAAAAAGCACACAACATGAACCTTTCTGAACTCAAGCAAAAACCCGTTGCGGAACTGCTGGATATCGCCAATACAATGGGCCTTGAAGGCGTCGCCCGTTCACGCAAGCAGGATGTGATATTTTCCATCCTCAAAGCACACGCGAAAAACGGCGAAAGCATTTACGGTGTCGGCGTACTGGAAATCCTGCAGGATGGTTTTGGATTCCTGCGCTCGGCGGACAGCTCTTATCTTGCCGGCCCGGATGACATCTATGTGTCACCCAGCCAGATCAGGCGGTTCGCCCTGCGCACCGGTGACATGCTGGCAGGAAAAATTCGGCCACCCAAGGACAGTGAACGCTATTTTGCCTTGTTGAAAGTTGAAGAGATCAACTATGAGTCACCGGATGCGGCCAAGCAAAAAATCTTGTTTGAAAACCTCACCGCCGAGTTTCCGGTCAGACAGACCACCCTGGAACGGGGTACCGGCAGCACCGAGGACCTGACATCACGCATCATTGACCTGATTTCACCCATTGGGTTTGGCCAGCGCGGGTTGGTAGTTTCACCGCCTAAGGCCGGTAAAACCATCATGTTGCAGAATATCGCCAGCAGCATCCGCGCCAACCACAAAGACTGCAAAATGATCATTCTGCTCGTCGATGAACGTCCTGAGGAAGTGACCGAAATGAAGCGGTCCGTGGATGCAGAGGTGGTATCGAGCACTTTTGACGAACCTGCTTCACGCCACGTCCAGGTTGCCGAAATGGTGATCGAACGTGCCAAACGACTGGTTGAGCACAAACACGATGTCGTAATTTTGCTGGATTCCATCACCCGCCTGGCGCGTGCCTACAATACCGTTGCGCCCTCTTCCGGCAAGGTATTGACCGGTGGTGTTGATGCCAATGCGCTGCAGCGGCCAAAACGCTTCTTCGGCGCCGCCAGAAACGTAACTGAAGGCGGCTCCCTGACCATTATCGCCACCGCCCTGGTGGATACCGGCTCCAAGATGGATGAAGTCATCTACGAGGAATTCAAGGGCACGGGAAATATGGAAATTCACCTGGCACGAAGAATTGCAGAAAAACGTGTCTACCCGGCCATCGATATCAATAAATCCGGCACGCGCCGTGAAGAACTGATGATTCAACAAACCCTGCTGCAAAAAGTCTGGATTCTGCGCAAATTGCTGCACCCGATGGATGAAGTACAGGCGATTGAATTCATGCTGGATAAATTGAAAGCCACCAAGTCGAATGAAGAGTTCTTCAACTTTATGAAGCGCTAGCCCCTTTCCATAGCGCAGTATCCCGGGCTGTACCGGCCCCTGCACCCAGCAGTTGCGTTGAATATATTGAAGTTGCCGCATAACAAGTCGTACAACCGGACGCGGGAAAGTATGGCAGCGCGTTTTCCGCGGAAACGTCAGTGCGCGCGCCGGTTAATTCGAACGTTATCGCTATAAGAATTTGGACAAACTATATCGAGGCATCAATTATGAAAAGTTTAATTAAATTAGCAAGTGTTGCAATAGCACTTACCCCGTTCACAGTAGTTGCTTTTGACTCTACCCCAGGTACTTCGCATGGGATAGCATATCCAATAGGTTGGCAAAACTGGTCAACTATTGCGGTCTCACACAGAACAGATAATAAAACCATAAGGGCTATTCTAGGTAATGATGTAGCCATTAAAGCTGCACGTTCTGGCGAAACCAACCCTTGGCCAGATGGAGCTATTATTGGCAAAGTCGTATGGAAAGATACAGAACTAAAAGACTGGAAAACTGCCACTGCACCCGGCAAGTTCGTACATGCAGAATTTATGTTCAAAGATTCAAATAAATATTCTGATACATATAACTGGGGTTGGGCACGGTGGGTAGGCTTAGATCAAAAGCCATTTCAAAAAGGATCTCAGGTTTGTACAACTTGCCACACACCTGTCAAGAACCGCGATTGGGTTTTCACTGACCCTGCGTCATTACCATAAATTGCGCTAACAAACTCATCCAGCGGACAGTCAAAAGGTTCACGATTTTTACATCAAATTTGTTGGATTCAAACGCCCTGCCCTGGAATTGAGGTGCCTGACTGGAACGGGGTGTTAACGGCCAGCTATCAAATCCGCAGGAATTCTGAAGGCAGGCCCAGAGAGTCAATAACATTGAAATTTGACTGGATAGGAGGCGAGTACAGGTTTCAGAGCAAGGATGGTTCGACCGCTGGGAGCACCCATTCATCGACAAATGCTGGAACAGCCATTGACGTCAAAGCGGCTTGTGACTCTACTGCCTTGCGAATGACGATCGCCTGATGTTCCGGAAAGTGATCTGCAACTGCACTGTCAAACTTTTTAATCAGTTCAGGAATACCCTCTTCACGGCGCCTTCTGTGTCCTATGGGATAGCTGATTTCTACACGCTCAGTGGCTGAACCGTCGCTAAAGAAAACCTGCACCGCGTTGCCGATTCCACGTTTATCGGGATCAAAGTAATCCCGGGTAAACTTTTCATTTTCAGTAACTTCCATCAAATTGCGCAAAGCGTCAATACGTGGATCCGCTGCAACTTCATCAGCATAAGACTCGGCACTCAACGCCCCGGTAATAAGAGGTACTGCAACCATGTACTGGATGCAGTGATCACGGTCGGCGTAATTCGCCAGCGGGCCGGTTTTATCAATGATCCTGACGCCGGCTTCCTGGGTTTCGATGACAATTTTACTGACGTCATCAAGCCGGCCCTTAATTTGCGGGTGTAACTGCATGGCGCACTCAACGGCCGTCTGAGCGTGGAATTCAGCAGGGAAAGAGATCTTGAAGAGGATATTTTCCATGACATAGCTGCCGTAGGTCTGCTGAAATTCAAACGGCCGGCCCTTGAACAGTACATCGTAAAAACCCCAGACTTCTGCAGTCAGCGCTGATGGATAACCCATCTCGCCACCCACGGCCATGAGCGCAAGGGTCACCGCCCGACGACAGGCATCACCGGCAGCCCAGCTTTTCCTCGAACCCGTATTGGGGGCATGCCGGTAAGCACGCAGCGCACCCCCGTCGATCCATGCGTTTGAGACTGCATTGACAACCTGCTCCTTACTGCCGCCGAGCATCTTTGTCGCAACTGCTGTGGACGCGACCCTGACCAGCAGCACATGGTCGAGGCCAACCTTGTTGAAACTGTTCTCCAGCGCCAGCACCCCCTGGATCTCATGCGCCTTGATCATCGTAGTCAGAACATCGCGCATACTCAATGGCGGCTGCCCATTGGCTTGCTGAGACCGTGACACATAATCCGCCACCGACAAAATTGCACCCAGGTTGTCCGATGGGTGGCCCCACTCGGCAGCCAGCCAGGTGTCATTGAAATCCAGGTAGCGAATCAAAGTACCCAGGTTGAAAGCAGCCTGTGCCGGTTCCAGTTCATAACCGGTGCCGGGTACACGTGCGCCGCCCGCCAGCGTAGCGCCGGGCACAATCGGCCCAAGCAACCGCTTACAGTCCGGGAACTTCATTGCCAGCATGGCGCTGGCCAGGCTATCCATCAAACAATAATGTGCAGTGGAATACGCCAACTCACTACCGATTTCATAGTCGCAGACATAATCTGCAATGTCCTGTATGACCTGGTCCGGCGGTGGGCGGTCCGTGGCGCGAACTCCGATATTCGACATTTTTTTGACTTCCCTAGCGCGATTCCAGCGGTACGTATTCCCGGTCGGCGGGACCGATGTACTCTGCCCCGGGCCGTATGATGCGGTTGTCAGCCCGCTGTTCAAAACAATGCGCGGCCCAGCCGGTAATACGTGACATAGCAAATATCGGGGTGAACAATTTGGTGGGTATCCCCATAAAATGGTAAGCACTTGCATGGAAAAAGTCAGCATTTGCAAACATGTTTCTTTCCTCCTTCATGACCCGTTCAACGGCTTCAGAAATCTCAAAAAGATTAGAATTCTCATGGTGTTCAGACAACTTCTTCGACCACCCCTTGATGATTGCATTGCGCGGGTCGCGAACTTTGTAAACCGCATGACCAAAACCCATGATCAGTTCTTTGGCCGCCAGTTTACGATGCACGTCAGCAATGGCTTCATCAACACTGGCGTACTGCTCGATCATGGCCATCGCCGCTTCATTGGCGCCACCATGCAAGGGACCACGCAACGAGCCGATAGCAGCGGTTATACAGGAATGCAGATCTGAAAGCGTAGATGCACAAACCCGGGCGGTGAACGTCGATGCGTTAAACTCGTGCTCAGCGTAAAGGATCAGGGACACATCCATGACCCGGACCGACAGTTCATCAGGGGCCGAACCATGCAACATGTGCAGGAAATGCCCGCCAATAGTGTCATCGTCGGTTTCGGTTTCAATACGTACGCCATCATGGCTATAGCGATACCAGTAAACAATGATGGACGGGAACGCTGCCAGCAGACGGTCTGCGACTTCATTCTGGTTGGAGAAATCACCCTCGGGTTCGATATTGCCAAGAAACGAGCAGCCCGTGCGCATGACATCCATCGGGTGGGCATCGGCCGGAATCCGCTCCAGCACGTCAAGCAGAGCCTGCGGCAAGCCGCGCATTCCCTGCAGCTTCGTTTTCCATACATCAATTTCACCAGCGTTTGGCAGGTGTCCTTTCAGAATCAGGTGGGCCGTTTCATAAAATGTTGATTGGGCTGCCAGGTCGACCACACTATAGCCGCGGTAACGCAGGCTATTGCCTTCGGCGCTTACTGTGCAAACCGCTGTCTGGCCCGCTGTCTGGCCGCGCAATCCAGCGCCTGAATCCTTGCTACCCATCATTCAATCCTCCGTATCATTTGTGCTGCTGAATAATTCATCCAGTTTGCGTTCGTATTCGTGATAACCCAGATGCTGATAGAGTTCTTCCCGGGTTTGCATGCGCTCCAGCATGTCTTTCTGATGGCCTTGTTGCCTGATTGAAACATAGGTGTCGTGGGCGGCCTTGTTCATTGCCCTGTAGGCCGAACAACAATACAAAACAATATCTACGCCCGCCTTGCCCAGTTCAGGGGTGGTAAACAGGGGTGTATGTCCGAATTCAGTGATATTCGCCAGTATCGGTACGCCCACGGCACGCTTGAACTCGCTGTATTGTTCGAGCGTCCTGACGGCTTCCGGAAATATCATATCGGCGCCCGCTTCAACACAGGCAACCGCCCGCTCAATCGCGCTGCTCAGGCCTTCAACGGCAAGCGCGTCGGTACGCGCCATGATGACAAAGTCTTCATCGCTACGCGCATCGACCGCCGCTTTGATTCGGTCCACCATCTCGGCTTTGCTGACAATGGCCTTGCCGGGACGATGACCGCAACGCTTGGCCGCTACCTGGTCTTCCATATGCACGGCCGCAACACCTGCCTTTATCACCGCCCGGACGGTACGCGCAATATTGAATGCACCGCCAAACCCGGTATCGATATCCACCAGCAATGGCAGATCACAGACATCCGTGATGCGGCGCGCATCGGTAAGGACATCGTCCAAAGTACTGATACCAAGATCCGGCATACCGAGCGAATTAGCTGCCACGCCGCCACCGGAAAGATAGATGGCTTTATGTCCGGCGTTTTTTGCCATCCGCGCTGTCAAGGCGTTGATGGTTCCGACAACCTGCAGTGGCTGATTTTCAGCCACCGCGCGGCGAAAGTTTTTTCCTGCAGATGGAATCAATGTTGTACTCCGTGTTATCCGGCCAGTAAATCTTTAACTGCAAGCCTTTCCTCACGGCACTCTGCCTCTGACGCAAGCATACGGGCGCGGCTGAATTCATCAATCTCCAAACCCTGTACGATCTGGTAATCACCATCACTGCATACACAGGGGAAAGAGTAAATTATGCCGGGTTCAATGTCGTAACTGCCATCAGACGGGACGGCCATGGAAACCCAATCACCCACGGGGGTTCCAAGCGCCCAACTACGCATGTGGTCGATAGCGGCCGAGGCAGCCGAGGCAGCGCTTGAAGCACCACGCGCCTTGATAATCGCAGCACCGCGTTGTTGCACGGTAGGGATAAATACCTCGCGGTACCAGTCCTGCGCTACCAGGTCGGTCGCTTTCCGGCCATCTGCATCGGCAAAATTGATATCAGGATATTGCGTGGATGAGTGATTGCCCCAGATCAACATCCTGTGCACCAGGCTATGGTGAATTCCGGTCTTCTGTGCCAGTAGCGCCATCGCACGGTTGTGGTCCAGGCGGGTCATGGCAGTGAAATTACGGGGGTTCAGATCCGGCGCGCTGGAACGGGCAATCAAAGCATTGGTATTGGCAGGATTGCCGACCACCAGAACCCTGATATCACGGCTGGCGTGCGCATTCATCGCAGCTCCCTGCGGGCCGAAGATCTTTCCGTTGGCGGTCAGCAGGTCAGAGCGCTCCATACCCGGCCCACGTGGCCTGGCGCCGACCAGCAAGGCGTAGTCGGTCCCGGAGAATGCAATATTTACATCATCGGTAAATAGGACATCCTGCAGCAATGGAAATGCGGCATCTTTCAGCTCCATGACAACGCCTTCCAGGGCACCCAGTACCGGTGTTATTTCGAGCAACTGCAAAATGACAGGCTGGTCGGATCCGAGCATATCGCCGGCTGCGATTCTGAAGCACAATTGGTAACCGATCTGACCGGCTGCACCGGTGATCGTGATTCGCACAGCTTGTTTCATCAAACGCTCCTTGAAGATGATTTATCGTCGGCGTGGAAACAGTCAGAAAGACTTGTTAGCAGCACCCCTGATTAACGGTACTATTGTACCTGAAATTAACACCTGAGAACCCTGTCCAAACAGGCACATTGAGGATTATTTTGGAATTTATTGCCGACATAAATATGCCCGTCCTGGAAGAGACTTTCGGCTGTCATGGCCGGCTTGTACGTCTCGAAGGCAGGCGCATCAGCCGCTCTGATTTGGGCAATGCCGACGTACTTTTGGTGCGCTCAGTTACGCAGGTCAATGCAGACTTGCTGCATGGCACCAACGTTTCTTTCGTTGGCAGTGCGACGATTGGCACCGACCACCTCGACATCGGCTGGCTGGAAGAAAACGACATCGCATGGGCACACGCACCAGGCTGCAACGCTGATGCAGCAGCGCAATATACCCTGGCCATGATGTGGTTGGCCTGTGAACGCCTGGGCAAGGATTTTCGCCGCCAGCGGGTCGGCATTATCGGCTGCGGTAATGTAGGCCGGAGGCTCGGGTACCTGCTCAGGGTGCTGGGTATTCCCGTCATGGCGTGTGACCCTCCTTTGCAGGCGCAAGGTAAACTACAGCTGGTCCCCATGGATGAAGTTTGCGCCAACAGCATCATCAGCCTGCACGTACCGTTGACCACAACCGGCAAATATCCGAGTAAGCATCTGTTTGACTGCGCACGGCTTGAGGCATTACACGCCGGTACATTGCTGGTGAACACTGCGCGCGGCGGTGTTATAGAGAAGTCGGCCCTGCTGGCACAACTGCGGGCCGGTCATATCCACGCGGCGCTGGACGTCTGGCCGCACGAACCATGCATAGGGCCGGAACTACTCGATGCGGTAACCGTCGCCACCCCGCATGTCGCCGGCTACAGCCGTGAGGGCAAACGTGCCGGTACAGAAATGATATACCGGGCGTTCTGCGATGCTTTTGGGTACGAGGAAATTGCTCAGCCAACGGCCAACAGCGATAGGGTTACGATCAACTTCCCGGCTCCGATATCTGTAGATGAAACGCTGCAACGACTGCTTGACTCAAGTTGCCCGATTGCAAGGGACGACGCAGCCTTGCGGGCTTTGGCCCGGGTGTCAGGCTGCGCAGGTGACATTCAGTTTGACAGTCTCAGGTCTGATTATCCGGAGCGCCGTGAGTTCAAGTCACACTTTGTCTCCGGTATGGGCGGCCCACTAGCTGACAAACTAAGACAGCTGGGTTTCAGAACCAACTGACATCCGTAATTTTGCCAGGTCTTCAAGCTCATTTATCTTGCCGTTTTATCATAAAAAGCATTGCGCTACACGGACAAACCGTGTAACTTGCGCGCGCCTACTTGAAAGTGCTTACTTGATTGGAATCCACCGTGATCGAGAACCTCAGAAACATCGCCATCATCGCCCATGTCGATCACGGCAAAACGACGCTGGTTGACCAGTTGTTGCAGCAGTCAGGTACTCTGGGCGAGCACGCAGCCAAGCCCGACCGGGTGATGGACTCCAACGACCTTGAGAAAGAGCGCGGCATCACCATCCTGTCCAAAAATACCGCCATCAACTGGACCAATGGCGAGGAAAAATACCGCATCAATATCGTCGATACACCGGGCCACGCAGATTTCGGTGGTGAAGTTGAGCGGATCCTCGGCATGGTAGACACCGTATTACTGCTGGTAGATGCGGTGGACGGCCCAATGCCGCAAACCCGTTTTGTCACCCAGAAAGCATTCGACATGGGTTTCCGGCCGATTGTCGTTATTAACAAGGTTGACCGCGACGGTGCACGCCCCCACTGGGTGCTGGACCAGACGTTCGAACTATTTGACCAGTTGGGCGCCAGTGACGAGCAACTGGACTTTCCGGTGGTCTATGCTTCCGCCCTGCGGGGCTATGCCGGTCTTGAAGACAGCGTACGCGATGGTGATATGACCCCATTGTTTGAGACCATTGTACGTGAGGTCAGCCCACCCGATGTCGACCTGGAAGGCCCCTTCCAAATGCGGATTACCACGCTGGACTACAACACTTATGTCGGCGTGATTGGCATTGGCCGTGTACAGCGAGGCAATGTCAAGCCCAACCAACGGATAACTGTCATTGACCGCTACGGTGATCAGCATAACGCCCGCGTCCTGCAAGTGCTGGGTTTTATCGGCCTTGAGCGACTGGAAATCCCGGAAGCCGGCGCAGGTGACATAATCGCCGTAACCGGCGTGGATAACTTGCGTATATCAGACACATTGTGTGACCGGGAAGCGCTGGAGGCCTTACCGCCACTAACGGTAGATGAACCGACCATCAGCATGACTTTCCGGGTCAACAATTCACCGTTCGCCGGACGCGAAGGCAAGTTCCTGACCAGCCGGCAATTGCGGGAGCGGTTGCTGCGCGAAGCCAGCCACAACGTTGCCCTGCGGATTGAAGAAACCGCGGATGCAGAAAAATTCCGCATTTCCGGCCGGGGTGAATTACACCTGTCCATCCTGATTGAAACCATGCGCCGGGAAGGGTATGAGATGGCCATTTCCCGGCCGGAAGTGATCCTGCAAAGCAATAACGGGGAGACGCAGGAACCTTATGAACTACTGGTGGTTGACCTGCAAGCCGATTACCAGGGCGCGGTCATGGAACGGCTCGGCGACCGCCGGGGCGTGTTACAGGACATGCAACCTGACGGCAAAGGCCGCATCCGCATGGATTACATCATTCCTGCGCGTGGCCTGATCGGCTTTCAGTCAGAGTTCCGCACGGTCACTGCCGGGACCGGCCTTTTATTTCATACTTTTGAACATTACGGCCCTTATAATCCGACCCCGGTATCAACACGCAATAACGGCGTTCTGATTTCCAACAGCACCGGCAAAGTAGTGGCCTATGCACTGTTCAATCTCCAGGACCGTGGCCGCATGATCATTGAGGCAGGTGTAGATGTCTATGAAGGACAACTGATCGGCATCCATAACCGGGGCAACGATTTAACCGTCAACCCGCTCAAAGCCAAGCAACTGACCAATATTCGTACGGTGATCAAGGACGACAACGTCCTGCTGGCAGCGCCCCAGATCATGACCCTGGAGCAGGCACTGGAGTTTATCCAGGATGACGAACTGGTGGAAGTAACCCCTGCATCCATACGCATACGCAAGCTATACCTGAAGGAACACGAGCGTAAAACCGCCAGCCGGGCTGCTAAAAAACAGGAAGCCTGAGTTCGGCGGACCCGGGCTTTTACCAGGCTGGGAAGGATTGGTTCCAGCCCGTAGATTGATTCCAATTGCCTGGCTTCATCCGGTTCATGGCTCTTTGCGTAAGTCTTGCCCAAGCCAACTCTGCAGGCGATTGATTTGGCGCTTGCCGAACACGGATTTAGGCACAATATCAAAGCGCTCCGGAATGGCAGCTTCGAGTTCGATTTCCAGCGTAATGATCTGCCCGCGACGCGCAACCAGCAAGGTGGTTTTCCAGCCCGGCTGCCAGGCGGTCATCAGACTCTGCAGTTTGTCTTTTGTCAGCCGCTCATCACCGATAGCCAACACCTCATCCCGGGGCAATATGCCGGCAGCAGCACCGCTACTGCCTGCCAATACAGATTTGACGATCAGGTCGGGCTTATCCTCATCCCAGATCACCCCGAAACCACTTTTCACGGGGTCTCCATCTATCTCTGCCTGACGCGCGTTGGGATCACGTTCCAATTTCAGTCCGAACCAGTCAAGTGCGGCATCAACATCCGGATCAATGGTCGTGTCCAACAACGGCTCAAGAAACCGTACCGCCTCTGGCCCACCTACATCCGCAACAACTTTCCTGAAATCATCACCGGTGTACGGCGTGCCCGCATACAGTTTGTACATTTCCCGCATCACGTCATCCAGGTCATGACGGCCTTTGCTCGCCTTTCTGAGATACGCATCCAGTACAAAACCGATAACCGCGCCCTTGGTGTAATAGCTGATGGTGCTGTTAATTGAATTGGCATTTGGCTGATAATGACGTACCCAGGTATCTACGGAGGCCTCGGTCACCGACCGTAGTTTCCTGCCCGGTGTGGTTTCCAGGCGCTGAATATCCGTAGCGAGCTGTTCCATATACTCTTCCGGATTGATCAGCCCGGCGCGTGACAGCAGCAGACTGTCGTAATAGCTGGTCAGGCCTTCAGCCAGCCACAACTGGCGAGTGTACTGTTCCTGCTGATAGTCATATTTTGCCAGTTCAGCCGGCCTCATATGGCGTACATTCCAGACGTGGAAAAACTCATGCGCAACCACGCCCAACCACTTGATATAGTCATCACGGTCACCCATTTGCCGGCGCCCGGTCATAATCACCGTGCTGTAGTCGTGTTCCAGCCCACCCCTGCCCTCAACCGCAAAATTCAGAAACCAGTAGGGTCTGCGCAGCGGGTTGCTGCGCCAGAACGCCTGTGTTTCTTTAACGATCTTTGCAACATCAGCCGCCGCCTGGTTGCCGTCCCAGAATTCATTTTCGCCTACATTGACCAGCACGTATGCCTGCTTTTTGCTCTTGAAACGGTAGCTTGGTGCATTGGCGACTACGACGGGGTTGTCTACCAGCTCGTCGTAATCAGCAGCCCGGTAGCCTGCCCCACCCGGGGATCCCGGCAGCGCGGTAAAGATCTCCCCCCTTTCAGCGGAAGTTACAATGTCCAGTTGTTGTGGCAGATCACGGGTAAGCGGCGTGTAGAGAAACACAGATGCACCGTTAACCAGCACGAACGCCCTGCCCGCCCAACTGGAACTGACCTTGATTTCGGGTGTAAATACCTCGTAATCAACGATAAGCGTTGTAACTTTCTCCGTGTTGACCAGCCACCGGTCTTTGCTGGATTTGCGCACCGGCAACCGTTTACCGTCATCGGAAACTGCGGAAATCCGGTCTACATTGGCAGCGTATTCACGTATCCGGTACGACCCCGGCGTCCAGTTTGGCATGATCAATTCTGTTACCGGTGCACTCACTGGAAATTCGGTCCGCATGAGGATTGTCTGTTGTCTGTCTTTTGGGAAACTGACGGTATGGCGCACTTGCTCAACTGCCAAAACCGTATCGGACAGCAATAGCGCAAGGGCAAAAACGCAAATCATCCGACGCCAGGCCGGCTTGTGGCTACCATTTGGCTGCACAGTCAATATCAGGTCAGCTTTTCGAACTTGCCGACGATCAACATGGACAGTTCCAAAGCCTGCTCATAGTTAAGCCGGGGGTCTACAATAGATTTGTAAGCCCGGTTCAGGTCTGCCTCGCCCAGGTTTCTCGCCCCACCGGTACATTCGGTCACGTTTTCACCGGTCAATTCGAGGTGCGCCCCACCAAGCTGAGAACCATGCTGGTTGTGCAGTTCGATGGCCGTTTCCATCTCATTCATGATATTCCGGAAGCGACGGGTCTTGATCCCGGAAGCAGTTGTCTCTGTGTTGCCGTGCATCGGGTCGCATACCCATAAAACCGGGGAGCCTGTATCCTGAACCACCCTGATCAGCGGCGGCAATTTGGTTTCGATATCGGCTGCACCCATTCTGTGGATCAATACGATGCGTCCTGCCTCAGATCGCGGGTTAAGTATCTTCAGCAGTTGCTCAAGTTGCATGGCAGAAGCACCCGGACCCACCTTGACGCCAATCGGATTACGGATACCTCTTAAGTATTCCACGTGTGCGCCATCCACATCGGCGGTGCGCATGCCTAGCCACGGGAAATGCGTGGCCAGGTTAAACCACCCCTGCTGACGTGGCACGATGCGGGTCAGTGCCTGCTCGTAATGCAGGTGTAATGCTTCGTGTGACGTATAAAAATCCACCCGCTTGAGGCTGCCCGCCCGGCGACCTGAAACGGTCTCCATAAAATTGATCGCACGGCCAAGACTGTCTGCCAGGCGTTGGAATTCATCCGCCAGCGGCGAGTGTTGAACCCAGCTCAGGTTCCAGTACTCCGGGTGGTGAAAGTCCGCAAATCCGCCATCAACCAGTGCGCGGATAAAATTTATTGTCATGGCAGAACTGGCGTGGCCCTGGACCAGGCGCTGCGGGTCCGGCCGCCTCGCTTCGGGTGTAAATTCAACCGAGTTCACAAGGTCCCCGCGATAGCTGGGCAAAGTCATACCATCACGTGTTTCCGTGTCTGATGAACGCGGCTTGGCGTATTGCCCCGCAAAACGGCCGACCCTGATGACCGGTTTCTGCAAGCCATGGGTCAGTGCCAGGCTCATTTGCAGCAATACTTTTAAACGGTTCGTGATAACTTCGGAATTGCACTCCGCAAAGTTTTCCGCACAATCACCACCCTGCAAAAAAAACCGGTTACCCGCCTGCGCCTCGGCAATCTGCTTTCTCAGCGAAAGGATTTCCCACGACGTTACCAGCGGCGGTAAATCGGATAATTCAGCCAGCACAGCTTGTAGTTCAGCCTGGTCGGGGTATTGCGCCTGTTGCTTTGCTTCCGATGCCTGCCACGATGCCGGTTGCCAGCCTTTCTGCCCGGGTGAGGAGTCCAACTTCTGTAACTTCTGGTTCATCCCATCATTCTCGCTTGTTACAGGTCAAATTTATATCTCTATTTTTCTGGCTGAAAGGGAAACGACCCAAATCGCCAACAGGCCCAACCCTGTATACCAGATCAACGTCCACACCGGCATACTCATGCCAATAAATGACCACTTCACTTCAGCACAACTGCCTGAACCCCGCAGAACCGATGACAGAACTTCTGCTAACGGAAAGTTTTCCAGCATGTAGTTCAGCCCCGGACCACATTCGGGTACCTCCGCAAGCGGCAAATTTTGTAGCCAGATATGGCGGCCCGCCACGGCTGCACCAAAAATTGCACCGGCCACGATCAACCCGGCATAAATCCACCGTCCGGTCCGGGCCGGATTGTGTATGAAGGCCAGTAGCGCGAAAAAACCCATCCAGAAAAAAGCAAGCCGTTGAAAAATGCACAATGGGCATGGATCCAGGAAGTCAACATACTGGTTGTACAGGGCAAACCCCAACAGCGATGCAGAGCTTAAAGTGATAAAGCCGAAACCCATTCTCGGCGTAATTTTTTGCAACATTTTAATTCCATGAATTTGCTGTCGATGCGGCAGGCAGGGCTGCATTCGCTGCTATACTCAAAACAATTCCTTTCAGGATAGTGACTGTACAGTAATGAACGCAAAAAATGCACCCATAAAGGCACAGATCAAGGCTCCCAGGGGACCACAAATCAGCTGCAAAGGCTGGCACCAGGAAGCTGCTATGGGGATGCTGATGAAAGCGAGCCGGGTGCGCTTGACTTGCGGTACAGTAATTCTTTGACTGTATTACGCAACATCTCCCAACTGGCGACCTGCCCTGCTGATTCAGCGCAACAGGATGCAGGCTTGATTGATCAGGCCGCAGTGGTCTTTGAAGACTCGCAAATCATCTGGGCAGGCACTGAACAGGCGCTTCCCGCCCGCTACGCCGATGAAGATTCTGTTGACTGCCGGCAGCGGCTGGTCATTCCCGGCTTGATTGATTGCCATACACACCTCTGCTTTGGCGGTTGGCGTGGTGATGAATTTGAAATGCGTCTTCAGGGCCGTAGTTACCAGGACATCGCAACTGCCGGAGGCGGTATCCGCAGCACCGTGGCCGCCACCCGTTCAGCCACTGCGGGGCAGTTGCTTGAAAAGTCCCTTTATGCGCTGGAAGGCATGCTGGACCTGGGCATCACCACGGTTGAGTGCAAATCCGGTTATGGTCTTGAGCGGACCACTGAACTGAAACAACTGGAAGTGTACCGGCAACTGGATAGGCAACAGGCCATTGATCTTGTACCTACCTTCCTCGGCGCACACATGGTACCGGATGAATACCAGCAGTGCCGCGAGGATTACATCCACTTGCTTTGCGACGTGTTGATACCTGAAGTCTCCGGGCAAAAACTGGCACAGTTCTGTGACGTATTCGTTGCAGAGGGTGCGTTCAGTGTTGCAGAAGCCAGGCAAATACTTTCTGCGGCGAAAAAAGCGGGGCTCGGTCTGAAAGTACATGCGGATCAGCTCAGCAATGGCGGCGGTGCAAAACTGGCAGCGGAACTGGGTGCTGTTTCGGCAGAGCATCTCGAATATGCCGACCAACAGGGTATCCGGGCAATGGCGCGTGCCGGCACGGTAGCTGTCAGCCTGCCGCTGGCATCATTGTATTTACGCGAACGCTATGTACCGGCCCGGCAGATGCTGGATGCCGGTGTGAAAGTGGCGGTTGCAACCGATTTCAACCCGGGCTCTGCGCCAAGCTACTGCCTGCCGCTGGCCATGACGCTGGCTTGCATTAACCAGCAAATGACCCCGCAGGAAGTACTCATGGGGACAACCTCAGCTGCCGCCAGGGCAATCGCTGCAGAACAGCGGATCGGGTCCTTGTTGCCCGGTTTCAGCGCTGATATCACCATCATTGACGCAGCTTCGCTTAACCACTGGCTCTACCACTTCCGTGCAAATGCCTGCTGCGGCGTACTCAAATCGGGACAATGGGTAAAGAATCCAGGCTAGGCCCCGGTTGCATGGCGGGTTTCCGACATCCTCAATAATCAAACCGCTGGACCCAGGCAGCCAACGGATTACTGTATACCGATTGCCTCGGGCGGTGTCTCGATCTTGTGAATCCGGCACAGCAGACAGCGGGCGATGGAACCGCCGCATACCGGATCGACCTCATCCGTCAACGGCGTGAGCACATTGGCGCCGACTTCAAGCACGGCTTCGATCAGATCCTCCTTGCCGGGCATGTACCAGAGTCCTTCGGCATTGACCACACGCGGATCCATACCCGCCAGCAGGCTTACCTGCCGGAAGACTTTCATGGGTCTCTCCTTGATTGAGAAGCCCTAACACGGCAAGTGGACTAATTATGACAGGGCAAGCCAAAGCCATTACGGCTGTTGTCAGTATCGGACGCCTCATGCTTTGAATAACCCAGGTGATGATCGAATTCGGCATTGAGGGTGGCAATCGTCGTCCATTCCGAGGTCAGCGCCCGGGCAGGATATCCAATGGCCGTTCGAAGGGCCGGGGTAACGGAAGGTCCGGTACCAATGCACGTTCCCGTAATGGCAACAGCAGAAGTCAGGGCAGGCATTCCCGGCGGGCCGCATAGATTAGGGGACCTCGTCGCGTAAATGTGCAAATTTTTTCCTGTGCTAGACTTAAAGTGAACAATAATAAAGGCAGAGTTTGGTATGAAACCTGTTTTCACTCCATGGCCGCTACCATATGTCCCATCGATGCGCCTCATCACCGGGGTCATTTTTCTGCTGAGCGCTCCATTGGCATTTGCTCAGGACGAAGATGCCGGGGCGGACACGGATGTCGAAGACATATACATTGAAGAAGTGACCGTCACCGGCTCACGTGTCAAACGCAGGGATTTTTCTTCTCCCAGCCCCATCACCACCGTTGATCGTGAAGCCTTTGAGTTTTCCGGACAACCTACGCTGGAGGAATACCTCAACCAACTGCCCCAAATGCAGCCCGATTTCGGGCGTACCAGCAATAATCCAGGTGACGGCACCGCCAAACTGAACCTCCGTGGGCTCGGTGCCGGTCGCACACTCATATTGCTGAACGGACGACGCGTTGCACCTTCAGGCGTCTCCAGCGCCGTGGATGTCAACAACCTGCCGCGATCTTTGATGGAACGGGTGGAGGTTATAACCGGTGGTGCCTCGACCGTGTATGGTTCAGACGCAATTGCGGGTGTGGTTAACTTCGTCACCCGCA
Organism: Gammaproteobacteria bacterium; assembly: GCA_036986175.1. Taxonomy (GTDB): domain Bacteria; phylum Pseudomonadota; class Gammaproteobacteria; order Xanthomonadales; family SZUA-36; genus SZUA-36. The sequence continues at coordinate 37,694 of BTRB01000003.1, forward strand.
AGAATTTTGAAGGCCTCGCTGTTGATGGTTCCTACAGCACTACGGCGGAGGGTGATTCAGATATCTATGATGCGAATATCACCTACGGCCATCAGTTGGCTAACGGTCGCGGCAATATTACGCTTTTCGCGAGCTACTACGAGAGAGAACCACTTTTTGCAGGAGAGCGTGAATTCACCAGCGTCCCGTGGATTGATACCTGGGAAGGTGAATTGGTCCCCGGTGGTAGCTGGGCCACACCAGGAGCAGTGGCGTTTTTTCCAGACGTTGACTTTGGCGATGGCCAACTTGTCAACACAACCTGGGATCCTGATGGAACACCGCGAGCCTTTATCTATCCCGATGACCTCTATAACTACGCGCCCATCAATTATCTGCAAACACCGCTGACCCGGAAATCCGTTGGCCTGATGGCCACATTCAAGGTAGCGGATAATTTTGAAGCCTATTTTGAGGCGGCCTACACCCGCAACGAGGCATTGCAAAATCTGGCACCATCTCCATTTTATGATTCTTTTGTGGTCAACACAGACAATCCCGTGCTATCACCGGAAACACGTCAGTTATTCGAAGATCAATTTTTGGTAGCGCCGGGATAGGCCGGCATGTTCCTCGG
>BTRB01000004.1:0-36782 GCA_036986175.1 Gammaproteobacteria bacterium
CCTTGTGCGACTTCGCCGACATCGCTTTCCAGGCGCGTCTGGCACCGCGTTTTTCCTACGGCTGTGCGGTATTCCTGGATGCAGACCGGGTCAATTTCCAGAAGGAAGGTTTTTCCCGTGAGGAGCTGTTCGCCGGCCTGGCGCAGGTGCTGCCGAAGAACATCTGGCAGTACGTGGTACAGATCCCGCGCCTGGCCGAACTCGGCCGCAAGTTTGTCCTGCAGGGCGGCACCCAGTACAACCTGGCGGCGGTCAAGGCCCAGGTGGACTATATCCGCGCACGCGTACCGGGGGCCGAGGTACGGGTGCATCCACATTGTGGCGAGGCCGGCGCAATCGGCGTAGCCCTGGAGGCTCGACGGCAGGTAGTGCAGCGTGGCCAGTCCTGTTTCATCGGCCTGGAGTCGGCGATACATCTCGAATACACCACCCGCACCGATGCAAGCACCCGCTGCGGCTTCTGCGACAACCACTGCACACGTACCTTTATCGACACGCGCACGCCGCAAGGCACTACCAGCCGCTACATCGCCGGGTTTTCCTGCGAAAAGGGCACGGTCGAGTCCAAGCAGGCGGTAGTGGCACTCAACCAGACCCGCAAACGCCTCAAGACCCTTTATCCTAACCTGGTGGACTACGAGGCCGAGGTCGTATTCCGGCGCCGTTACAAACCGGCACCGTTGCCGGCTGCCGGCAGCCCGGTCGACGATGAGGTGGTGAGCCGCGCCTGGTTTGGATACGGTCCGGTGCAGCGCCGCCCGGTGCAGCGGTTCTTTATGCACAGTAACGACGCAGCCGGCGCCCGTCGCAGCAAGTTGCGTATCGGCATCCCGCGTGTCCTCAACCACTACATGGTAGCGCCTTTCCTGCGCACCTATCTGGAGAGCCTGGGGATTGGCTCGCGCAATATTATATTCTCTGACCAGAGTTCAGAAGACCTGTGGCTGGAGGGCGGCAAGTACGGTTCGGTCGACCCCTGCTACCCCGCCAAGGTCACGCTGGCTCACATCCACCAGTTGCTGCACGCCAAGCAGGTGCGCCACCCGCTGGACGTGATCTGGTTTCCCTGCATCACCCATACGGCAAGCTTCCTGAATCATATGAGGGGTTGCAGCACCTGCCCGGTGCTGGCCGGCACGCCCAAGGTGGCGCGCGCAGCCTTCACCAAGGAGCGCGACCTGTTTGCCGCCGCCGGCGTAGACTTCATCGACGGGGTGCTCAACTTCGAGTTGACGGCGCTGCTGCGCCAACAACTGTTCGAGACCTGGGGCGAGTTTCTGGGTATCACCACGGACGAGAACGACTGGGCCTGCGAACAGGGCTGGGCGGCCATGGCTGCCTGCGATCACGATCTGCAGACGCGCGGTCGGGCGCTTCTGGATCAGGCGGTCGGCGATAACCGCCTGGTGCTATTGATGCTGGGACGCCCCTACCATAATGATCCGGGCCTGAACCACGAGGTCCTCGAGGAGTTCCAGGCACTGGGCTACCCGGTACTGTCACAACGTGCCATTCCCAGGGACCCGGCCTGGCTGCAACCACTGTTCCGGGACGCTCTGCGCGCCCGCCGGATTGCCGATGTGTTTGATATCCGTGACGTGTGGCCGGAGAACTATTCGGTCAACAGCGCGCAGAAAGTGTGGTCGGCGAAGTTCGCCGCGCGCCACCCCCATGTCGCAGTGGTTGACCTTTCGAGTTTCAAGTGCGGCCATGATGCACCCACCTACGGGCTGATCGACAAGATACTCGCCACCAGCCGGACGCCGTTTCTGGCCCTGCACGACCTGGACGCCAACAAGTCCGGCGGCAGCATCAAGATTCGTGTCCAGACCTTTGCCCGTGCACTGGAACGCTATGCTCAGCAGTTGGCAGTAAGCGGTGGCGAGGAGCTTACCGTGCCTCGCTATACTGCCGGCGGCTAACACCAGGAGGACAGGTATGCAGACCGCGCCACAATGGCATGATCCCCAACCACAAGTCTTCACAGTGGCGGCGCGCGCCCATACTACCTTGTTATTTGGCGGCCTGACCGCGATGCACGACGCCCTGATCGAAGCCGCCTTGTCCTCGCTGGGCTATAGCGCCCGGGCCCTGCCTTGCCCGGACCGGGACGCGCTGCAGTGCGGCAAGGAGTTCGGCAACCGCGGCCAATGCAACCCCACCTACTTCACCGTCGGCAACCTGATCAAATACCTCATCCATCTGCGCGATGTCGAGGAACTGAGCCGCGAACAGATCGTCACCGACTACCTGTTCGTCACCGCCGGCGCTTGCGGACCCTGCCGTTTCGGCATGTATGTGACCGAATACCGCAAGGCGCTACGTGACGCCGGCTTCGAGGGTTTCCGCGTGCTGCTGTTTGAGAGTGCCGGCAGGCCACAACAATGCGAATCCGACGCCGGCCTGGCGTTGACGACTGGCTTTTTCATCACGCTGCTCAAGACTGCCATGCTGGGCGATATAGTCAACGCAATGGGCTACCGCATCCGCCCCTATGAGCTTGTGGCGGGTAGCACCGATGCTGCACTCACCCAATGCCGGACGTTGCTGTGTGCCGCCTTGCTCAAACGCCGCGGCCTGCGGCGCGCCCTGCGGCAGTGCCGGCGGCGGCTGGCAGCAGTGCCGGTCAACCGTCTGCAAGTCAAGCCGAAGGTCTCCATTATCGGTGAGTTCTGGGCTATGACGACCGAAGGCGAAGGCAACTACCAGTTGCAGCGCTTCCTTGAGACCGAGGGTGCTGAATGCGAGGTGCAGGCGGTGGTGAGTTGGGTGCTGTACATCCTCTGGGAGCTGGCCTATGACACGCGCGAACGCATGCTGCTGCGCAACGAACAGCCTGTCGGCCGCGCGCGCTGGGAGTTTGCGCCGCTCTGGCGGCTGCTGTTACTGCGGCTGGGGCGTGTCGTCCTGCAGCGCTGTTTTTATCGCTACGCGCGCCACATCGGCCTGGCCGGTTACCACCTGCTCGATATGGAAGAACTGGCCCGTATCAGCCACGACTACTACGCGAATGAGTTGCGCGGTGGCGAGGGCCACATGGAGGTTGCCAAGTTGATTCAGGGGGTGACCCAGCACAAGGTGCACCTGACCCTGAGCATCAAGCCGTTCGGCTGCATGCCATCTTCCGGGGTCTCCGACGGGGTGCAGTCGCTGGTGACCGCGCGCTATCCGGAGGCTAATTTCCTCGCCGTCGAAACCACCGGCGACGGCGCGATAATCGCGCATAGCCGGGTGCAGATGGCTCTGTTCCGGGCGCGGCAGAAAGCAGAGGATGAATACCAGGCCGCATTGCACACGACCAGCATTGACAGGGGGCAGGCGACCACCCGGTTAGCCGCCCGGCGCCGTAGCTGCCAGGCGACCCACTACCCGCCACACCGGGTTGCCGGCACGGCAGCAAACCTTTTGTATGAACTGGCGCAGCGGCCGTGGCCTCAGTGGTTGGCGGGCATGCGATTGCTGAAGCACATTAGACCGGTTTAGAATTCCACCTGGAGTCTGCCTTCGCTTAAGTGGCTTCGAAGCGGTTTTTTTTGCGGTTCTTTGTTACTTTTTTCGGGTTCCAGATACAGCCGTTCATGGCAATCCATGCACCTGGCGGCAACGTTTGAACTGCACCGACCGCACAGCCAATATTGAATACGGCGTCTGAATCACGAAATTTGGCAGGGTTCAGTGCGCCGGTTAGTACCATGGTTTTATGCTTGATGTCAGCAAGCGTCAGGGCGGTCTTGACCATGCTGTCAGTGCCGTGGGTGATCAATACATGTGTGGCGTCACTCCTCGCGATTGCCGTGTGGATTGCCTGTCTGTCTGTATCTGTGACATGCAGGCTGTCTTTGCGCATTACGGCTTTGACTTCAAAATCAAAACCCACCTGCATCTGCGCAAGAATTTGCCCGATTTGCGGCTCGCCTATCTGGTAATCACTCATATCGTCAAAATAGATTTTATCGATCGTACCGCCGGTTGTAACAATTAGCAGTTTGTTCATGTTGCTTATCCGCTTGAATTCGTTGCCGCTGTCATATTGCAACAGGTAGTATAGCTCGCAAGCAGCCAATTCAAGACAAAGCGCAGACGAATTTGATGAATATTCATACCCTGGCAGCCGGTACGGAAAAAAGCAGGCTTAGGCTTAGCAGACGCTTTGCTGAACTGTGGCTGGTGCTGGGCATGTTGATTCTGACTTGGTCCGTTTCAGTGGCAGCACAGGCGGAACCAAAGGCTCAGATAGCGGCAGATACAACGCCTGGGGCACAGTCTTCGCAGCAGGATCCGGCGGAACAGGGTGCTGAAGTCATCGTGTCCTTGCCAACCAGCACTGAGATGGCCACGGCGCTGGCCACGCCCGAATTGCGTAACGAGGCGCTGCTCGACCTCGCTGCTGCGAAGCATGTCCTCAGTTATGCGAAACAGAATAACGAGGCAGACAGTGCGGTCCTCGCACAAAAATTTCTTGATGACCGTGGCTGGCTTGCAAGACTGGTTGAACGCTATGGTTGGATCCAACCCCGCAGTGCGGTACTGGATCCGGCAGCCTGGCTGGTACTTGAAGAGCTGCAGCAGCACGAACTGCGGGTCATGTCGTTGGAGTACCCGGACCAAACACCGCAAGCCGCACTGGTTTACCAGGTATTCCAGCGTGCCGGTGAGCGCCTGGCAGCGGCCAATCTGCCGACACTATTGCTCAGGCTTGAAGCCGAAGCCATACCTGTGTGGAGTGCATTTTTGCAACTGACAGGGGCACAAGGCAGCCCGGAGGCGGCATGGAAGGCAGTTGAGACCGGGTGGTTTGCCGACCGACAATGGCCCTTGCCCGTTGAATTAAATAACGATGGTCAGGATAAAAATAGGGCCCGGGACCGGCAGCAGCCGGAACAGGACCAGTTCGCCAAAGAAAAATTGCAGTCCTTGTCGCAACTGGTATTGACTGCAGTCGATGCACGTCCGCCGAACGCCCGAAGACTGCAGGAACTCCGTTATTCCTTACTCAATGATGTGTTTGCAGAGATGTCCGGGCTGGTGCGTATTGAAAAGGAACAGGGCAGGGACATGTTGTACCTGGCCAGCCTGGTTGATGGTCTGCATGATGGCCGCTATTTTGATTTTGCACAGGGCTTGCTGGCCGTTACTGCCGGTTTGCTGGATCGTTCCGGTTCATCTGCAGATATTCCGTTGCTGGTGGATTGGCTGATAGCGGAACTCCCGGCCATTTCCGTCCACTATGCGGTTGACTTCGCGGCAGTCGATCCGAGGCTGAATACCACAATGGCAGCGGCCTATAAGGTACTGCAGAATATTGCGAACCCCGCTGGTGACGCCGCTAAAGAACCACGGGCCATACTCGCTGACGCTGTTGCGCAACTAAGCTTGATGATCCCTGATATGGGTTACTACTCCCACACACCGGTGCGGGCGCGGATTGTTGAGGAAATCAGTATCTGCACCAGTATCGCCGCCAGTCGCGACGAAGAGGGCTACCCGGCCATGACCCGCAGCCAATACGACGCCTGTATTGAGAGCTTTTTACAGCTGGCGGATCGGGAGACACGCCTGGCCGGGTTGTCGGGCAATTTCAACGGGCCGTTCAGTACCGATGCGTTGCAGCGGGAGCTGAGTATTACCCCTGAGCAGAGAATCAACTACGCTATCGGTTACCTGCACAATCGCTATTCAACCGATTGCCCGGCACCGACCATAGCAATGCCAAACCCGCTGGAATGGGCAGTGCTTGCCACGACCATGTCCTGGTTTGCCGAAAACTCGCCCGAATTCTTCATGACAGCGGAAAATGAAACCCGGCTTGCGCGGATGCGCAGCATTGGCGAACAGCTGATACTGGGTCTTGCTGAACAGGCAAGCTGCTTCACCGGTGCAGGTACTAATGATCCGGTAGACCGCGCCATAGCGGACTATGAAACTGCCTTGAGGGCGTTGAATACCGGTATCGTCAAGGCAGAAGCTGATTTTCGGGCAGAGCGGCTCAGACCCGGTGCTGATGTTGCGCTGGACCGGGACGCAAACCAGCAAACAGGTTACCGGCCCGATGGCCTGAGTATTGAGCCTTGTAGTCCGCAACGGGTATGTGAAATGTCCGGTAGTCTCAGTACCACCCGGGCGCTGATCGGTCTGTTTCCGGAAGAGTACCTGCTGGCAGAACAGAGTGGCATGGGGGAAATCGAAATCTGCTATCGCAACATGGAGTGGGTTGAGCGACGGTCGGAGTTGGTACGGCCTGATGATGAGAATGTTGCCAACTATTTCGGCCACCTCGGTTTCGACCTGGTAGGACGCTATATCGAGAATGACCGCACCAGTAATTTGTTTGGCTTCCGTTTCACCAGTCCGGATGAGCACCTCTACCTGTTTGCGCAGGCATCTGAGGAGGTCCTGCAAGACAGCTGTCCGGTGGAATGGGTCGGAACCCGTGTTATTACCCCGTTGCGTGAAGAGCGGGGAGGCATTGTGCCCAACCGCCTGACCTATCTTGCAGCGTCAAGGACATTGCCATCACGACTATTGCAGGGTAACTGGGACCGCGGGGCAGAATGGCGTGACTGGTTTGTTACCGGCATTGGCGTATCTTCATTCGAAGTAGGGTCAATTGCGAATATCAAACCCAGGCTAAACCAGCATCTGCAGTCTCTTTACCAGGCAGAACAGGCAGAAATCTACCAACGGATCCTGTTGCCAAATGCCCGCAACTCCCAGGGGGATGACGTATCACTTTTTGATGAAGTGTCACAAGTCTCGATAGCCAAGGCTTTGTTACGCATGCAAATGATGCTGTTTTATCCTGATTCCATATTTAATTCTGATGCAATTCGCATGGCGATCGCAGGGGATGCGGGTTTGCTGGAACGTCGCACCTTACGCCGCTTTCGGGAAGATGACGTTGCATTGACTTCTGTAAGCCGGATTGCCATGGAGCGGCTGAGACGCTTGCAGCAAGCCTGGTCAGGGCAACTGGTAGCAGTGCGCCGGGAAGGGTCCATATCCGCCAGCCTGACGCATGCAATGACCCGCATAAATAGCATCTACCGGCAATTCTTCACCTCCCGCCCCGAGCCCCTGGAAGAGATACAAGAGCAGACTCAGGACCAGGCTGCGCCTGCGGCCGAAGGCGAGGGCTAAATCTGCTCAGACTTCGCGGCTTTGATACGTTCCCTGAAGGCAAAAATATAGACCATTACCAGTATGATTTGGACCAGCGCCGGCCATCGATGAGGCGGGTTGGTCCAGGCTTCGGTAATACCTGCGGTGAAATACAACAACAGCAATACACCCGCCCAGATCATACTGCGGTGCTGTTTGCGAACCAGGCCTGCAATCGGAATCAACAAAGGCAGGATGGCAAATACAGTCAACCACAGGTTACGGGGGCCGGTGGGCGGCGGTAACAGTCCGATCCAGATAAGCTGCCAGGCCAGTGTGCCCAAATAGGCAAACAGCATCACCTGTGTCCACCGTTTCATGAGTCAGAACGCCCTGAGGGGTTCAGAGTATTTCCAGCACAGACTCGGGTGGACGGCCTATTGCTGCCTTGCCATTCGCCAGCACGATCGGTCGTTCGATCAGGATGGGGGCTTTGCGCATGGCCGCAATCAGTTGTTCATCGCTGAGTTGCTCATTGTCCAGACCCATTTGTTTGTACTCAGGCTGTCCCTTGCGCATCAGGTCCCGGGGTTGCATGTCGAGTTTTTTCAGGATTGAAATCATCTGGTCGGTATCGGGTGGCGCATCCTGATACAGGATAATTTCCGGCTCAAAGCCATGGTTCTTAAGTACCTCGAGCGTGGCGCGGGATTTCGAGCAGCGTGGATTGTGCAGAATTTGAACTTTCAAACTGTTAACCTTTAGGGGGTCAGAGTAAAGTGCCAGAGTAAACGGTTAGCCGTAAACATGCCAATGAATGCAGGCCTACTCTGGCACTTTACTCTGACCCCCATTTTCAAAAAGAGTCGTCAAAATGAACGTACTGGAATCTTTCAGCAGCATCCCCCGCATCAAGCGGTTGGCGACCCATGTCTGGCGTCATTTCGGTGAAGACAGGCTGTTTGATGAGGCGGCATCCCTAAGCTATACCAGTTTGCTCTCCATGGTTCCGTTACTGGCGGTTGTGTTTGGTGTGGCATCGGCATTCCCGGTGTTCCAGCAATGGAGTGATCAAATGCAAGCGTTCGTTTTTGAGAATTTCGTGCCGGCTTCCGGAGAACAGGTGCAAGATTACCTGGAAGGGTTCCTGGCAAGTGTGAGCAAACTCACGTTACCGGGCATGCTGGTGCTTATACTGACTGCGTTACTGCTGATGATGAGGATAGAGCGGGCTTTTAACCTGGTCTGGCGTGTGCCGACGGCCCGCAGTATCCGCAACCGGGTCGTGATGTACTGGGCAGTACTGACACTTGGGCCACTGGCATTGGGTGCGGCCATCGCGCTGAGTGCGCAGCCGGTTTTTGAGCAGATGGCCATCGGTGCATCCAGCGATTCCGTATGGCGGGTGGTGGGTGTATTTTCCCTGTCCTGGGTGGCGTTTACACTGATGTTTTTACTGGTGCCTAACCGCCGCGTGCCTGTTACGCATGCCCTGGTCGGCGCCTTTTTGTCAGCGTTGCTGTTTGGCTTTGCCAAAAAGGCGTTTGTGGCTTTTGTAGCGAATGCCAGTTTCAATGTCATTTACGGTACATTGGCGGCCATTCCCATCTTCCTGTTCTGGCTATACCTTGTATGGATAGTCATTCTTCTGGGTGCTTCGCTGGCGGCCTCTCTGACAACTTTCAAAGACCGGAAAACAGACTGGGGCTGGCCTGCCAAGTGGGAATTTCTGTTTGTCTACCGCCTGGTCGGATACCTGTGGGAGGCCCAGGTCAGGGGCGGGGCACGGTCGATTGAGGATTTGCTGGAGTCGCTGGAGGGTGCGACCGAGGCCGCACTGGCACGTGAGCTGAACCTGCTGTACGACGCGGGCCTTGCAACCCGCGATGAGGCCGGAAACTGGCTCCTTTCGCGCGACCTGGATACGGTCAGGTTGCTGGATCTTTATCGTGCCGGCCAGTACTACCTGCCGGTAAACGAAAAGCTTGAAATTCCCAGTGAAAGTGAATGGGATGAGGCCTTTTTCAGGTCTGTTTCAGCAGGTGAACTAAACATGGAGCAATCGCTGAAAGCCATGTATACCCCGTCTGATTTTCAAAAAATAACGGTATGAGAACGAAAATGCCAAAAATTTTGGGCTTTGTTTTGCTGTTTTTGATGCTCTGGGTATCATCGCTCCATGCAGCTTTCGGGAGCGATGAGCCAGTCAGTTTCACGCTGCAGCGTCTGCATGGCGAAGAACTCAGTCTTGACGAATTGAGGGGCAAATGGGTGGTGCTCAATTACTGGGCAACCTGGTGTCCGCCGTGCCGCAAGGAAATTCCGGAGCTTTCGGTGCTCAACACAACCCGTGAAGATATTATTGTGTTGGGGCTGGCCTTCGAAGATACCGATATTGAGAGTTTTGACGTGTTTCTGGAAGAATTTCACGTCAGTTATCCGATATTGCTGGTGGATGTGCAAGCGCCTCCAGAGCCGTTTGGCGCGCCCAGGGTATTGCCGACGACCATTATCCTGAATCCTCAGGGATTCCCGGTTAAGACTTTCATGGGGCCGGTGACCAGGGAGGATATTGAGTCCTTTATCGACCTGCAGTGAACGATCAAAGGGGGCTAGTGCAGGGCTCTGCGTACCGGGGCAAATGATTGCCTGTGAATAGCGCAGGGCCCGAGCGCTTGAAGACGTTCCAGGTGATGGGCTGTGGGATAGCCTTTATGCCGGTCAAACCCATAACCCGGGTATTGATGATGAAGGTCCAGCATCAGGCGGTCACGGTAAACCTTTGCCAGTATAGATGCGGCAGAAATTGACGCTATCAGGCGATCACCCCCAATCACCGTTTTAACCTCACAGGACAGCTGCGGTGCACGATTACCGTCAATCCACACCCGTGTCGGGGCCGGAAGCAGGTGTTCCACAGCTCTTTGCATGCCATGCATAGTTGCCTGCAGGATGTTGACGCGGTCGATCTCTTCTGCGGCGACGAATTCCACTGCAAATGCGATGGCCTGGGCTTTAATTTGCGGCACCAGATTTTCGCGCTGCAGGGCGGTCAGCCGTTTGGAATCGTCCAGTGATTTCAACTCATATATCATGGGCAGGATGACCGCAGCGACTACCACCGGCCCGGCCAATGGTCCGCGTCCGGCCTCATCCACACCCGCTTCCAGGACCTGGCTCCGAGTGGGGTCAGGTTCGATTTCCGATTTCGGCATGGGTGAATTTCTTGTGGTCATTGCTCAGGATTTGAACCCGGCCCCGGTGTGTGGGAAATGTGCTGCATGACGGCCACGGCAGCGGTGGCTGCAGCACCTGTTCTCAGTTCACGGTGCAGTTGGTCAAAGCGTTGTGAGAGCGCGTTACGCGAACCAGGCTGATCCAGCCATCGCGATACCTCTTGAGCAATACGTTCGCCAGTCACTTCGTTTTGCAGTAATTCAGGCACCAGCGGTTCAGAAGCGAGGATATTTGGCAATGCAAAAAAGCGGCTTTTGACCAGTCTGAACCATTTCAGCAGTGTATAGGTCGTGGCCGCCAGGCGGTAACAAACCACCATCGGGCGGTTGATGAGCATGGCTTCAAGCGTTGCTGTGCCTGATGCGCAAATCACGACATCTGCGGCTGTAATGACGTCTGTGCCACGGGTGGAGAACACCCGGCAATTCAGTTCTGGATACTTGCGCAATTCCGACTCAATATACTCGCCCAGGGATTGTGTTACAGCAGGCACAAGGAAAACCATATCCGGCCGCTGTTTAACCAGGATTTCGGCAGCATCAAGCATCGGTGTGGTCAATTTTTCAACTTCGCCCGCGCGGCTGCCGGGAAGCAGGGCAATGCATGGCCCGATTGTTTCAACGCCCAGCGCCTTACGTGCGGCATCAGCATCGTTTCGCAGCGGAATCTGGTCAGCCAGGGGGTGACCGGTATAGTCTGTCAGCACGGCTTCGTTACGGTAATAACCGGGCTCAAAAGGAAAAAGACACAATACCCGCTGTGTCGCACTGGCAATGGTCTTGACGCGGCCGGGACGCCAGGCCCAAATGGTGGGACTGACGTAGTGGATCACCGGGATTGCCCGGGCCTTGATTTTTTTCTCTACACCAAGATTAAAATCGGGCGCATCAATGCCGATATAAACATCCGGTCGCAGCTCAAGTACACGTTCAATGAGTTGGCGCCGCAAGCGGACCAGACGGAAAATGTGTTTGATGACCTCGAACAGGCCCATCACCGCCAGTTCGCGGTAATCCCACCAGCAATCCAGACCTTCTGCCCGCATCAACGGACCGCCAATACCGGCAAAGCGGATATTGGGATCGTGTGTGCGGATGGCGCGAATCAGCGTAGCACCCAGTTGATCACCTGAAGCTTCACCGGCTACCAGGGCGATAGTCATTGGAACCTTTGATCTATTCATGGACGAAGTATATTCTGGACGCGAGAAACGAGTTCATGAGTAGATCAAAGGCTCCCTTTTAGCGAATAATGCCGCGCTCAGCCAAATTAAGAAAATCAACCATGGGCTGAACCTCCGGGGAATCCGCAGCCATCTCTGCCAGTATGGCTTTTGCCTCTTCCAGTGGCCGGCCTTCACGATAGATGGCCTTGTAGGCGCGGCGTACCTGGTTGATCTGTTCAGGCGTGTAACCCCGGCGTTTCAAGCCCTCTGAGTTAATGCCTTTTACCCTCGCTTTTTCACCCGATACAGTTACATAGGGTGGAATGCTCTGGTTTACGTGGCTGGCGAAAGACGTAAAACTGTGCTCGCCGACAGTGCAAAACTGGTGGATTAAAGAATAGCCGGACAAAATTGCATGGTTACCGACAGTTACGTGCCCGGCCAGAGACGCATTGTTGGCCATAATGATGTCGTCACCCAGGGTGCAGTCGTGCGCAATATGCACACCGGCCATGATCCAGTTATTGTTGCCGATACGGGTAACACCGCCACCCTGTATGGATCCACGGCTGAAAGTACACAGTTCACGAATAGTGTTGTTGTCACCAATGATCAATTCGGTGTCTTCACCGGCGTACTTTTTATCCTGCGGTTGCTCGCCGATCGAAGTGAACTGAAAAATATGGTTGTTTTTTCCAATGGTCGTGCGCCCGGTAATGACTGCGTGTGGCCCTATTTTTGTGCCGGCACCAATGCGAACCCTGGCATCAATAATTGAGAAAGCACCGACTTCAACGTCATCGGCGAGCTCAGCTTTGGGGTCAATCAGGGCGGTTGGATGAATCATGGTTGCTGGTTAATGTTAACAGGCCCTAGTTCGATACACTACACTAGCCCTCGGAACACAGGATTTCAGAACTGGCTGTACGTTCGCCGTTAACCGTTGCACGACATTCATATTTGCCCAGGCCGCGCATCAGGCGTGTTTGCCTGACATCCAAAACCAACTGGTCACCGGGTATCACCTTTCGGTTGAACCTGGCCTTGTCTATTTTTACCAGATAGTACAGGGCGGCGCCGTCTTGCGAGGTAGCCAGCGCGACATTTGCCAGCAGGCCGCATGCCTGTGCCATGGCCTCAAGTATCAATACACCCGGCATGATTGGGTCTCGTGGAAAATGACCTGAAAAAAATGGTTCATTGGCGCTCACGTTCTTTACTGCGGTCAGGATTTTTTCCGGTTCCAGCGAGTAGGAGATCACCCGGTCAACCAGCAGGAAAGGATAGCGGTGGGGTAGCAACTTTTTGATTTCGTTGATTTCAATAGGTAGCTTAAACATTTTCTCAGTCATTTTTCGGTTTTTTCCCGGGTTGATTTTTCAAGTCTCAAGACGCGGCGCGCCAGCTTCTCCAGCTTGCGTAAGTGGGCGACGGAACGATTCCATTCCCGTAGCGGTTGTGCCGGCAGGGCAGCACTCCATACCGTTCCTGGTTGCAGAATTGACTTGCTTACCACGCTACAGAAATTTACTGTCGTACGGTCGGCAATCCGGATGTGCCCAACGGCGCCGGAAGCACCTGCAAACATACAGTATTTTCCGATCTGCGTACTGCCCGATATTCCCACGCGGCCTGCCATGGCTGTGTGGGCGCCAATGTGTACATTGTGGCCAATCTGAACCTGATTATCGAGTCTTACATCATCTTCTAAAACGGTGTCGCCGATTGCGCCGCGGTCTATGGTGGTATTGGCCCCGATTTCGCAATCATTACCGATCCTGACTACCCCCAGTTGCGGTATTTTGACCCAATGGTCCTGGTCAAAAGCCAGGCCGAAACCATCTGCACCGATCACAGCGCCTGAGTGGACAATGGATCGCTTGCCAATTACAACACCGTCACAAAGTGTGACATTGGCTTCCAGGTGGCAAGCAGCCCCCAGTGTGCAGTTTGCTGTCAACACACAGCCTGGACCGATGATGACGGCATCTGCGATCTCACAGCCGGGTCCGATTACGGCATTTGCACCCACGTGAATATTGCTGCCGAGTGTCGTGCCGGGATCTATGCTCGAGCTTGGGTGAATGCCGGGGTTCAGTGGCTGCTTTGGGTCAAATCGGGTGGCGATTTTTGCATAACTAACATACGGGTCGTCAGCAATCAGCACATTAACCGGACAGTACTCTGCATCGCTGGCTGAAACCAGCACGGCTGCGGCCCGTGTCGTGGCCAGTTGATCGCGGTAGGTTGGATTGGAAAGGAAACTCAGTTGAGATCCGGTGGCTTCAGACAATGTGCCGACGCCTTCAATCATCGTTTCTCCGTTGCCGTGGTATTGCAGATTGAATTGTTCAGCTAACTCGGAAAGTTTGAGTCTGCGGGAAGGATCATCCATACCAGTGCCCCTTCAATGAGATAACCGCGAATTCAGCGAAGTGATCGTTCGCGTAAATCCGCTTCATACTCCAGCCTGAGTTGATCCAGTATAAGTTGGGTAATGTCCAGGGAAGGGTCAGCATATACGACCGGGCTGGAAAGGATCAGGTCGTAACCATTGTTGCTGGCAATGACCTGCACGGCCTGGTTAATCTGGCCTTCGAGTTTCTGGACTTCTTCTGTGCGCCGGAAGGATAGCTCATCACGCAGATCTTCTTTTTGCCGGTTAACGTTGCGGCGCATTTCACGCAGGTCACGTTCAAGACGTATTCTTGCATCTTCAGCAATGTCACCCAGTTGCAAGCGTTCTTCCATTGTTTGCACCTGGCGTTCCTGGAATTCAATTGCATCGTTACGCGGCCGGAATTCGAGATCCAGCTGATCACGGCCGGCCAGTACCTGCGGTGCACTATCAAGGACCCGTTTCATATCGACATAACCCACACGCAATTGCTGGGCAGTCGCCGGCACGGCAACCACCATCAAAAACATCAGCAATATGGGCAAAAAACGCTTCATAGGCCCAAATTGTACCCTTTTTAAGCTTATGAATTAAGTCCGGGAGCCTATCGTACTGAAACTGATGGATTCCCTGTGCCTAAAACGTGGTTCCGAACGAGAACTGCAGGCTTTCTGTGCGGTCACCTTTGAATTGCCTGAGCGGGAACGCATAGTTCATGATGATCGGGCCGATCGGAGCCTGCCAGGTAATCGAAATACCGGTAGATGCCCGCAGCAGATTTGCATCAAAGGCATCCAGGTTTTCATATACGTTGCCAACATCTACGAACAAGGCGATACGGGAACCACCACCCTTGGTAAACGGTGTTGGGATCGCTACCTCAATGCCGCCGGCAACCTTCAGGTCGCCGCCTATTGCCCGGCAATTGGGGTCTTTCGGTCCCAGTGTATTGGCCCTGAAGCCGCGAATATCACGCACGCCGCCACCATAGAAGTGCTCGAAGAAAGGCAGGCCGGAATCCAGCGAGACGACCTCCTGATCCAGACAGTCCCGTTCAAAGCCTGGTGGCAGGGTTATATCGACAGGTGTCGCCAACGATGTTTTGTCGTAATTGTCGTAGGAATCGCCATAGCCAAGGTTACCGCTGAACGAGAACACAAGATCAGCCCAGATGGGTATGTATTTTGCGTAGCGATAGAACAGTTTGTAGTACTGGCGGCTGCTGCCTGGTAAAGAGCCTGTCAGGCGCACTCGCTGCAGTGAGCCGCGGGTCGGGTTCAGGAAGTGGTTGCGTGTATCACGCGACCAGGAAGAAGTGAAATCAATCACGTTAAAATCACGTTCGCGGGTGTCCAGTATGCCATCGCCGTTGTGGTCGAGCGAAGCTGACAGGGGATCAAGCCGCGTGGGAACAAAATACTCTTCGGGGCATATACCGTTTTGATTTATGTCGTTACAGAGGATGTTGTCAGGGTCATCCGGGTCCGGAAATTCGGTTTCACGAACAAAGCTGCCGATGTTCAGGGATGTTGTCCTGATACCAAGCCCGGCGCGGACATAATCTACTTCGGTCAGCGGTATGCCGAAACTCACACCTGCGGCTGCCTCGGTACTGGTAAAGGTCGAAATATTAGCACTGGCCCGGTTAAACTCGGAGTAACGGGCATAGAAACCACGGCTGACCCCGTCTTCGGTCCAGTATGGGTTTTCATAGCTCACGCTAAAGCTGCTGATGATACTACTGCGTGACAACGCGATGCCGACGCGTTTGCCGCTGCCGAGAAAGTTGTCCTGCTGGATGTTCATGGATGCAATCAAACCCTGGACCTGTGAATAACCAAGACCGACTGAGAAACTGCCGGCAGCACGTTCCTCTACCGTCACTACCACGTCAATCTGGTCATCGGTACCCGGGACTGCAGGGGTTTCGATATTGACCGATTCAAAGTAGGTCATACGCTGCAAGCGGATTTTGGAACGGTTAATGGACGCTTGTGAAAACCATCCGCCTTCGAACTGGCGCATTTCACGCCGTAACACTTCATCCTTGGTGCCACTGTTACCGACAAAAGTGATCTGCCGTACATATACTCGCTTGCCGGGGTCGACGAAATAATTGATAGTGACCAGGCGGTTTTCACGGTCAATTTGCGGGATAGGGTTCACATTGGCGAACGCATAGCCGATATTCGATAGCAAGGCAGTGATATTCTCTACGCTTTGTTCCATCTTTTTGCGTGAAAACACATCGTTTGCCTGGGTCATTATCAAACGTCTCAGTGTCACTTCTTCAATGACCAGATCACCGGTCACCTGGATCTTGTCAACACTGTATTGCTCGCCCTCAATGATGTTGGCAGTGATATAGATATCCTGCTTGTCCGGGCTGATAGAGACCTGTGTTGATTCTACATTGGCGTCGATATAACCACGATCCTGGTAGTAGGAGCGGATTTTCTCGAGATCGCCGGAGAGTTTTTCACGCGAATACTGGTCATCCTTGGACCAGAATTTCCAGAATGGCGGAATTTTGGATTCGAATCCTTTCTTGATTTCCTTATCCGTATAGAGCGTATTGCCGACGATATTGATATGTTGGATTTCTGCGGTCTTGCCTTCCTTGATAATGATGGAAATACGCACCCGGTTGCGATCCAGTTCAACAACCCGGCTTTCTACCGATACGGCATAGCGACCCTGGCTGAAATACTGCCTGACCAGTTCCTGCTTAATGCGGTCGAGTGATTGTGGCTGAAAAACCTCACCTTGCGCCAGGCCGATATCAGCGAGTACAGGGAACATGTCTTCATCTTTGATTGCCTTGTTGCCAGACAATGATATCTGTGCAATAGCAGGGCGTTCCTCAACGTTGATCACCAGGATATTGCCTTCGCGTTCGAGGTCGACGGAATTGAAAAACCCTGTTTTGAACAGCGATCGTATTGCCTGGCGTGCTGTGGCGGAGGTCAGCAGATCCCCGGTATCAATGGTCAAATAGTTAAACACCGTGCCTTCAGAGATGCGTTGCAATCCCTCGACCCTGATATCAGAGATGGTAAACGGATCAAATGCCAGGGCAGACTTTATTGAGAACAGGCCATACAGCAGGATGATTAAGATTCTTCTCATGTACACAGATTCTTTTTAGAGGCAGGAAGTCTATCCGACCAGCCGTAAAATATCGTTAAGAAATGCAATACCCATCAGTCCAAACAACGCCAAAAGACCAATATACTGGCCATTGGCCTGCACTTGCTCAGACACCGGGCTTCCCTTGACCAATTCTATCAGGTAATAGAGCAAATGCCCCCCATCAAGAACGGGAATTGGCAGCAAATTCAGAATTCCCAGGCTGAGGCTGATGGCACCCAGGAAAAACAGGAAGCTGGATAGTCCCGCATTGGCCGCGCTGTTGGCAAAGCGGGCAATGCTGATCGGTCCGGACAGGTTTCTGACAGATGCTGTGCCGGTCAACATGCGGCCGAGCAAGCCCAGCGTGGAGCGCGTCAGGCGTGCCATTTCTGACGAGGCCGCAATGAAACCATCGACCAGGTTGTATTTATGCAGGAAATAAGCACGCTCTGCGCGAGCCTGCATTTGGGGGTCTGGTGGCCGGTTGGTAATGCCCAGGATCAAACGGCTGGAAAATGTACCGCTGCTCTTTTTCTCAGGCCTGACACTGAGGTCGAGATTGCCGCCGGCCCGTTCGACCGTTACGGTTAGCGGCTCACCAGCAGAGCCATATTTTTGTACCAGAGCACCCACCCAAGCCCAGTCTGGAACAGTTTCTCCTGCAACACTGACAATACGGTCTCCCGGTTTGAACCCTGCCTGGTATGCAGGGCTGCCCGGCGTTACTTCACCCACGACTGCCGGAACTTTTGCCCGCCAGGGTGTGATGCCGATATCCTGCAACGCCTGTTCTTCTTTGAAACTACTGTCCAGCTGGCTGAGGTCCAGCAATACCTGGCGTTGGCTGCCGTCCGTTTGTTCAACGGTTAGCACAACCTTCTCACGGTCAAGCGCGGGGGTAATCAGTCCGAGAATGGCATGGGACCAGGTATCCATTACCTCACCGTCTATGGATAGGATCCGGTCATCGGGTTCGAGGCCTGCGCTGGCGGCAATGCCACTGACTTCGCCGATCACGGGTCTGGATTCGGCCAGGCCGACGAGAAACATCAACCAAAAGGCGAGCAGGGTAAATACCAGGTTGAAGGCAGGGCCGGCGATGACAATGGCGATGCGTGCCCACACCGATTTGCGGTTAAACGCCTCTTTCAGATCGCAGTCTTCAACTTCGCCCTCGCGCTCATCCAGCATTTTGACATAGCCACCCAGCGGGACGGCTGCAATTACATATTCAGTACCGTCGCGTCCTTTTCTTGACCATATTTTTTTGCCGAAGCCAACGGAAAACTTGAGTACGCGAACGCCCATCCGCCGCGCAACCCAGAAGTGGCCGAACTCGTGAAAGGTGATCAATAGTCCCAATGCGACCAGCAACCACCAGATTGAGCCGAGAAATTCAGACATAGTTCGTATCTTTCTCCATTCAGATTAGGCCCTATGGCTTCGACCCAGGGATTCAACAATTTGACCGGCAACTTCGCGTGCCAACCGGTCAAATTCCAGTATGTCATTGAGGCTGTCTATTTTACCCTGTTTACAGCTGTCCATTGCAGCAGAAACGACTGAATGTATTTGCGGGAAGCCAATACGTTTGTGCAGAAAAGCATCGACCGCGATTTCATTGGCAGCATTGAATGTGACAGGTGCATTGCCGCCTGCCTCCAGTACATGGAATGCAAGTCCCAGCCCGGGAAAACGCTCCAGGTCCGGTTGATAAAACTCGAGTTTCTGCATAGCGGCTAAATTGAGGTGATCTACACCGGCTTCAATGCGTTGCGGCCAGGCCAGTGCGTGTGCAATGGGTGTGCGCATATCGGGCATGCCCAATTGAGCCAGTACCGAGCCGTCGCGATAGGCCACCATGGAATGCACGACGCTCTGTGGATGAATGATAACGGCAATCTGTTCAGGACGTGCATTGAACAACCAGCGTGCCTCAATAATTTCCAGGCCCTTGTTCATCAAAGTGGCAGAGTCGACAGAAACCTTCCGGCCCATGTCCCAATTGGGGTGGTTGCAGGCCTGTTCCGGGGTAATATTATCCAGCGCTTCGCTTTCGGTATGTAAAAAAGGACCGCCGGATGCCGTCAGGATCAGTCGCTCAACACCGACACTATCAAGACCGGCACCATCGAGCCCCTGGTTAAAATTTTTCGGCAAGACCTGGAACAGGGCATTGTGTTCAGAATCCACAGGAATGATTGTCGCGCCATGCTCAGTGGCTGCCTTGCGAAACAGTTCGCCGGCGATAACCATGGATTCCTTGTTGGCCAGTAACAGGCGTTTCCCGCCTTGCACCGCATGTAGCGTTGGCTCAAGCCCTGCCGCACCGACAATTGCAGCCATGACTGCTTCGGTTTCATCCAGGCAGGCGACTTCGCTTAAGGCGCCACGTCCAGCCAGTACTTCCGCGGTGCACTCCAGGGCACTGAGCGCTGAGCGCAGGTCAGCGGCCCTTGCTTTATCGCTGATTACAGCATAGCGGGCCTGGTGCTGTTTGCACTGTTCTGCCAGGCGGGCAACATTGCTGTGTGCGCTCAGGGCGACAACGTGAAAGCGGTCGGGGTGGAGGGCGAGTACCTTGAGCGTGCTTTCGCCAATCGACCCGGTAGAACCCAAAATTGTAATGCCCTGGCTGTTCAATGTTCTACTCAACAAGCAACAGGCCCAGGGCGAAAAAAGGTCCCGCGGCCAGCAGGCTGTCCACACGATCCAGAATCCCACCGTGGCCTGGCAACAACTTCCCGGAGTCTTTGCAACCGCTGATACGTTTATGCAGGGAAATCAGTAAATCGCCACCGGCTGATACCAGCGCAGTGATCAGGGCCAGCAGTATCAACCGACCTGGCTCCAGGCCTGCTACAGGCATTAAATCAGCTGCCAATAAGGCCACCAGCGGGGCGGTGGCTAAGCCACCAAATAAACCGGCAATTGTTTTGCCGGGGCTGATATGTGGTACGAGCTTTCTTCTGCCCCAGGTCCGGCCTGCAAAATAGGCTCCGGTATCCGCCGACCAGACAATCAGCAGCAATAGTAATATCAACCAGGAACCTTCCGGCTGACTTTGAATCCAGCTCAGTGCGAACCAACTGGTGGTGATGGAAGCGATGGCTGTTACAGAGGAAGCAGCCCGGTAAGCGCGATTAACCGGGGTGCCTGGCCGGTACAAGGGCAAGCGCATGAACATCAGCAGCCACACGGCGCAACTCGCGACTAAATACACCAATATTTTGTCGTCCCACTGATCCCGGAGCTGTATTAGCACTGCAAAGATTGCCACTTGCAGGAAAATCATCACGGTTCCCGCAGCATGCCCGGAAAGGCCTGCGAGGCGGCCGTATTCCCGGCTGCCACCTAACAGCACGATGGCTAACAGGACCATGAACCACTGCGTGGGCAATGCAAATATTGCTGCCAGTGCCAGTGGCAGCAATAAAAGGGCTGTCAATACGCGTTGTTTAAGCACCAACGCCGTTCCTGACCTGATCACCAGTGCGTCCGAAGCGCCGTTCCCGAGACTGAAAAGCAGCGATGGCCTGGTCAAGCACATCCCCATCAAAATCCGGCCACAATACGGGCGAGAAATAAAACTCCGCGTATGCTGACTGCCAGAGCAGGAAATTACTGATTCGCATTTCACCGCCGGTACGGATAAACAGGTCGGGATCCGGTGAGTCAGAAAGGGCGAGAAAACGTGCGAATTGCTGTTCATCAATATCGCCGGGCGACAGCTTGTCCTCGGCGATGTTTACAGCCAGACGTTTGGCGGCTTGCATGATATCCCAACGACCACCGTAATTGACTGCGATGTTGACGAGCATGCGTGTGTTGCCGGCCGTCAGGGTTTCGGCCTCGGACATTTTTGCTTGCAAGGTGGATTTGAAGGCTGATTTGTTGCCGATAAAACGTATACGGATACCGTTTTGGTGTAATTCGCCGGTTTCTTTGTCCAGCGCCCTCAGGAAAAGATCCATCAGGCGGGATATTTCACCCGCCGGCCGATTCCAGTTTTCACTGGAAAACGCAAAAACCGTCAGTACCCCGACGCTGAGGCGGACGCAGTGCTCAATGGTAGCGCTCAGCGCTTTGACCCCGGCCTGGTGGCCCATACTGCGTGGTCGGTTTCTCTTTTTCGCCCAGCGGCCATTCCCATCCATGATGATGGCGATATGACCGGGTATGGCTGGCGGCGCACTCACTTAATGGACCTGCATGACAAAGCATCAAAACTCCAGCAGTTCCTGCTCTTTGACCGCCACCATCTCATCCGCGCTTTTAACATGCTTGTCAGTAATCTGCTGAATGTCCTGCTCCGCACGGCGGTCGTCATCTTCAGAGATATCTTTGTTTTTCAGCAGTTCCTTGATGTTGTGGTTTGCGTCCCGGCGGATATTGCGGATTGCGATCTTGGTGTTCTCACCTTCATTGTGTACCACTTTACCCAACGATACCCTGCGTTCTTCGGTCAGGGCGGGCAGGGGTATTCGGATAGTGGTTCCGGCTGTGACGGGATTAAGGCCGAGATCAGAGGTCATAATGGCTTTTTCGAGTACCTGAACCATGGTCTTGTCCCAGGCAGTTACAGTCAGCGTACGGGCGTCTTCAATTGCCACGCTGGCAGCCTGGCTGATCGGAACTTCACTACCGTAGTAATCTACGTGGACGTGCTCCAGTAAACTGGGGTGCGCACGCCCGGTGCGAATCTTGGCCAGTTCGGTACGCAAAGAATCCAGACTCTTGCCCATGCGGATGTGCGTATCTTTCTTGATGTCTTCGATCATTTCTCTCTCCCCTTTGCCAGCGCTGGGTGGGTTGTTACCGGTGGACAGCTAATTTTAACAGCAAAATGGAAAGGAGTTGTGCGTGTGCGCAGTATTGAAACTGTAGTGCAATCAGTGAACGAGGGTACCGACTTTCTCACCCTTGACGATTTGCATCAGGTTACCACTGACAAATACATTGAAAACCCGGATCGGCATCCCCTGGTCACGGCACAATACGACCGCGTTGGCATCCATGACCCCCAGTTTTCCTTCGATGACCTGGTCATAGTTCAGGGAATCGTACAACTGCGCATCTTTTACGAGATTGGGATCAGCCGAATAAACACCATCTACCTTGGTGGCCTTCAGTACGATATCTGCACCGATTTCAATCGCACGTAACGCAGCAGCAGTATCCGTGGTGAAAAATGGGTTACCGGTGCCGCCTGCAATAATGACAACCCGGCCTTTCTCCAGGTGACGGGTCGCGCGGCGGCGTATGTAGTCTTCACAAACATCGTGTACCGAAATCGCCGACATCACGCGTGCGTCGACACCGACTTTCTCCATTGCATCCTGCAATGCCAGTGAATTCATCAACGTGGCCAGCATGCCCATGTGATCACCGGTAACCCGGTCAATGCCGGATTGGGCAAGACCGGCACCTCTGAATATATTGCCGCCACCGATGACAATGGCTATCTGTACGCCGGTATTGAGGACATCCTGGATTTCACCGGCGATCCGGCCAATGATCGCCGGATCAATGCCGTAGTCCTCATCGCCCAGCAGTGCTTCACCGCTGAGCTTCAGAAGAACGCGCCGGTAAGTGGGGTTAACCACCGGTCACCTGTTGCATGACTTCATTCGCAAAGTTTTCTGCCTTTTTCTCGATGCCTTCGCCCACCGCGAGACGGGTGAACCCTTTCACACTGGCGCCCTTTTGATCAAGTAGTTTGGCAACGGTTACATCGCCGTCTTTCACAAATGCCTGGCCCAGCAGTGTGATTCCCGCCAGGTGTTTGCGCATGCGCCCACTGACCATCTTCTCAATAATGTCAGCCGGTTTGCCGCTGTCCGCAGCCTGTGAAATAAGGAATTGTTTTTCCTTTTCAAGAACATCAGCAGGAACGTCGTCAGCGTCGATATATTCCGGGTTCATCGCAGCAATGTGCATGGCGATATCCCGTGCGAGTTCGGTGTCACCACCTTCAATTTCGACCAGAACGCCGATACGGCCGCCGTGCACATAAGCACCAATATTGTTACTTGTTGCCATACGGGCAAGGCGGCGAACCTGGATGTTCTCACCGATTTTCGACACCAGGGCCTGGCGTGCCAGTTCAAGGCTTGAGCCATCAAAAATTGATACCATCAATGCTTCGACATCGGTGGCAGCCGTAGCAAGCGCATTGCTGGCGACTGCTTTGGCGAACGCCAGGAAGTTTTCATCCTTGGCTACAAAATCAGTTTCACTATTGACTTCCACCATGACCGCTTCGGTATAGTTGTCATTGGACACCAGGATGATCTGGCCTTCAGCGGCAACCCGGGAAGCCTTTTTATCAGCCTGGGAAAGACCGGATTTACGCAGGTGCTCGATTGCGGCATCCAGATCACCATTGGTTTCAACCAGTGCTTTTTTGCACTCCATCATGCCGGCACCGGTACGCTCGCGAAGTTCTTTTACCATTGAGGCAGTAACTACCATCTGACTATTCCTTATTCAATTCAGTTTCTCTATCGGTCCGGCGCCCCGTACTTTCTCTGTCAGTCTTCGGTTGCCTTTTTCGTGACTTTTTTACTGGTCTTCTTCTTGGCAACTTTTTTACTGGTGGTCTTCTTTTTGGCAACTTTCTTACTGGTGGTCTTTTTACTGCTGGTCTTCTTTTTGGTAACTTTTTTGGACGTAGCTTTTTTCTTCGACGCAGTTTTTTTGGTGGCTTCCGGTGCGGCTTTGGTCTTTGCTTCTTCAGCAGTTTTTTCAGGAGCGGCTTCAGTTTCTGCCTTTTCAGCAGTTTCTGCCGGCGCAACTTCAGCTTCTGCCTTCTTGTCAGTTTCCGGTGGAACGGCTTCCGCTTCTGCTTGCTCAGCAGCTTCAGCCGGAGCAGCTTGCACTTTTCCAGAATCTTCAGCGACTGCCGGAGCCTTCTTCGCTACAACTTTCTTGGCGACCTTCTTCTTCGCCGCTGTGCTTTTTGCAGTCTTGGGGGCCTTGGCAGCGCGTTTGATGGGGTTGCCATACTCGTCCAATTCGACAAACTCATCCCGGTCTTCTACGTGGGGAATCGAGGCACGGCCCTCCAATACGGCATCAGCAGCCAGCTGGGTGTAAAGGCGTATGGAACGTATGGCATCATCGTTACCCGGAATAACGTAATCGATATCCTTCGGGGAGCAATTGGTGTCGACCACCGCAATAACCGGGATACCCAGCTTGCGAGCTTCTTTCACCGCGATGTCTTCATGGTCCACATCAACTACAAACATGACGTCAGGCAGGCCCTTCATATCCTTGATGCCGCCGAGACTCTTTTCGAGCTTGTCACGTTCGCGCGTCAGTTGCAGAACCTCTTTCTTGACCAGGCGGGTAAAACTGCCGTCTTCTTCCATCTTCTCAATCTGGCGCAAACGTTTGATCGATTGGCGGATGGTGCGGAAATTGGTCAGCATACCACCGAGCCAGCGATGGGATACATACGGCATGCCGCAACGCTGCGCTTCTTCGGCAATGGCCTTTGAGGCCGCACGCTTGGTACCGACAAAAATGATATTGCCACGTTTGGCTGCGATACTGCTGATGAAATTCAGTGAATCCACCAGCATTGGCAGTGATTTTTCAAGATCGATGATATGGATCTTGCCACGTGACCCAAAAATATACGGGGCCATTCTGGGATTCCAGTAGCGGGTCTGGTGGCCGAAATGTACACCGGCTTCAAGCATTTGGCGCATGGTAATATCAGGCATTCCTAAATCCTTCATATAGCAGAAACCCAGCGACCGGTGATGCTGAAATCCGGCGTGCTGACTTCCCGGGTTAATCCTCCACATACCCTGTCCGGAAACCCTGTTCTTGCAGGGCACCCAACCGGACGGTTGCGGTATGTGTGCGTATTTGATGTCCGGTAGTTGGCAGGAAAACCCTGTAACCCCGACACCCCGATTTCTGGTCGTGACGAGCACGCTCCAGAGAGCAGGGCTTTATAACAGAAATGGAAGGGCGGGGCAATGCTTATGCGTTTTAGTTGGCCCGGGTGCAAAGCCCTCCGGAAATATTTTTCAGGGATAATTCCGCTCTTCAATTCAGTTCGTGTTTGACGGCGTCCAGCCAGGTTTTCTGGCTTTTGAGGAAATGGGGTGGGGCCAGTTTGGCGTCGTTGAGGATGGATTCCAGTTCGTCTTTTGATGCCTGGGTGTTGCCGGTAATCTTTAAACACATGGCCAGGTGGTAGCGGGCTTCTACACCCGGGAAGTAACCGGAGACGGCGGAATATTCTCGTATTGCCTTATCAGTTTGTCCATTGGCTTCCAGCGCGCGTGCATATAACAAGTGGCCTTCGGCGTTGCGGAAATCAGGGTTGTTTTCCTGCAGGGTCTCCAGCGACTCGACAGCCTCAGCCGGGCGATCCTGGTCAAACTCGATTCGGGCTTTGATCAGCAGTAGTGTGGGTTCTGTCACAAACAAGCCCTTGAGTGCACCGTTTACTATCTCTTCGGCTTCAGCGGTTTTACCGGAGTCCAGCAGAGCTTCAGCATAGCGGCGCCCGTTATCGACATTGGGAGACTGCTCCCATGCTGCTTCGTGGTGCCTTAAATCGGCGCCTGGATTTAGCGTCTTCCTGACGTTTCTCACCGCGCGCTGGCCGGTAATACTGCCGGAAAGCCCCGGCAGTATCTCGACCACCAGGTACGCAATGCCACCGATCAACGGCAGAAACAGCATTATAAGGACCCAGTAGCGGTTGCGCCCGGTTTTGAGCACATGAATGATGAGGGCCAGTTGAATGAGCCAGATAAGAATGGAAATTTTAGACACGTTTTTGTTGTTCCAGCGATTTAGTAGTCTTTATTCCGGCAATCCCAGGTCGTCAAACATCGCCCTCAAGAAGCGTGCGGCTTCGCCGCCCGTACAGGCGCGGTGATCGAAGGTCAGTGAAAGCGGGATGGTGCGATGAACTTCAAATCCACCCAGTACCGGTACTACCTCGTTACGGGCTTTGCCGGCAGCGATAATTGCAACACACGGGGGCGTTATCACAGGGGTTGCGTAGCGGCCGGCAAACATACCGAAATTTGACAGCATGATGGTATAGTCTTTCAGGTCAGCCGGCGGAATGGAGCGGTTTTCAACATTCTGCTTTAAGCGGGTCAGGGAATTGCGGATATCCGCAGCAGAACTTGCGTGAACGTTACGCAAGGCCGCGGCGAACAGGCCATCCGGTGTATCCACAGCCATACCCACATCCATGCCTTTATGAATCATGCGCATGTTTTGTGCTGCATCGTACCAGGCGTTCAAGCCGGGTTCGGCCTGTGCACCGGCCCAGATGGAACGCAACAGGCGTACGGTCATATCCTGGCCGTAGGACCAAAGGTGTACATCAGCGTCATCCATGATGGATGTCGGCACAACCTGGGCATGTGCTTCCGACATCACCCTGGCCATAGTGCGGCGTGTACCCCGGATAGGTTCCCACTCACCACTTGGCAGTGTTGCCCGGGAAGGAGTAGCAGCAGCTCTTGCCTGCACCGGCCCGGATGGCTTAAGCAGCGTTTGAGGATTGCTGGCTGCATTTTCAACATCAGCCCGGGTGACGACACCGTCCTTGCCTGAAGGAGTGACAGCAGCAAGGTCCAGTTTGAGCTTACGCGCCAATGCCCGCACGGCCGGTGTGACCTTTACGCCACCCACGGTTGCCAGAGATTCACTGACCAGCTTGTCGGAAGCCTCCATTTTACCAACCACGGTGCCCGCATCCCCGGAGGATTTGGTAGGTTGCGTGTTGTCTTCTTCAGCCGTTGGAGTTGCTAGCGCGTTGGTGTCTGCGTGCGTCGGTGAATCGTTGCCGGCCTCGTCCTCAGCATCGCCGGCCTCGCCTGCAACTTCAAAACCTGCCAACGGCTTGCCCGTTTCAATGACATCTCCAGCCTGGCCGTATAGTTTGCTTACCTTGCCTTTATAAGGGCTGGGCACTTCAACCACGGCCTTGGCCGTTTCCATTGAAACCAGGGCTGCATCCAGCTCAATGTCGTCACCTTCGGCGACGTGCCATTGTATGATCTCCGCATCAGGGAGGCCTTCGCCGAGATCGGGCAGGTTGAATATTTTCATGAGACCTCCATGACCTCATCAACAGCGTTCAAAATACGTTTAACACCGGGCATATACTTCATCTCCATTTTATGCAAGGGCATGATGGAGTCATAGCCGGTAACCCTCTTGACGGGTGCGTGCAGAGAGTAAATGGCAGCGTCGGCAAGCCCTGCGGCAATCTCAGCACCTACACCGCACATACGTGCTGCCTCGTGAATGATGACACAGCGGCCGGTTTTTTCTACCGATTCAATAATGGTATCCATATCCAGCGGGCTGACGGTCGCCACGTCGATGACCTCGGCGCTTATACCCTGCTCGTTCAGCTTGTCGGCCGCTTCCAGGGTTTCCTTGACCATAGAGCCCAAGGTCACCAGCGTAACGTCACTACCATCGCGAAGTACAAAACAGACATCCAGCGGCAGGTCTTCACCGTTGTCTTCTACTTCTTCCTTGTGCAGCCGGTATAGCCGTTTGGGTTCCAGGAATATGACCGGGTCCGGTTCACGAATGGCAGCCAGCAACAGGCCGTATGCCCTTGCGGGTGAGGACGGAATCACCACCCTCACACCTGGTACGTGCGCGAATATGGTTTCGGTGCTTTCGGAATGCAGTTCAGGTGCGTGGATACCGCCGCCAAATGGCGCCCGCAATACCATTGGGCACGAAAGCCGGCCGCGTGTGCGGTGTCGCATTCTGGAGGCGTGGCAGATGATCTGTTCCACCATGGGGTAAATGAACCCCATGAACTGTGCTTCGATGACCGGCCGCATGCCTTGTGTAGACATACCCACGGCCAGGCCGGCAATCATGCCTTCGGCAAGGGGGGTGTCGATGACGCGCTGATCACCAAATTTTTCTTCAAGGCCGCTGGTGGCCCTGAACACGCCGCCGTTAATGCCTACATCCTCACCCATAACGACAACCGAAGCATCATTTTCCATTTCCCACGACAGTGCCATGGAAATGGCTTCAACCATTGCAACACTGGCCATCAGCCCAACTCCTCCAATGCCCGCGCTCGTTGTGCTTCAAGCTCTGCCGGCATGTTTTCGTACAGGTAGTCAAACATGCTTTCGATGCCCGGGTCACCGGTGGCGAGATATTCTTCAACGGCTGCTGCAACTTCCTTGCCGGCTTGCTCCAGCAGTTCCTTTTCCTTTTTATCGTCCCAGACACCCTGATCCTTAAGGTAAGTGCGCAAGCGCTTGATGGGTTCCATCTGCCAGGCATTTTCCACTTCTTCTTCGCTCCGATAGCGGCGGGCATCATCTGCCGTTGTGTGGTCAGTCAGCCGGTAAGTGATCATTTCGATGATCGTTGGCCCGCCCCCTTCACGTGCCTGCTCGATGGCATTTTCCATCGCCCAGCGGCAGGCAATAATGTCGTTTCCGTCAACCTGTATGGACGGCAGGCCGCCGGCGATACCTTTTTGTGCGAGTGTCTTGGCTGTATTCTGTTTGCTGCGCGGTACGGAAATCGCCCACTGGTTGTTGATGATGACCAGAACCAGCGGTAACTGAAAAGCGCTGGCCGCGTTGATGGCCTCAAGAAAATCACCTTTGGAACTACCGCCATCACCCACCTGGGAAACGGCTACACGTTGCTCGCCCCGCAGTTTGAAAGCCAGCGCAGCACCCGCTGCATGCATACATTGCGTGGCGATTGGCACAGACCAGGCAAAGTCATGTTTAGGGCCGGAAAAATTACTGCCTCGTTCATCGCCACCCCAGTAAAGGAGCACTTCTGACATCTTGACGCCCCGGCAAAATTGCGTCCCGTACTCCCGGTACGAGGGCGCGTAGCAGTCTTCCGGACGCATGGCGCTTCCCATGGCGATATGGGTTGCTTCATGTCCGAGGCAGGAGGCATAGGTTCCCATTTTCCCGGTGCGCTGCAGGGCCACGGCTTTTTTGTCAAAAACACGTGTGGTAACCATCAAACGGTATAAAGACTGAAGTTCATCCCAGTCAGTTGCCAAAGGTGGCACGTCATCTGATATCAGCCGACCATCCGGTGACAGAAACTGATAGTACTCAATTTTGAATGAGGCGATGGTTACCGGCATGAAAAAATCCTCAACGGAAAACTGTATAGAAAAGCCCCTTATTATACTTCGATACGGACTTGTGAAGAACCCAATACTCCGTGCTTTCCTGCCCCTGATCCCGGTAGCGGGTCAAAATTAATAGCCATTGACAGTGTATAATAAGAGCAGTCTATGCAAAACTTCACATATACTGATCCGGAGGTCATCCGCGCGTTGTATCAAATCACCAGGGACACCGTGGACATCTTTGAACACGTAGGTCTGCATTATTTCGCAACCGCGGGCACGCTTCTTGGCGCCACCCGGCACAAGGGAATTATTCCGTGGGACGATGATGTTGATATTGGCATTTTGGAAGGCAGCGAGTCTGCACTAATTGAACAAGTGCAGCCGCTACTGAACACCATTGGACATCAACTAACGCTATGGTGGTTCGGTGGTTATCGCATTCACAACACTATTGGTACGCTGCTTGAAAGTTCCAAGCATGAGGGCGTGTATTGCACGTTTCCGTTTGTGGATATATTTGTCATGAGGGTTAGCAATGGGGTGCTTGAATTTACCGATGAGGGGGCCCAACAAGAATGGGGCCATGGAATTATTACAGCCGAGAATGCCCAAAACACCAGCCCATACCAATTTGGCGAATTTATGATGCAAGGGCCGGCAGAGCCAGAACAATACTTGGCCACTATGTATGGCAACGATTGGAACACGGTCGCCAAGGAAGGATACAATCATATTTTTATGGCAGATTCAGGTAAGGTCGAGACGCTAGTAGACTTAGCGTCTGCGCAACCAACCGGTCCACTAATAGCGCGCTTTTGGTAGAGAGAATGGATTTGCCACTATTAATAATGAAGCTTTCCACGTGGGATCGGAGGAAAAAAGTATATGCTATATCGGCTGTTGGGCAGAATTCTATGCTGGCTAAAATTCCACGATTTCCGCATCATCACGGAATCATTCAGCTTTGGCTCGGGAGGTGTTGAGACGGTTGAATGTCACCGTTGCGGTCTAAGGATGACCCGCAAAGCATAGTTCCTAGCGCACGCCCGCCGCGCGGGCAATATCGCCATTGGCTGCGCCCATGCCACGCTCGGGCATACCGTATCAGCAGCCAAAGTTGAGCTCAAACGCATCGGCGCAGGGTACGACTAAAGTGTTGTGCGTCCTGGCGCCAAAGACGGCACGTCATCGGATATTAACCGGCCATCCGGTGACAGGAACTGATAAAAATCAATTTTGAATGAGGCGATGGTTGCCGGCATGAAAAAATCCTCAACGGAAAACTGTATAGAAAAGCCCCTTATTATACTTCGATACGGACTTGTGAAGAACCTCGCGCCCTGAAAATTTTCACATGACTACATGGCCCCGGCCTGCCCAAAATCCCTTACAATTAGCTAAAATTAGGAAATTGTACGGAGTATTCCAAATCATGAAACTGGCGTCTCTGAAATCTGGTGGCCGCGACGGCAGCCTGATCGTTGTCAGCCGCGATCTTGCACACTACGTGTCTGCCGCTGCCGTTGCACCCACATTACAGCATGCGCTTGACGATTGGCAGCAAGCGGCGCCAAGGCTGAATGCCCTTTATGCTGAACTGAACCAGGTTTTCTGCGGTGGCATCCAGGCACTTGATATCGATGCTCTTGCTGCACCTTTGCCGAGGGCATATGAATTCCTGGACGGCAGCGCGTATTTACCGCATGTAGAACGTGTCCGCCGCGCACGTGGTGCCGAGGTTCCGGAGTCTTTTTACATCGACCCCCTGATGTACCAGGCTACTTCAGCTGGTTTTCTTGGCCCGCATGATTCGATACCCGTGCCCAGCGAAGCGTATGGAATCGATTTCGAATCCGAGATAATTGTTATCACCGATGATGTGCCGATGGCTGTTTCGCCGGAACAGGCAGAACAACATATCCAGCTGATCGGCCTGATCAATGATGTGAGCCTGCGAAACCTGATCCCGGGTGAACTGGCCAAGGGTTTTGGTTTTTTGCAGTCCAAACCCCGTTCAGCACTTTCACCGGTGATGGTCACCCCGGATGAGCTCGGCGAGGCATGGCAGGACAGCACCTTATCACTGCCGCTGCACAGCACGCTCAATGGCGAATTTTTTGGCAGGCCCGAAGCCGGTGTGGATATGCAGTTCAATTTTGCCCAGTTGGTAGCGCACGCTGCTTATACCCGACCGCTGACTGCCGGCACCATCGTGGGCTCGGGGACAATCGCCAATGAAGATACCGGCCTGGGCGCATCCTGCCTGGCTGAAATCCGCATGCTGGAAATTATTGCCGACGGTAAACCTTCCACACCATTCATGAAGTTCGGTGATACGATACGTGTAGAGATGTTTGATCTGCAAGGGGATTCAATTTTCGGTGCAATTGAACAAAAAATTGTACGCTATGAAAGTTAACAAAAATATCGATCATGGAGATGAACTGACGCTTTACAGTTATTGGCGCAGTTCAGCCGCCCACCGGGTACGGATCGCCTTGAATCTGAAAGGCCTTTCCTATCAGATAACACCGGTACACCTGGTCAGGCAAGGCGGCGAGCAACACAGCGAGGCATTCCGGGCCATCAACCCGCAGGGCCTGGTGCCGGTGCTGGTACACAAGGGCCAGGTACTAACCCAGTCACTGGCCATTTGTGAATACCTGGACGAGTGTTTTGAGCCATACCCGCTGCTGCCTGCCCGGTCGCTGGAACGTGCCCGAGTCAGGTCCATGGCTTTACAAGTCGCCTGCGATATCCACCCATTGAATAACCTCAGAGTAACGAAGTATTTGTGGGATCAATATGGTGATGCCGTCGATGGGCCGGTGTGGATGTCGCATTGGATGACGCAGGGGTTCCGCGCGATCGAACAGCAGCTCAAGGATCGAAGTGATCGATCCCCGGTTTACCTTGCCGGTAAACCGGGTCTGTTTGAATGTTTTTTAGTGCCGCAGGTGTACAATGCGGAACGCATCGGCACGGACTTATCAGCTTTCCCGGAAATTCAGCACTTAACCGCGGAGTGTAGAAAATTACCGGCTTTTATTGAGGCGTCTCCGGAAAACCAGGCGGATGCGGAAGGAGTTTGATTCAATCAATGGTTCAACCTTGGCTGCTGTTCAGTCATAATTCAACAGGTAAGAACCCAGGTAAGCAGTTAATGAAACACATTTTAGTAGCAGTAGTTTTGTCAGCATTGGTTGCATGTACAACTATTCGCCCCGGTCCGGATGCTTTCGTTTCGGCTGAAGCAGCCATTGCTATGGCGGTGGAGGCGGGGGGCGACGAATTTGCACCGGTAGAAATGCGCTTTGCCCGTGAAAAGCTTGAAATTGCCCGCCTGGGCATGGATAAGCAAAAATACGAAGCTGCCCTGTACCTGGTGGAACAATCAGAAATCAATTCGGAACTGGCCGTCGAGAAATCCCGGGCGGCCAAGTCGCGCAGGCGTGTCAATGAACTACGCAAAAGCAATGACGAGCTTGAAAGCAGATTACGCGAAACATTTGGAGACGAATTTGAATGAACCGGTCACTGAAAC
The DNA here is from genome assembly GCA_036986175.1 of Gammaproteobacteria bacterium. Lineage (GTDB taxonomy): Bacteria > Pseudomonadota > Gammaproteobacteria > Xanthomonadales > SZUA-36 > SZUA-36. Next base: position 32,714 of record BTRB01000004.1, read on the forward strand.
AAATTTCGCTGATACTTTTTCTGACCACACTCGGTGCCTGTGCATCTGCGCCCAAGAAGGATCTTGCACTTGAACGTGTACGTGATGATCTGGACAGCCTGAAGTCCAACCCAGAGCTGGCCGGTTACGCGCCGCTGGCACTCGGTGAGGCAGAACGTGCGCTGCGGATCGCCGAGCAGGCCACGGGTGATAAAATTTATCGCGGTCACCTGGTTTACATGGCTGATCGGCGCATCCAGATCGCAAAGGCGATGGCAGAGCGGGCGCAAAATGAGAAAGTCCGCAACGAACTGGAAGGTCGGCAGAGCGCCATGTTAGTCAAGGCCAGCCGGTTGGAAGCAGACCAGGCCAGGAAGGAAGCTGAGCGTGCCCGGTTGCTGGTTGCTACAACTATCGAAGATGTACAACGGGCGCGTGAGGAAAAAGAACAGGCCTTGCAGAAAGAGGCGGAATCGGCACGTAACGCTGAATTGGCAACAGAAGAAGCACAACAGGCACGCCGCCTGGCCAAGTCGCGCGCTTCAGAGGCAGAGTTTGCACGTCGTGAAGCAGACCTTGCCAGCCAGCAAATCACGTCGTTGACGCGTCAGCTTGAAAACCTGCAATTGCGGAAGACTGAAAGTGGCGTGGTTGTAACGCTGGGTGATGTTCTGTTTGCTTCCGGCCAGACCTCATTGGTCGATGGCGCACTTTCCAGTCTGGAAGAGGTGGTTGACCTGTTGCAAACCGAGCCGGAAAAGAAGATAAGGGTTGAGGGCCATACCGATTCCAGCGGTGAGGCTGAAGCAAATATAGAATTGTCGCAACAGCGTGCTGATGCCGTTCGCCAGGCCCTGATCGATCTGGGTGTTGCCGGGGACCGGATAACGTCAGCCGGTATGGGCGAGGACTTTCCGATTGCCAGCAATGAGGATGCAGCAGGACAGGCACGTAACCGTCGGGTTGATGTCATCTTGCTGGACAACTAGATAGTCGAATTTTTCTGTTGCATTTAATTGTTAAATAACAGTTAGATACAAGGTTAATCTGTGTATTTAGTTAAGTTAGATTTTAGTTTTAGTGGAATACTAAAACATGAATATTTGTTCCTGTATAAACATTTCTGCAATAAATCTGAGACTTGCCAGCGAGTGTACTTTGCGCTAATGTAAACCAATCGCTATGGCTATATTCAGATTTTCAACAGGACTTTGCGACTAATGGCAGCGACGGCCTCACGCCTGTCGCTGCATACGTCTGATCTTTGTTGTTACCTACCCCTTATTTCTCTAAACGATATACCTCTTTTCTCAACACTTCACCAGTGTCTCTTGCGTGCGGGCAGCTTTCTATTGTCCGCATTTCGCGTGGGACCCATTCCGCACAGGAGTAAAGCTATGTTCGAACACCGTCAGGATAAAATGGAATCAATGATGAAAGAAAGCGAAGATTTTCGCCGTATTTACAATCGCCACCAGGAGCTGGACAAACGCGTCACCGCAGCTGAACTTGGCACCGCCCCGATGGACGATCTTGCATTGAACCAGCTAAAAAAAGAAAAGCTGTGGGCAAAAGACAGGTTGGCCAACCTGATGGATGCAACTCCAGCCTGAAAAACCAACCTGAAATAATTGCCAAAATGAAATACAGTACGGCCGGGAACATTCCCGGCCGTTTTTTTACCTGGAGCTTTTCTTCATGGAAGCTTATGACTCAGTTCTCGACCTGATCGGGAATACGCCGATTATACGTATCAACCACTTTGATACAGGTCCGTGTACGCTGTACATCAAGCTGGAGAGCCAGAATCCGGGCGGTTCCGTCAAGGACAGGATTGGCTTGAAAATGATAGAAGATGCTGAAAAGGCCGGCCTGATCAGCCCGGGGGCAACGCTGGTGGAAGGAACTGCCGGCAATACCGGTCTTGGACTGGCCCTGGTCGCAGCACAAAAAGCTTATCACCTCGTGCTTGTCATTCCGGACAAAATGAGCCAGGAGAAAATTTCCAACTTAAAGGCCATGGGAGCTGAAGTTATTCTGACGCGTTCCGATGTCGCCAAGGGGCATCCCGAGTACTACCAGGACCTGGCACAATCGATAGCCAATGAAATTGAGGGTGCATTCTTCATTAACCAGTTTGGCAATCCTTCCAACCCAAAAGCACATGAAGAAGTGACGGGTCCGGAAATCTGGGAGCAGATGGGCCAGGACCTGGATGCCATCGTGCTGGGTGTCGGTTCCAGCGGCACCGCCACTGGTCTGTCACACTATTTCCAACAGGCTGCGCCCGACCTGGAACTTATTCTGGCTGACCCGGCGGGGTCAATACTGGCCGAATACGTTAACGATGGCGTCTTGTCCGACAAAACCTCGAGTTGGTTGGTGGAGGGCATCGGCGAAGATTTTCTGCCGACTATCAGCGATTTCACACGTATCTCAAAAGCCTATACCATCAGCGATAAGGAAAGCATGCTGGTCGGCAGGGAACTGCTGAGCAAGGAGGGCATCCTCGCCGGATCATCTACCGGAACGCTGCTGGCAGCAGCATTAAAGTATTGTCGGGAACAGACGCAGCCGAAGAAAGTACTGACCCTGGCTGCTGACACGGGAAATCGCTACCTTTCAAAGATGTATAACGACTTTTGGATGCGTGACCAGGGGTTCCTGGAAACCGATCAGCATGGCGATCTGCGCGACCTGATCGCACGGCCATTTGAATCCAACGATACAATCACGGTTGGTCCGGAAGAACCGCTGGCCAATGCGTATAGCCGTATGAAGCTATATGATGTTTCACAGTTGCCGGTCATTCAGAAACGGAAAATTGTCGGTTTCATAGATGAGTCAGATTTGTTGCTGGCCCTGGCGCAATCAAGTGACAATTTTAACCAGCCTGTCAGCTCGGCCATGGTGACCGAGCTTGCTTCGGTGGATGTCAAGGACTCGGTAGAGGAGTTGATGCCGATATTCCAAAGGGATTATGTTGCCATCGTGAAAGACGGCGAGCGGTTTCTGGGGTTAATTACACGGGTGGATTTATTGAATTACCTGCGGCGTAAAGCGGATTACTGACAAAATGAAAGACCGAACCAAACACCAGCTCGCCACCCGCACCATCCATGCCGGTCAGCAACCGGACCCGACCACCGGCGCCATCATGACGCCGATTTATGCGACCTCTACTTATGTACAGCGCAGCCCGGGTGATCACCAGGGATGGGAGTACTCACGCAGCCACAACCCGACCCGCGATGCCTACGAGAAGTGTATTGCAGATCTTGAGGGTGGCACACGGGGTTTCGCGTTTGCGTCCGGGATGGCCGCGACAGCGACAGTATTGGAGTTGCTTGATTCAGGAGATCACATCGTCGCCATGGATGATTTGTACGGCGGCAGTTTCAGGCTCTTCCACAATGTGCGTGAACGTTCCGCAGGTCTGGATTTCAGCTTTACCGCTGTCGAAGAACCACAGGCACTCAAGGCAGCGATCCGCCCGGAAACGCGCATGATCTGGGTGGAGACCCCGACCAACCCGATGCTTAAAATTGTGGATATAGCGGCCGTGGCCGAGTTTGCCCGTCAACGGGGTGTGCTGCTGGTGGTTGATAGCACCTTTGCTACACCAATGCTGCAACGACCGCTTGAATTGGGTGCCGATATCGTGGTCCATTCAGCAACAAAGTTCCTCAATGGCCATTCTGACATGGTCGGCGGTGTAGCCGTAGTGGGCGATGCGGAACTGGGTGAAAGGCTCTGGTACCTGCTCAACTCCATCGGCGGTATCCAGGGTCCGTTTGACAGCTTCCTGGCCCTGCGCGGATTGAAAACGCTGGCATTACGTATGCGGGCGCATAGTGAGAACGCGTTGCAAATCGCCCAATGGCTGGAACAACATCCGGCGGTCTCAACAACGCTTTACCCGGGGCTACCATCACACCCGCAACATGAACTCGCCATGCGGCAGATGAGTGGGCAGGGCGGCGGCATCATCAGTATTGACCTCAAAAGCGGCCTTGTTGCTGCCAGGAAAATGCTGGAAGGCTGCAAACTGTTTTCACTGGCAGAAAGTCTCGGCGGTGTAGAAAGCCTG
>BTRB01000005.1:0-32965 GCA_036986175.1 Gammaproteobacteria bacterium
TACCTGACCGCTGAAGCCCGCTATGCGCCAGGCCAGCGCCCGTTTTCCGGCAGTTTCACAATAAACCGGCTTGATTCTGACAATGACAACTACGGTGATGGCCTCTGGACAAGTTCGACAGCTGCTGAAACCCTGGAAATACGCTTGCGTGGCGGCTGGGGTTTTGGCAGGGGCGATGTTGAAAACCACCGAATCAGTTTTGCCCTGGAGCGGCAGGACGTGGACTTTTCCCAGCGTGGGCTGCCTTCTTTTTTCGGCGACCCCAACCAGGACCAGTCCTATGATGTAAACGGCTATGCATTGGAGTACGTCGGCAAGCCGCTAACCAATTTTTCATGGACGCTCAGCGGCAGGCTGGATGATTACAGTGATTTTGACGATGCAAAAACCTGGCAATTGGCGGGCTCTTACCGTTTACACCCGGGGCTGCGTCTACGTAGCTCAGTCGGGACCGGTTCCAAGGTGCCGACTTTTACCGAACGCTACGGTTTTTTTGAGGACTTCTTTATCGGTAACCCGAACCTGAAACCGGAGCTATCACGGGGCTGGGAATTCGGTATTGATACCAACTGGCAGGAAAACCACTATAGCTTGTCTGCGACTTATTTCAATCAGGATCTGCAGGATGAAATCGATGGTTTCGTATTTGATCCTGAAACCTTCCTTTTCACGGCCAGAAACAAGGACAGTGACAGCAACAGACAAGGGTTTGAAGCAATGTTTGATGTCCGCCTGGGCAGGTCATGGTCTCTCGGCGCCTCATACACTTACACCGACGCCACCGAGAAAGATGATTCCGGCCAGTCCGTGCGCGAAGTCAGGCGCCCAAAACACATGGCAAGCCTGGCCGCCAATTATTACTTCGCCGATGAACGCGGCAACCTGAACCTAAACCTGAACTACAGCGGCAAGCAGCTGGACAATTTTTTCTCCCCGCTCACCTTTACCCTGGACAGGGTGGAAATCCCGGCCTACACGGTCGTCGATCTGGCCGCCAGCTGGAGGTTAACCAGATCACTTGACCTGACGGCCCGTGCCAGCAACCTGTTTGATGAACAATACGAAGAAATTCTTGGCTTTGTGCGTCCCGGCCGAGCCATCTATGCCGGCCTGCGGGGACGATTTGATTTTTAGGGATTACAAGGAGCCTTCCGGTGGAACACGAGTGCCTAAATCCTGCAAAAGGCCATTTCCAATATCGTAAATCCACCCGTGCACGGAAAGCTCATTCCCTTGCCTCCATGCATTTTGTACGATCGTGGTATTACAAACATTTGTTACCTGCTCGATGACATTCAGCTCGCACAGTGCATCGAACTTTTCATCCTGCGACAATTTTTCCAACTTTCCGGAATGGAAGCGACGTACATCCCTGATATGGCGTAGCCAGTTATCTATAAGTCCGTGCTGTTGATCTGCCATGGCGGCTTTGATACCACCACAGCCGTAGTGGCCACAGACAATAATATGCTTTACCTTGAGTATTTCAACAGCATACTGGATGACGGACAGACAGTTCAGGTCAGTGTGCACAACCAGGTTTGCGATATTGCGATGGACAAATATTTCACCAGGCGATACATCAACAATCTGGTTTGCCGGAACGCGACTATCTGAACATCCTATCCAAAGATATTCAGGATTCTGCTGGCTGGCCAGGACCGAAAAAAAATCCGGGTTCTTTGCAAGGATTCGGTTCGCCCACTTGATGTTCCTGTCGAAAAAATGCTTCAGTGTTTTCAATATTTTGCCGGCTGACCCTCTGTGGGCGTCGCTGATACTATGAACTGCCTGATGTGGTCGTTAGCTGCCTCAAGGTCTGCACGGCGCAGGTACATCATGTGGCCGCTACGATAACCTTCAAAGCGCAAACGCTCTTTCATCCTTCCGCTGGGGTCGAGTTGCCACATCGTGTATTTGGCATCGAAATAGTTGGTCGCTCCATCGAAGTAGCCTGATTGAATCATGACTTTCAGGTATGGATTCGCGGCCATGGCCAGACGCAGGTTTTCGCCGGTCTGGTTGTTCTCACGATCCCACGGGTGTACATCACCAAACATGTTGTATTTGATATCAGTTTTGTATTCCAGGACCTCGCGCAAGTAGTAATTGATAGCGGGTGTGAATGCATGCAGCCAGGATTTCAATTCAGCGTTGTAGTCCGGACTGTCACCGGCGTCCCTTTTATCAATGCCGAGATAGCGTGAATCCAGCCGCCCGATCGTCAAACTCCTGTCGCGCAGAAGTTCCTTCCAGAAATACCTGGTAGGCACATCGAGGTTGTTCTGCAATACAGCCTGAACTGACAAACCTGAGTAAAAAGCCATTTTCTCAGCGATTCGTTGTTTTTCGGCAGCTTCGATGAAGCTGCCTTTTACCAAAGCCGGCAGCAATTCATTGACTGCGAAGTCTTCTGCACCCGGCAGGATTTCTGCCAGGTCCTGCGTCTGCAAAGAGGCATCCAGTGCCTTTTGATACCATGCAGCAGCAGTGAAATACGGAAGACGGTTGGCCGCTTGTACCGGCCCATCCCGACCGATGCCGAGCCCCGTCGGCGAAACAAGGATGACACCATTCAAATACATCCACTGGGCATTTTGCAGTTCAAGTGCGAGACCGGAAACGCGGGTTGTTCCGTAACTTTCGCCAATCAGGTATTTCGGTGAAAGCCAGCGGTTATTGCGGGTCACAAATGTATTCAGCCATTCGGCCAGGTATTCGATATCCGCCTTGACACCGAAAAATCGGGCGCGTTTGTCTTTGTCAGACATCTTGTCTTGCTTATCGCCGTCGTCATCCGGCGGGTCAATCATGCGCGAATAACCCGTGTTAACCGGATTGACGTATACAATATCGGCTACATCCAGGATGGAATAAGGATTTTCCCTGACGCCGTAGGGCTGTATCGGATAACCCTCATCATCCACATTGAGGATACGCGGCCCGGTATAAGCAATATGCATCCACACAGACGCCGAACCCGGACCACCGTTAAACGAGATGATCAATGGCCTGTTTTTACGATTCTTGATGTTGTCTCGTTGGTAATAAGTATAGAAAAGCGAGGCGATGACTTTACCGTTCTTGTCCCAAACCGGTTGTGTGCCTGCAGTTGCCGTATAAGAAAACTGCTTACCCCTGACGGTGGTGGAATGTTTGGTCACAACTGCAGACTCAGCTTCAAGCTGACGCCCGTCAGCAACAGCAACATTCTGGCCGGCATGGAGCAGGCCAAGCAGGGTGACAAAAACTACAGAGCTAAACTTCAAATGGTGAATGGTCACATGCGGGTCCTCGAAATCCAATTTTCCTGCTGCTAGAGATTACCAGAGAGACTGGTGTGATGTAGTGTGCTAGTAACCGCGAGCAAAATCTATCAGGTGCAACAAAGGTCTGCCCTGAATAAAACGGCCATAATTCTCAACGAAGATTTCAACAACGTCTTCCGGAAAGCTGGCGGCGGCACAATGTGGTGTGATATATACGTTGGGGAGCCCCCACAATGGACTGTCAGCGGGTAGCGGTTCGGTTTCGAAAACATCCAGCACTGCAGCGCCAATTTGCCCCTGCACCAGGGCAGTGACGAGATTCTTTTCATTGATAAGGCTACCCCTGCCGACATTGATCAGCACGACCGACGGCTTCATCATCGCGAGTGTGTCAGCGTCAATAATATGCCGCGTTTGCGGAGTGTCCGGCAACGTTAGCAGCAGGTAATCCGGTTCAGCAAGAAATTCAGCAAGGTTTTCTTCGGTATAAACTTTTTCAACTCCATCACAGGGTTTGCCGGAGCGATTCAGACCGGTCACCCGGATTCCAGAACTACGGGCAGTGCGGGCAACATGCTGCCCGATCGATCCGAGGCCTATGATCCCCAATGTAATGTCCCTGGCAAGACGATACGGCCTGGGCAGCCAACGTTTTTGCAGCTGGTTTGCGCGCATAGCAAATATTTGCCGTTCGAGTGCGAACAGGTAGGTAAGCACATATTCGGAGATCAAGCCGCCGAAAATATCTTTGACGCCGGTCAGGACATAGTCGCGACGCAATTCCGGTTGGCATAAACGGTCTATCCCGGCCCAGCTGGACTGCACCCATTCAATCCGGTCCGCCGATGAAAGAATGTCGCTAACAAGGGGGGGTGCACCGAGTATGATATTGCAATCAACGACCAGTTCAGTCGCTGTCTTGATGTCCCGCGCTGCCAGGATTTCCAGCCGCTGCGAGCAGGCAGCCCTGACCAGGGGCGCGTATTTTTCGGCATCTTCTGTCAGGATGAGCAGTTTATTCAACGATACAATCCGGCACCGGCGCTATGTGTCAGGGGTCCCGACGCGCCAGTTTCCTTAGCTTTTCGAACTCCAGTATAGACACCTTTTTCCGGTTGACCTTGATGATGCCCGCACTTTGAAAGCGCGCCAGGACACGGCTGGTCGTCTCGGTGGCCAGGCGTAGATTGCTTGCAATATCGCGGCGCGACATACTGAGGTTAAATTCAGTCTGGGAATACCCGCGTCTCTGGAAACGTACTGACAGGGAACACAGTAAGCGGGCAACCCTTTCCTCCGCACTGAGGTCAGCCGCGCTGGCTTCCAGTTCGGCAATGTGGAAGCTCATTACGCGAAATAGTTCTTCCTGCAATTCCGGTAATTGGCGGGCCATTTCAGTGAGCGAGTCAAACCTGATCCCGCATATAGAACTGGTATCCAGCGCTACAACATTGGCATTGTGGGTTTTTCCATGAATGGCATCAAAACCGATGATCTCACCGGGAAGATAAAAACCCAGCACCTGTTCTTCACCATCCTTGTCAATCAGGTAACTCTTGAAGCAACCGGCACGAACGGCCGCGATACAATTCAACTCGTCACCAGCCCGGAAAATATGCTCGCCAGGCTGAATGGAACGCGATTTGTTGACGATATACTCAAATTGTTCGGTGGCCTCCGGGTCAAGCGTGCGTGGCAAACACAGTTTTCCAAGCCCACACTGGCTGCATGCAACCTGTGCGCGTTCCGGGAAATAGGGCTTTTGCTGGCTGTTTGAGCGCATAAACCGTCAAATCCAAATATAGTCCTTGGCCAGCGCAGATTATAGCTGAACAGACCGGCTAAATGACCTTTGAATAGGCTTTTGCTGAATCGTTTTCTATCAGGTATTCGTCGAATTTCATTGCAATGGCTCGCAAGAGCAAAAGCCCAACTGGTGTAACTTCAATATCGTCCTCACTTATTTCAACCAGACCGTCATCCTGCAACGGCCTGAGCGAATCAAGCTCCAATGCAAAATGATCGCCAAAATCAATTCCGAATTCCTGTTCGATTTCACTGAACTTCAGTTGTCCCTGACACATAATGGCCGAGATAATTTCCCGCCTTAAGCGGTCTTCACCACTAAAACCAATACCGCGCCAGACAGGTAATTTGTCATCGTTAATGAGTCCTTGCCAATCGCGAATGTCCTTCTGATTTTGCACGCAACTATTTCCGACTTTACCGATCGCACTAACACCGAGGCCAACCAGGTCTGTATCATGGTAGGTGGAATAACCCTGGAAGTTACGCTGCAGAGTGCCATTTCTCATTGCCACCGACAAATCGTCATCCGGCAAAGCAAAATGATCCATGCCGATATAAACATAACCCACGTCAACCAGCTTGCTAATCGTAGACGCCAGTAATTCAAGACGCACTTCAGGTGTCGGTACGTCATCCGTGCTGATCATGCGCTGTGCCGGGAACAGGTGGGGCAAATGGGCGTAGTTGTAGACCGAGATGCGGTCCGGGCGGGCGGTTAATACAGAGTCGATGGTAGTCTCAAATGACTTTGCTGTTTGTAACGGCAAGCCGTAAATAAGGTCCACCGATACCGAGTTGAAACCAGCCTTGCGCGCTGCATGTATCAGACCAAGCGTCTTGCCTTCATCCTGGATTCGGTTGACCGCTTTCTGTACTGCCGGGTCAAAGTCCTGGATACCCATGCTGACACGGTTCAGGCCGATGTCAGCCAGGTAGACAATCCTGTCCTCGCTCACGGTTCGCGGATCGATCTCAATAGAATATTCACGTGTAGATGAATGGCTGAGAAAGAAGTATTCCGACAATTTTTCCATGATGTGTTTAAGTTGCTTATCACCATAGTAGGTTGGCGTTCCACCACCAAAATGTAGCTGGCATACCTGCCTGTCACGGTCAAACAACCCACCCTGCATCTCGATTTCCCGGTCAAGAGATTGCAAATAGGATTCAGTCAGTGCGCTGTTTCGGGTTACCTTTTTGTTGCAGGCACAGTAGTAACAAAGAGACTCGCAAAAAGGCAGGTGCACATACAATGACAAAGGTAAGGGGATAAGGTCGTCATTGCTGCGCTGTGCATGGCGGCGATAAGCTTCTGCATCGAAACCCTCGTGAAACTGCAGGGCCGTCGGGTACGACGTATACCGTGGTCCCGCAAGACCGTACTTGGTAACCAGTTCGGTTGGAAAAGACTTACTGATACTCATGGGGGGGTCCCGTACCGCTCAGGCGGCCAGGAGCGCTTTCTCCCTTGCCGTCACGAGCATGATTTGTTGAGTTTGTATGACCATTGTCATTTAAAAAAACTAGCGTTTTTTTTGCATCTTGCACAGCGCAAGTTAACACCTCGCAAACTCCGGGCCATTGACACAGATCAAGAACTGGTTAAATACATGTGACTTATTTAATAACGCGTCTCATTTGGCCTGTATCACTTTTACTCCGTTACTTGACCCAGGTCAATTACGCCACCTAATAACACGAGTAAGTTCAGGAACAGCTTCCAGCTAACTATTTAGCCTTTATTTATCAGTCTCTCCACAGACTGATTTATTTAGCCCGGCACCCCCGCGCCGGGTTTTTTTTTGCCCGCAGGTGAGTAACTAACTACTAAAAAAGAGCACCGTTGACCCAAAAGTGCACAAGAATGCTGGCCGCATAACCCAGAGCAATTGCCCAGGTCCACTTTAGGTGGGTAAAAAAGGTGTAAATACCACGTGCCTGACCCATGACAGCCACCCCGGCCGCTGAACCGATGGAGAGCATTGAACCGCCCACACCAGCCGTCAGCGTGACCAGCAGCCATTGGCCCTGACTCATTTCGGGGTCCATGGCCAACACGGCAAACATCACCGGTATATTGTCGATCAGGGCCGAGATGACACCAACCAATATATTGGAAACGGTTGGGCCCAGGCCGCCATACAATAACTCGGACCCCAGCGCCAGGTAACCGAATGCCGCCAGTCCGCCGACAGCCAGGATCACACCGTAGAAAAACATCAATGTGTCCCATTCAGCTTTTTGCAGACTTGCGTAAATATCATAGGGGCCGACAGCCTTTGCGTTGCTACCCATGTGGATAGCCTCGCTGCCAAGTGCCGAATCTTCCCTGGGTCCGTGAGGTATCTCCCCATACTGCCGGCGTTTGAGGTAATACCCGAACAGCTTCAAAAAGCCCAGGCCGGTCATCATGCCAATCACCGGTGGCAGATGCAGATAATTGTGCACTGAAACCGCCAGCGCAATGGTCAGAATAAACAGCACTACCACCATCAGTGCGCCGTGTTGTAAATGTGCTTCTTCGCGCATGGGCTCAGGCTTACCCGCAGGCAGGGCAAATGACAAAATGCCGGCGGTTACCAGCCAGTTAACAATTGACGGCAACAGCAAGGCAAAGAACCCACTGAACTCTACATACCCTTTTTGCCATACCATCAACGTGGTGATATCACCAAACGGGCTGAAAGCGCCGCCGGCATTGGCTGCGACAACAATGTTGATACTGGCCAGCGCCACGAAGCGGTGGTTACTGCCGCCAACCGAAATGACCACCGTGGCCATTAGCAGTGCCGTAGCCAGGTTATCAGCCACCGGTGACATCAGGAAGGCAATGCTGCCGGTGATCCAGAATATCTTGCGTAAGGAAAACCCCTGGTTGACCAGCCAGGCTCTCAACACATCAAATATCCCCCGCTCTTCCATCGTGTTGATGAAAGTCATGGCGGCGAGCAGGAACAGGAACAATTCTGCGAACTCAAGCAGGTTATGGCGTACCAGTTCTTCCGCGCCGTCGGTATTTCCAGCGGCAGCATAAGCAAAAGCCACCAACATCCAGATAAACCCGGCGGCCACGATCACAGGCTTGGATTTACGCAGGTGAATATTTTCCTCGAGAATGACGAGAACGTAGGCAGCAACGAATATGGCAACGGCCAGAAGGCCGGCCCAGTGTGTAGTCAGATCCATATCAAATCGTCAATTGCACTCAAAATCACTGAGGCTGGTCGGCTTGCAACGGTCCGGCCAGCCGTGTTTTCGCCAGAAATCCACATACCCAAGTTTCTCTGCCCAGTCTTTGAAGCGTGGATCCTGACGCAAAGCCACACTCCAGTTATTCCACACCTGTGAAAGTATATGCATTTTGTTAATGTCGTTGAACGGGTCAATATCGAGATCAAAGGCACGGGGGGAACCCAAGAGCAAAAGTGCCTCAAAACTGACCAGCTTGTCCAATTCCCCCTGCCTGGCGGCGGTAACCAATTTCTGTGCATACTCCCCGGACAAGCTCGGGTTTTCCAACGCATCAATCACCATGTCCGCATAGACCGCGGGCAATACCCCCGAGCGCAGTTGTACATCACGGAGCAATTCACGCGCCTGTGTATAGTTTCCGGTGTAAATGGCGGTCAGGCCCAGGTTGTAATCACGGTAGGTAAAATTATCGAGTTTGCCTAATATTTTTGCTGCCTCCAGCGGACGACCGGAAAAATTCAGGGCCGCTGCCAACGACCAGCCGATGTGCTGATTCAATGGATCACGGTTATAGGTTTCTGTCAGTTCACCTATCAACTCGCGAAAATATCCTAAGCGCATATGCAAGGTAGCGCGCCAATGAACAGTATTGGAATCATTGCTACCGATCACCCGGATTTGCTTAAATAAAGCAGCTGCCTGTTCGATTTCTCCGCGTGCCGAATGAATGGCTGCCAACACACCCATAGCCTCGGTTGAGTCCGGGTCAATTTCAATTGCAAATTTGGCGCTTGCCTCAGCCTGTTCAAAGTAGGCGTCCTGGTCAAGCGATGGATCATAAGACGGAAGCAACCAGTAAACAGCTGCAATTCCTGCGTGTGCGCGCACAAATTTTGGATCAAGCCCAACAGCTTCCCAGAAAAAACCCAATGCCTTTTTTAAGCCCTCAGCGCGAAGCTGTATCCGCTTATTCAGCAACTCACGACCTTTCAGATATAATGTAAATGCTTCAATATCACTGGTGCTGCTTTTACCGGAATCCGGCCTTTCGCTTGCATCCAGGGTCAGTTTTAATGCTTCTGCGATATTAAGCGCTATGTCATCCTGGACTTCGAATACCTGTTCAACGGTTCGAAAATAATTTTTCGACCATATGTGATAACCGTCGCGCGTATCTATCAACTGTGCAGTAACACGAATCTGCTTGCCTTCGTGCCTGATGCTGCCCTCCAGGATAGTGCCCACTCTCAATTCATCAGCAATTTCCGTCGCCGTAATAGACGTGTTACGAAACGAAAATGACGACGTGCGTGCGGCTACATTCAGACCGTCCATACCCGACAGAAGGTTAATAACCTCCTCGGCAATGCCATCACCAAGAAATTGGTGTATATTTTTCTCCCCCAAATCAACAAATGGCAGGATGGCAATCGACCGACGACTGTAAACCACCGGCGACTGTGTTTCATCAAGTGAGTTTTCGTTTACTTCGGGACCTGAAGATTCGTGGGAGTCGCTCTGGAAACCCTGGTATAAAGCCAGTACTGCCACAATACCAAGCAACCAATACGAGGTAGTTCGCAGAATACCCGAACTTCGCTGATACAAACTTTGCCGGCCTGGCAGCTCAGATTCCGGTTTCTCTGGTTCGTTATCGGTACGCGTTACTGGGGAATCCAGGCGGTAACCGCTGCCGCGAATGACGGTGATATAAGGTCCGTTACCTTCGCCCTCCCCAAGCGCTTTGCGCAGCAACAGGACCCGCTTGTTAATCGTGCCTTTGTCGACCACCAGGCCGCTCCAGACCTCCTCTTCCAGCTGTTCTGTGGACACAACATTGGGCGCCTGACGCGCAAGCGAAAGCAATAATTTAAAAGACAGCCTTGGAACTGGTACAACCGACCCGTTACGTGTAACTTCCTGCGTACCAGAATCCAGTGACAGGTCTCCGATGCGATAGCATTCAAAGCCCACTGAAATCCATACCCCTGCTAATATTGTTTAAACAAGTCCTCTGGGAGCTCATCCTAACCCATCTGTAAACGTTCCGTAAATCTTCTGTCAATCTTCCGCGGAGAGATTTCCTTCAATGCAGCCAGTTAATCTATATTAGCCGAGTGCATTTTGGGCTGTACTGATGTGTCCTCTCCATTGCCCGGAGATAGAACTGGTGATTGTAGGGCTGTTTATCCAAAACAGGTCGTGTGGGTTGTCCTCCGAAAACTGCCACATGCCCGGTTTTGGACAGGAGCTACTCTGCAATCCGGGTTACGGAAATACAGGACCATCAGCGGATGGAAAGCAATAGTTAACCAATCGTGAAAGCCAGGCACATATAATAATAAAAAGAGCTGGGATAGCTGCAGTCCGCTGCAGCTATCCTTTTTTTAAATTTCACCCCCGGTCCCCTTTCTCCGGTTGGATTTCCCCCCCACTTAACCGGCTGCTAAGGGAACCGGGTTTTAAAACCCCCGGTTTTTTCTTTGCCTGGCTGCATTTGAGCCTGCTTATCAGTTTATAATCCCCACTTCTGAAACCGACCGGTTCGCCCGATCTTGAAACCAAACAAAACTACAAGCGCCATCATCTCATTTATAATGCTGCTTCTGTCTGGATGCTCTGCCCTTATGCAGTCGGCAGCCAGTGGGATGGCCACCAACCTCAACGCAGCCATCATGAACCAGAATGATCCGGCAACCGTCCGCGACGGTGCCCCGGCTTACCTGTTAATGCTGGATAGTTTTATTGAGGGCTCACCAGGTGATGCCGCAATGCTGGGTGCTGCCGCAGAGTTGTACGCCGCTTACGGCGTGCTATTCGTTGCAGACACCCAGAGGGCAGACCGGCTGACTGCCCGGGCCCTTTCCTACGGCCAGCGGTCTGTGTGTGCAAGCAATCGATCAGCTTGCGGGATTGAAGATCTTACTTTTAAGGAATTTGAAAGCATTCTGGGCAAACTGGACAAGCAAGACGCCCCCGGCCTTTTTACGCTGGGCCTGAGCTGGATCGCATACATAAAAGCCCATAGCAGCGACTGGGGTGCATTGGCAAAACTTCCACGTGTTGAATCCATACTGAAGCGGCTACAGGTCCTGGACAAGCAGTACAAGGCCGTCCATGTAGAGCATTTCCTCGCCGTTTTAAATACCATCCGGCCGCCGGCGCTGGGAGGAGATTTTAAAGCTGGAAAGGCACATTATGAGCGCGCATTGGCCTTATCAGGAGGGCGAGACCTGTCCATCAAGGTGGATTACGCACGTTATTACGCCCGTACCCTGTATGACCGCGAACTACACGACCGTTTACTGAACGATGTCATATCGGCGGATCCCAATCAGGATGGCTACACTTTGTTTAACACGCTGGCACAGCGCGACGCTCAGGAATTACTCGACAGTGCCGACGATTATTTTTAGCAACTTGTTTAAAAGGACTATTTTTAGGGAAATGGAAAATTCATGAATGCCCAGGTTAATATAAGGTCGCTTGCAAAACCGCTTTCTGCTGCCTTGTTACTGTTTGTTCTGGTGTCTTCCGCCAGTGCCCAGACGATAAAAATCGCCACGCTGGCACCGGAAGGAACCACCTGGATGAACGCCATGCGTGCTGGTGCGGCTGAGATCAAGGCGCGTACTGACGGCCGGGTAAAATTTAAATTTTATGGCGGGGGTGTGCAAGGCAATGACAAGCAGGTGCTGCGTAAAATGCGTATCGGTCAATTACACGGTGGTGCTTTTACATCCAATGCGCTGGGCGCCTTTCAAAAGGATGCGCAACTCTATGCTTTGCCCATGCTGTTCAACAACCTCGAAGAAATACAGTATGTACGCGAACGGATGGATAGTAAGTTGCGCGGACTGATTGAGCAGGCCGGCTACGTCAACTTCGGCTTTGCCGGCAGCGGGTTTGCCCACATGATGTCACAACGACCCATCGCTAACCTGGATGACATGCGGGGATTGAAAGTGTGGATACCCGACGGTGACGTAATGTCGTACGGGGCGGCACAGGCGCTGGGTATTTCTCCAGTTACAATGCCGTTGACCGACGTACTGACCGGATTGCAGACAGAATTGATTGACACCATCATGGGTCCGCCTACCGGTGCCATAGTGTTGCAATGGAACACGGCTGTGAGTTATATCACCGATCTGCCGCTGGCCTATATTTTTGCCATGCTGGTGGTTGAGAAGAAGGTTTTTGACCGGTTACGGCCCACCGACCAGGTCATTGTGCGCGAGGTCATGGAGGGGGTTTACCATGACTTTGACCAGCAAGGTGCCGCTGATAACCAAGCAGCATACAAGGCGCTGCTTGATGACGGTATGCAATTGGTCATACCCGACCAGGGACAGATCAAGACCTGGCATCATGTCGTGCAGGAATCCAACCATAAACTGGCCGACGAAGGTGTTGTAAGCGCGAAACTGCTGGCTGAGCTGGAGTGCTATGTCGGCGCCTACCGAACAGGCGATATAGAAAAAGACTGTAGCCAGTGACGCGCAGCGCCACAATTTTCAGCAAACTCGAGAAAGCCGGAACCTTTGCGGAGGATGCAGTATTGCTGGTCATCCTGGTCAGCATGATATTGTTGGCGGGTGCGCAGATATTTCTAAGAAACTTTTTCGACTACAGCCTGTTCTGGGGTGATGAAATGCTGCGTATGATGGTGCTGTGGTTAACCGTGGCAGGTGGCCTTGCCGCCAGCCGGATGGACAAACATATCAGCATTGCAGTGCTGGACCGGTTCCTGCCGGACAGGATGCAGGTGGTCACGAAGGTCTTTGTTGATTTATTTACAGCCGCCATTGGTGGCCTGTTTAGCTGGCACAGCGCCCGTTTTGTCATGGCTTCATACGAGTTTGGTGACACGCTGTTGGGAGACACGCCCGCGTGGCTGCTGCAGATCATCCTGCCCATCGGATTCGGGCTGATAGCATACCGCCACCTGGTGTTTGCCATCAAACGCCCATTTAACCTGGCCGGCAGCCCGGCTGGCAGTAACAACAGCCAATGATCATCGCCCTGGCACTGGTACTGCTGATCTTGCTGGGCGCGCCGCTGTTCGCCGTTATTGCAGCGGGTGCGTTCTGGAATTTTTACCAGGCTGATATTGACCTCCAGGCTATTGTTATTGAATTTTATGGTATCGCTGAAATGCCGATACTACTGGCAATCCCGTTGTTTACGTTTGCCGGATATCTGCTGAGTGAAAGCAACGCACCGAGGCGGATGGTTCGCCTTACTTCCGCCTTGCTCGGCTGGATGCCGGCTGGCCTGGCCGTCGTGTCACTGGTGGCCAGTGCCTTTTTCACGGCGTTTACCGGTGCATCCGGTGTCACCATCATTGCACTGGGCGCGATTCTATTCCCCGCCATGCAACAGGCGGGCTATCCGGAAAAGTTCAACCTGGGACTGGTCACAACCGCAGGCAGCCTTGGTTTACTGTTTGCACCATCCCTGCCATTGATTTTGTACGGCGTAATAGCCGAAGTACCGATAGAAAACCTGTTTCTGGCCGGTTTGCTGCCCGGTTTTCTGATGCTGGTTATTTTGTCCGGGTACAGTATCTGGAAAAACCGCGCGATCCGTACTCCACTTGGCGACTTTTCGTGGCGCGAGGTGCGGGCCGCGATGCGGGAATCAATGTGGGAGATACCGCTTCCCTTCGTCGTGCTCGGCGGAATCTACAGCGGCTATTTTGCGATTTCCGAGGCAGCGGCCGTTACGGCCCTGTATGTTTTAATCATTGACGTGGTTGTGCTCAAGGAAGTGTCAATGCGCAAGCTGCCATCAATCATCCGTGAGTCCATGATCCTGGTCGGTGGCATCATGATGATCCTGGGCGCGTCGCGTGCTTCCACCAATTTCATGATTGACGCGGGTGTTCCACAACAACTACTGCAGTGGATCAGCGGGTTCGTCACCGGTGAGTTCGCATTTATGGTAATGCTGCTGATATTCCTGCTGATTCTCGGAGCGATCCTGGATATATTTTCAGCCATCGTGCTGATTGTGCCATTGATACTGCCGGTAGCTGTCCAGTTCGGCATAAACCCGGTGCACCTCGGAATTGTTTTTCTCGCCACCATGCAACTGGGCTACATCACGCCGCCGGTCGGCCTCAACCTGTTCATCGCAGGCTACCGCTTTGACCGACCGATCGTGGATATTTATTTATCCACCTTGCCATTTTTCATATTTTTACTGTTTTCAGTCGTGCTGATTGCGTTTTGGCCGGCCCTGTCGCTGGTATTGCTGTGACGGTAAGGTGGACATGGGCCGCTCGCACGCATCCCTGCGTCCGCGGCATACCGTACTTCCTGTACATAATGTCCACCCTACCGGTTGGGATCCACAGCGGCCGTAATGGCGGCCCAGTCCTGATAGCGGGCATCCAGCACGCGGTAGTCTTCCTCATCATCCACGTCCAGGCTCAGGCCGCCAAATGGAGTCACCACGATCCTGACCGGGCCACCCAGCACTTCGGAGATACATTTTTCAACCCGATCCTCGGTATTGCCGGCCTTCAGCCACCTGTACAAGCGTCCCTTGCCCCTGGAAAGCATCAATGTCAGTTGCACGCGCATCGTCATCCAGGCCGATTGCCAGCCATGGGGCCGTCTGAAAAAGCTGTAGGCCAATGCAACCACGTTTCGCCAGTCCTTGGCTTTGCGGTAGGAAAAGCCGGTTTGCAGGAATTCCTGATGGGACAGGTTTCGCGGCCGGCCGACATATATGTTGGCCAGCCGCAGGCGCCCGCCCGCCAACTCAACAAAGGGCCGTTCAATCCCCGGCTTGTCCCGGTCCGGGTAGAACGGTGTCACTGCGGGCTCATCAACGACACCGACCAGCATCGCCACGGGCGTGTCTGACTCGCTGTCCACCCGCGCACAACGGGCGATAAAATCATCCACCGCAGCACCGGTAACCAGAGGCAGGTCGCAGGAAATAACCAGTATCGGTCTATCCTTCACCGGCATGGCCGGGTCATTCCGGTGACCATCTTCCGTTGCTTCAATGCCGGCCCAGCAATTGGTCAGCATTTTTCCACGCTGGGCAATAACCCGCACACGGGATGGAAAGCCTGCCAGCTCTTCAAGCAATTCTTCAACGGGTCCGACGACGAAAATCTGCCCTATGTTTTTAGCATCCATCAGCGCGCTGACCACATAGCGAAGCAGAACTTGCTCACCGACTTTCAGAAAAGCCTTGTTGCGGCCGGCAATCAGCCTTTTCGGGTTGCGATGAGTACCGGCCAGCACCACGGCATCCAGCGGAAATGGATAAGCCTCCGCTTTCCGGTGTTCCGGCTCGCCTATGTTCTGTTTTGCTTCAGGATGTGTCATAGCCTGCTAACCCGTATGTTGCAATATGCGGGCTGCTGTGTTGCCCTACGCTTTGATTTTATAGACTTGCGCGGTTACATAAAAGAGCAGCAGGTCAGCAACGGTGTTTTCTGATGTTTAAACTAGGTTATTCTATGCGCGGCGGTAAAACCGTCTCTGTCCAACACAATGACCTTTATGAGGGAGGATACATATCGTGGAGCTTGCTTTGTTTAGTGAAAATTCTTTGGCCTTTCTGACACGCTGGGTGCATCTGCTTGCCGGTGTAACATGGATAGGGCTGCTGTACTATTTTAATTTCATCCAGGGTGAATACTTCAAGGAAGCCGATGGCAGCGCCAAGTCGGATGTCATACAAAAAATGGTGCCACGGACGCTGTGGTGGTTTCGCTGGGGAGCGATGTTCACGTTCCTGAGCGGTGCGTACCTGATTTATCTCAAGCATTTAAGTGGCATGGGCATCATGATCGGCGCTACCCTGGGAACAATCATGTTTCTGAACGTTTGGCTGATCATCTGGCCCAACCAGAAAGTCGTTATTGCGTCAGCCAGACAGGTTGCAGACGGTGGTGAAGTATTACCGGGTGCGGCAGCGGCACTGGGAAAAGCCGGCCTGGCATCGCGCACCAATACCCTGTTCTCAATTCCGATGCTATTCTTCATGGCCTCATCGGTGCACCTCGGCCAGTTGCAGACGTCCGTTCACGCAGCGAGTACCGCTTCTCTGGTCACGGTTTTCGGGTTCATTGCCGTGCTCGCAATCAATGGCGTGGTTGGCAAGACCGGACCGCTCACTTCGGTAAAGGGTGTGATTGGAAATGGTTTCTTGCTGACGGCAGTCTTGTATCTGCTGGTTGAACTGCTCTGACTCGAACCAGGGAAAATTTTTTTGCAATTAAACCCGGGGCAAATGCTCCGGGTTTTTTCATTTCCAGAAAATATTTCGTATAATTTTTAATCAATTTCATTCGCTTTGTCGCAAAGAAATAAACAGGTAATTTTCAAGATGTTTTTCTATTCATGAAGTTGTGATTTTTTACTCATGCACATGTTGAGAAAAACATTCTAAATGCCCCTTTTTTGGCTTTGACAATTGCACGCTCCAGGAGTAACTTGAGTCCCCCGTTACACGAAACCTACCAGCCGCGAGGTTGGGATCGCAGGAAGGACGGAGGCGGTCGTAAGACCGGCATCGGACGGAATGCGGATCTACCGGAAGGCCGACCCGCCTGAAGGTGGAGAGGGTGGAAGAAAACGGACAGCGCCCAGGTGGTACAGGGCGCGTCACCCGGACCGGGTTCTGCCAAAAGAAGCGGTCGTACCATAAGGGTGACTCGATAGGAAAACGCGATTCCTTGAGATAGACGCGAAATACGTCGATAAATAAAAGCGGGAAGAAGGCTCGCAACCAGAAACCGAAGGGCGGAACAGATCGGAACTGGATGAAGTTGGAAAGGCCTAGGAGGATCTGCAGTCCACCAGAAGCGGAGTTCCTACACTTCTACGACGAGGGAGACGCAAGTCTCCCTCGTTTTTTTTGCCTTTGAAAAAGTGATGAAATAAACTTGATCGCCAGACGGTCACTACATCAACGCACAAGGCAGTGGGGGCTACAGTTTGCAAGACCCGATCATCCGTATCAGAAAGCTGGTTTACAGGCGCGGTACCAAAGTTATCCTGGACAATATCAGCATGGACATCAAGCGTGGCAGCATCGTAGCCATCATGGGTCCCAGCGGCGTTGGCAAAACAACCATTCTGCGTTTGATATCCGGTCAACTGTATCCAAACAGGGGCACTGTTGAAGTCAATGGAAAACTGATTTCCAGCCTGTCACGTCGCGAACTTTACGCGTGCAGAAAGAACATCGGTGTATTGCTGCAAGATGGTGCCCTGTTCACCGATCTGACAGTATTTGAAAATATTGCCGCACCGCTTCGTGAACACACTGATCTTGGCGAAGAGGAGATAAGTGATCGTGTGATGGCCAAACTAAGTTCTGTTGGCCTTGCAGAAACCGGTGACCTGATGCCACACAGCCTGTCCGGAGGGATGGCACGCCGGGTTGCCCTGGCCCGTGCAGTCATCATGAACCCCAAAATCGTGTTGTTCGATGAACCCCTGACCGGGCTGGATCCGATCGCAATGTCTACGGTGGGACGCCTGATAAGGGTCACCAATAACCAGTTGGGCTTAACCAGTGTCATCGTTACACATAATGTTGAACAAATGAAAAAGCTGGTCGACTACTGCTTTATTCTTGCGGGCGCAAAATTGATCGCCGAGGGCACCCCCCAGGTATTGATGCACAACGACGAGCCCGCCGTTGACCAGTTCATGAACGGCCGGGTTGAAGGTCCGATATCCTTCAACCTCCAAAGCAGTCCGGCCGACGCCAACGCGCGCTGATCCTGATTATGACCAAAGACCGAAGTAAAAGAAGAAAGTTGCTCGCGCCTATTGCCGAAACCGGGCACTGCGGCGTCTTTCTGGTTCGCATGCTTGGCAGCATCCGGCTGGAACGTGAATTATTGATAAGCACTTTGCAGCAAACCTATCTGATCGGCGCCCGCTCACTGGTCATCATCCTGATCTCCGGTTTTTTTGTCGGCATGGTCCTGTCCCTGCAAGCCATCAATGCTTTGCAGCAGTTCGGTGCTTCCGACCAGGTAAGCCTGTTGGTAGGGAAATCGCTATTTCGCGAGTTAGGGCCCGTATTGACCGCATTGTTGTTTGCCGGCCGGGCGGGAACCTCGGTCGCAGCCGAAATCGGCCTGATGAAAGCCACCAGCCAGATTGAGGCCATGCAACTAATGGCCATTGATCCGGTGCGGCGCATCGCCCTGCCCCGTTTCCTGGCGGGTGTGATATCACTTCCCTTACTGACTGCAATGTTTAACGCTTTCGCGATCATGGGCGCGGTGGTGTTTTCCATCGGCGTTATGGGACTTGATCCGGGTATTTTTTGGGGCAAACTGCAGTCGGGCATTTATTTCAGCGAGGACTTTGTAGGTGGTGTGTGGAAAAGCATGGTCTTTGGCGGCATCATCAGCCTGATAGCCGTTTTTTTCGGCTATTATGCAAAGCCTACTGGCGAGGGCGTTGGTACAGCTACTACCCGGACAGTAGTATTGAGTTCGGTACTGGTACTTATATTTGATTTTATTATGACGTCGTTTCTTCTCTGAACGGCAGCGGAGTTAGTAGGAATTATCATGCGAGCAAATTACCACGTAGAACTTACTTCAGGCGTTTTCCTGCTGTTGGGTATAGCCGCCATGCTTTGGCTGGCCACTGAAGCAACCGACTACGGCATGCAGGTTGGCGATGATACTTACCAGGTTAGCGCCCACTTCTCAAATGTCGCCGATCTGAAAAACCGCTCACCGGTAAAAATTGGTGGCGTTACAGTAGGTTTGGTAGATAAAATCAGTCTCGACCCGATAACCTTCGACGCGGTGGTTGAAATGAGCATTGACCAGCGGTTTGCCGATATCCCCAGTGACACCAGCGCGTCAATATTGACCAGCGGTGTGCTGGGTGACCGCTATATCGGCCTGGAACCGGGCGGTGCCCTTGATGCCCTGACGGACGGTGACCAGATACTGATCACCCAATCAGCTGTAGTACTGGAAAGCCTGATCAGTAAATTCCTGTTCAATTCCGATCAGAAGGATGATGAATGAAGCTACCGGCTAAAATGTTGCTGTTGCTACTCTTTCACACATCCAGTATCAATCTGTTCGCCCAGACCGGGGCCGACGACCCGGTATCCCTGGTGATAAACACCACCAACAGAATCTTCACGGAGTTAGATCAGAACTTCGAAAAATACGAGTCTGATCCGATAGCGTTACAGACCCTCGTGCGCACGAACCTGATACCACTGCTAGACGTTCGCTATTCTGCCCGTCTGATACTGGGTCGTGCCGGTCGCGGAATTGAAAAAGAAAAAGTTGACGTTTTTGCAGATGCGATGGTCAACCTGCTGGTTGACCGCTATTCCAGGGGATTACTGCAATTTCGTAGCGACGAACGCCTCATGGTGTTGCCGCAAAGAGGTGAATTAAATGAAAAGCTTACGCGGGTGCGTACACGTATAAAGCTACCCAAGGGGGGTGAAGCACCCATCGATTACGCTTTCCACAAAACTTCTGATGGCTGGAAAGCTTTTGATGTAATTGTTGAAGGCATTTCCTATGTCGTAACCTATCGAAACCAGATCATGCCCGCTGTTCAGGCCGATGGTATTGACACTGTGATTTCCCGCCTGACAAAAGGCGATCTGCAACTGGATGACTAGTGTACAGTCAACCTTATAACGTAGGATCAGTGTTCACCAGGTGCGTTGAGGATTCAGACTATGCGCAACAGGTTACCAGTCATCACCATGCTTCTCAGCCTGTTGCTATCAGCATGCGCTGGCACACAGAGCCG
Source organism: Gammaproteobacteria bacterium (assembly GCA_036986175.1). Classification (GTDB taxonomy): domain Bacteria; phylum Pseudomonadota; class Gammaproteobacteria; order Xanthomonadales; family SZUA-36; genus SZUA-36. Next base: position 20,057 of record BTRB01000005.1, read on the forward strand.
GCATACTGACCCGGAGAACGACCCATGGGAAGGCTTTAACCGCAAAGTCTACGCATTCAATGACGGACTGGACAAGGTTGTACGGCCAATTGCAGTGGGCTATGACAAGGTCATGCCGGACCCGTTTCAGCGCGGCGTCGGGAATTTTTTCAGGAACCTCGACGGCATTGTCACTTTTGTTAACCAGGTCTTGCAGGGTAAGGTTACTCAGAGCGCCGACACCTTCGGCCGTTTCCTGGTCAATTCGACCGTCGGTCTGCTGGGATTTTTCGACGTCGCCACGAAGATGGGCCTACCGTTCTACAACGAGGACCTCGGACAGACACTTGCGGCATGGGGCTATAAAGACAGCCGCTACCTGATGTTGCCGGTTTTCGGCCCGTCCACACCCAGAGACGGGTTTGGCCGCCTAACCGACAGTTTTTATCATCCAGTCACTCGCGTCATCCATGGCCGCAATGTATGGGGTTACTGGATCGTTCGCGGCATTGACCGAAGAGCACGATACCTCGATCAGGATGCGGAACTGAAACAGGCCTACGACCCGTATGTATTGATGCGTGATGTGTGGTTACAAAACCGCCAATACCAGATATACGACGGCGACCCGCCATTGGCTGATTACGACCTCTACCTGGAAGAAGACCTGCCAGAACCGGATTCTGATTCCGGAGAATAGTTGTATAGTGCGGGCAGAATGCTTAAAAAATTCCAATACATAATTCTGCTGGTACTGTTGATAGTGGGTGGTTGCGGTGAACCTCCAGCCACCGACGGGTCAACGCCAGCCAAAATTTACAGGCATGCAATGGATGGTGCACCGGGTTCCCTCGACCCTGCTCAGGCTGCATCCCTGTATGCCAACTTCCTGGTCGTTAATCTGTACGACACACTTTACCGCTACAAATACCTGGCCCGGCCATACCAACTGCAACCCAACCTGGCAACTGCGATGCCTGAGGTGTCAGACGACGGTTTGCGCCTGACCATCCGCATCAAAAAGGGCGTGTATTTCAATGACGACCCCGCCTTTGAGGGCGGGCTTGGCCGGGAAGTAACAGCACGGGATTTTGTATATTCCATTAAGCGGCATTTTGATCCGGGTACACGCGCCCAGGGTGCGTGGCTATGGCAACAGCGGATCGAAGGGCTGGACCGGTGGAAAACGGAAGGTTCCGACTACGACCAGGAAGTCGCCGGTCTGCGCGCCGTGGATGACTACACCATAGAAATCACCCTCACGCGCCCTTTTCCGCAGTTCGTGTACACCTTGGCCCAGGGCTATGCAGCCATCGTTGCCAGGGAAGCGGTGGAAAAATATGGGCAGGAGTTATCCAACCACCCGGTAGGCTCCGGGCCTTTCCGGCTGGTCAGTCGCGATAGTATCCGTGCGGTGCTGACGAAGAACCCTGACTTTCGCGCAGAACCGTTCAAGCTGGAAGATGAAGGCTACGACCCGGCCAGCCAGGGTGAACTCGGCCTTGAGGCCTTGCAAAACAAAATCCCGCCTTTTGTCGATCAACTCGAAATAGAATTCATCGTCGAGGATGCGGCCCGCTGGAACGCATTTTTAGCCGGTGAACTCCATTACATCAAGGTTCCGGTCCGCCAGTTCGACACGGTCCTGAGTCAACGCGATCCGCCCAAGCTCAGTCCACTATTTGAAGACGTCTACAATTTCGAAGCATCACCCGAAGCCGGGTTCATTTATACCAACTTCAACATGGCTGACGAACGCATTGGCTATCACAGCGACCCGATACAAAACCACCGCAACCACGCGTTGCGCTGTGCCATGGTCAAAGCTTTTGACTGGAAAAAAAGAAATGAAATATTTTTTTACGGCATCGGCCGGGTGTTTCCCGGCATCATTCCAACCGCTGTGTCCGAGTACGACCCGGACGGGGACCGTGCTTATATTCAACGCGACCTGCAAGCCGCCCGTGACTTATTGCAGGCAAATGGCTGGAATGAAGAAAATCTGCCGGTACTTGATTATGGCTTTCCCAACAGCGTGACCGAACGACAGGCCTTTGAACAGTACCGTAACTTCATGGTGGAGATTGGCTATCCTGTTGAAAAAATCCGGCCGATGATTTTTGCGACCTATGGCGATTACCAGCGGGCTTATTCACAAGGCAAAGTGACATTGATCAACAGTAGCTGGACTATGGATTACCCCGATGCCGAAAACATCATGCAATTGTACTACGGGCCGAATGCCGCACCCGGCTCCAACTCGGCCAACTATAATAATCCGGTCTACAACCGGCTTTATGAAACCAGTTCAACCTTGAATGAATCACCTGAGCGTACCCGGATTTATCGCGAAATGAACCAGCTGCTGATAGACGACTGTGTCAGCATTGCCGGCATCTCGAGAACATTGCTGTTTTTGTGGGACAAGAAAGTCATTATGCAGCCGGATCGATCCTTCCTCGGGGGTTATTTCATGCGTTTTGTTGACCTGGTGGAACCCTCCGCCACACCATGAAAAAGTTACCGTTTCTCGCAAGAAAGGTTTTGTACGGCATTCCATTGTTGCTGGGTGTGACGTTTGTCAGCTTCTTGCTGATGGTCTATTTCGGCCCGGACAAGACCTATGAACTACTGGGCAAGAACCCGAGTGCGGAGCAGATCAGCGAAGTCCGCCATGCGTTGGGCTACGACCGGCCATTCCTGCTGCGTTATGGCGACTATCTGAAGGAACTTGTTACGCTGAACCTGGGGCTTTCTGATTCCACTGGCGAAGCCGTATCTTCGATACTTGCCCGCACCCTGCCGGTTTCAATTGCCCTGGTTCTACCCGGCTTTGTAATCGGCAATATCCTTGGCCTGGCATTGGGAATGCTGGCTGCCTGGTATCGCGGCCAGTGGCTGGATAAGCTGGTCATGTCGGCGTCAGTAGTGGGCATGAGTCTCAGTTTCCTCGTCATCATCATCATTCTGCAGATTCTGCTGAGTACACCGTACGGTTTCAACATCTTCCCGGTGCGGGGCTGGCAAGTCGTTGACCTGTCCTCCTACCTGTATTACGTGACCGTCCCCACACTGGCGCTTTTGCTGGTGACGCTGGGCTACAACACGCGGTTTTACCGGGCAGTCATGGTGGATGAAATAGAACGCGACCACATCCGCACTTTGCAGGCATATGGCACCTCACCTGCTGAATTGCTGTTTAAAAACGTCCTGAAAAACAGCCTGATCCCGGTGCTGACACGGATCATGTTTTCAGTACCGTTTGTAATTGTGTCCGGCAGCCTGCTGCTGGAAAGCTACTTTGGGATACCCGGCATTGGCCTGGTGACGGTTAACGCCATCACCAGTGGCGACCAACCCATACTCAAGGCGGTGGTCGGCCTGACCGGCGTGTTGTTCGTGCTGGCACTGATGATCAACGACATGCTCTACAGCGTGGTTGACCCCAGGGTGGTCAGTGAGCAAGCGGTGAGCAAGTCATGACACGCACGACATGGCAACGCCTCAAAGCTGACCGCTACGGCATGAGTGGCTTGCTTATCGTCTTATTCTTTACTGTGGTCGCTCTATCCGTCTGGATAGGTCTGCTGGGCCAGGGCTGGTCAGAGGTCAGCGGCAATAGCTGGGAAAGCATCAGCGCCACACACTGGTTTGGCACCAATCTTCTCGGCCAGGACATTCTGCAACGCACACTTTTCGGTGCGGCAACTGCTTTCGAAATAGGCCTTATCGTAACCGGTTTTTCCATCCTGCTGGGTACTGTGCTGGGTGCGCTGGCGGGCTGGTACAGCCATAGCTGGCTGGATGAGATTATCTTGTGGCTCAAGGGTGTACTCGACTCAATTCCATTTTATCTTTTTGCTGCGGCGGTCGCATTTGCACTGCAGGGCAATCGCTGGGCGATGCACCTGGCAATGATCATTACTTTCTGGACCACCACGGCAAGGATCGTGCGTGGTGAAGTAATGCGGATCAAACAACGCGAATTTATTGAGGCTGCACGTGCCATCGGCCTGCCTGGAATCACAGTGGTCTTCCGCCACGTGTTGCCCAATACCGTTCATATCCTGCTGGTGCAGGCCACCATCGTGTTCGTTGTGGCCATCAAGACTGAAGTCATACTCAGCTTCCTGGGTCTGGGTATACGTGACGGAGTCAGTTGGGGACTGATGTTGGCAGAAAGCTCTCAGGAAGTAGTGGCCGGACAATTCGGGAATTTTACCGCAGCAAGTGTTTCTCTTTTTATCATGCTGATGGGGTTTAACCTGTTTACTGATGCCTTGCAGGACGCACTTGATACACGCAGGATTATGCCATGAGTGCTGTTGCGCTAAACGTAAAAGACCTCAGCGTTTGGTTCGAAACACAGTCGGGCCGGCTACAGATAGTGGACAACATCAGTTTCAGTATCAAAGCGGGCGAGGCCACCGGTCTGGTGGGAGAGTCCGGCTGCGGCAAGACCATGACGGCATTCGCCATCCTCGGCTTGTCGCCGGCATCAGGGGGCACGGTTGAGTCTGCAGGCATCGAAATTGGCGGTACAGATATCTCCACACTGAGTGCAGTACAACGGCGACGCATACTTGGCCGGGACATCGCCATGGTATTCCAGCAGCCCGGCACAGCGCTGGACCCGGTGTTTACCATCGGCCAGCAAATTTCTGCGGTGCACCGGCGCCACGCTGGTGGTGGCAGGAACAACACCCGGCAGGCAATGCTGGATGCACTTGAACAGGTTGGTTTTGGTCAGCCCGGGAAAATCGCTGCTGCCTACCCGCACGAACTGTCCGGCGGTATGCGGCAACTGGCCATGATTGCCATGGCAACGGTATGTAAACCTGCAGTACTCATCGCAGATGAACCAAGCACGGCATTAGACAGTGGTACGCAGGCTTTGGTCCTGCAGCAGATCAAGCGGCTGCAGGCAGACCACGGAACAGCCATATTGCTGATCAGCCATGACCTGTCCGTGATCAGGCAAAGTTGCGAAAACGTGATGGTCATGTATTGCGGCCGCCTGCTGGAGAAAGCAGACTGCCAGGGCCTGTTCTCTCTCGCCCGGCACCCCTATAGCGCCGGCTTAATATCATGTATCCCACAAATCAGCGCTCTGAAGCCCTCCGGAATCAATGCCATACCAGGCCAGGTTCCAACGCCATCTGCTTTGCCGCCAGGCTGTCACTTCGCGCCAAGGTGTGACCGTGCAGTGACGCGATGTGCGCAATCAGTTCCCGGTTTTGGAGCAGGCAGTGACCGGGGTAGTGACCGTGATGTTGCCTGTTTCAGACCACTGTAATGCATATAAATTGTCCACCCTCCAATCCGCCACTGCTGAAAGTTCAAGAGCTATCGCTGAGTTTTCCTAACCAGGAACACGCTGTTGATCGGGTCAGTTTCGAACTGGCCGCGGGCAAGACTCTCGGGCTGGTAGGGGCATCGGGTGCTGGAAAAAGCAGTATTGCACGTACCATCCTGCGCCTGGCAGAGCCTTACGCAGGTAAGATTCTGTTCAATGGCAAAAGTATCTTCAGTATGAATCGGGAGCAACTTAAAGAAGCCCGCCAACGCATACAAATCGTCTTCCAGGAGCCTTCCGCCTCCCTGAGCCCCCGGCGAACCGTGGCACAGACATTGCTGGAACCACTCAGGCATTTTGCCATCGGTGATGCCAATTACAGACAGGATAAGATCAGGCAGACCCTGCAAACCGTCGGGCTGAACCATGATGCTTTGCAGCGCTATCCCAATCAGTTTTCCAGCGGCCAACAACAGCGTATTGCCATCGCAAGGGCACTGGTCACCAACCCGGAGTTGCTGATTGCAGACGAGGCGGTGTCCGCACTGGATGTTTCCGTACAGGCGCAGATTCTGCAGTTGATACAATCACTGCAAAAAGACCATGGCATAGCCTTCCTGTTTATCTCACACGACCTGGCGGTGATCCGGCAGATTGCGGATGAAGTAGCTGTCATGTACCGGGGCCAGTTGCTCGAGCATTCACCTGCAGACATGTTTTTCAGCCGGCCGGCTCACCCGTATAGCAAAGCTTTGCTGGCATTCGCCAGATTTGAATCCTCAGCCCGGCTACGAACCGATCAGCTACCAGCCAGCCAGGGGCCAGGCGAACATTCATCAGCCTGCATCTATGCCGGTCTGTGTGTGGATAGAATGCCGGTCTGTGAACGCCTCGAACCTGAATATCACAAAATTCAGCACACAGAGGAACCGCATTGCGTAAAATGTCACCTTTATGATGAGGTACATGCCGATGACAAACTGGCCGATGACAATTAGAAAATTTACCGCCATGATGCTTGCAATAGCAGCACTCATGCTTATTACGGCCTGTGGTACCAAGATCATACGCGGCGCCGCACCCATTGTGCGCATGACTGATCTGAGCCATACGGGAGACACCATCACCCTGCAACTGAGTATGCGCAACCTCAATGGCGTTGTACTCGACATCCAGACAATCGATTTCAGCCTGTCTGTAGAAGACGGTGAGCTGTTCACCTATAAGGGCCCGGTTGAAACCAATATAGTTGCCAATGGCACTGAAACATGGGCTGTAGAGGTTGAAGAAAGCCAGTCGAGCAAGCAACTTCTCGACAAATTGCTGGATGGCGACATCAAGAGCCTGCCCTATTCTCTCGAAGGCTCAATCACCGCAGTTGATGAAGGTAAGCTGCGTTTTAGCTATGAAGGGCATATCTACCCCGTTCCGGGAAGGCCGGGACACTTCCGTTAATCGCCGTTCAAGGAGTCGGCCATGACTTTACACATAAGTTTTGAACTCAGCCAGTCTGATCTGAACTACTTTCGCGAAGTCATGCAACGCGTCTGCGAAACCACTAAAGGGTATTCCCGGCACCAGATTATCGATAACGCGAAACAACTGCTGGAGCAGGTAAACCGCTCTGACGCAGCGGATTTTATCCGTGACCAAATGCGGCAACTGGAGGTATTGATAGGCATGGTCGTAGACAAATGCTGGTGCCTGTCAAATGAAGACTGCAAACGGGTGCTGGCCGCACTGTCTTACTTTTCCGAACCTGAAGACCTGATACCGGATGACATTCCGGGACTCGGCTTCCTTGACGATGCCATCATGATTGAAATCGTGTGCGATGAACTCGACCATGAATTGCAGGCCTACAAGGAGTTTGTCATGTTCCGTGCTGCAGAGGCCGGCCAGCGCGGCGAAGATGCGACCGACCTGCAAAGGTCGGACTGGCTGGAAGAACGCCGACAACAATTGCATTCGCGCATGCGCCGCAGGCGCCGGGGCAAGCAAGGCACTAGCGGATCCAAATCACCGTTTTCCCTACTCTGATTTTTTTGTTCTGAACTCTTTAATCTGATGGCCATCGCATCTATACAGCACCAATATATCCTGGTTGGCATTGAGACTGACCCCAGGCGCTATCATGGAGAAAACGCCAGTCGCCCGGTTCTGCTGGACCGCGCTGCGGCAGAACAGGTATTAGCGCACCTTGCCGCTGACCTGAGGGCTATGTTTCCAGCTATCAGCCAGTGTGCGCTGAGCATGGCCGGCGCGCTGTTTGACCAGACCCAGGTGCTTAGCCCGGGAATGCTGGTATACAAGGCACTCGAAACGCTGCATCAGTCCAGCAACTCCGGTGATGACTTCCAGCCACGCCTGTTGAGTATCGGCGCAAGAAAAGGGCAAATGCCGCTGCACGAATTGCAGCCCTTTGAACATATCCCCCTGGGTTTGCTGCAGGTGTTACCGTTGCTTGTAAGTGGCCCCTTCGACTGCATTGGCGCGCTGGCTGAAGAAATGGAGCATCGTTTCCTCGAACAGGGCCAGCTATCCGCCCATTCTGCCAAGGGCCTGGAATCACAGTTCAAGGTCTCCCTCAATCACGCCCGGTTCATGACCATCACCGATTTGAACGCGTTGCTTCGGCTGCAGCTGGAACACTATGGTTTTCTACCGCTGTGGGAATTGCTTGATGCAGCCATGAAACCACCCGGGCAGGTACTGCAAGTTAAAACTGCAACAGGACTCAGGTTCGAATGGCGGGAGGGCGCTGTGCATAGTTTTTTTGAATCATTCGACTGGTGGGCCAACCATGGTGGTGGCGCAGGCCGGCCTGCAGCGAAGCAGCAATTACAAACCGCCTACGCAGACTGGACGCGGGAATACCGTCGCTACCTGACCATGCTCACCGCCCATGGCGTCAAGGTCAGTCAGCATCTGCCAGGGCTTGATGATGCAGAACTGACCGATACATTTTTGCTGGAAGAATCCACCATGCGGCCACTGCGCGATGCCGCACCAGTAACCGAGCACCGTGCCGACGACCTGGGAACCGTGGCGGTCACGGTAGTCAGCGGCAACCGGCAAATGAATTTCTACCCCCTACTGGCAGACGGCCTGAATGACTTGCACCGGTTCATCCACAATGAGGGATACAGTGGCGATATCGCGTTTCCGGGTAACATTACTTACGACGAAGACACCCGTCAGCTCGTTGCAGACACACTGACCCGGTAGCAGTGGATCGGTCACTATGACGGTGTTGCAACACAATGCTTGACAGTGCACGGTACGCACCCCATGTTATACCTCATCTGAAAACTTACCGGAATCCGACACAATGAGTATTAGTGACAGTACCCGCGAGCAAATAGAAACCATCCTTCAGAAGGACCGCGTGGTTCTTTTCATGAAAGGAACACCGCAGGCCCCCATGTGCGGTTTTTCATCAAAAACGGTAGGTTTACTGGATTCCATCCTCAGTAACTATGCAAGCATCGACGTGTTGCAGGACGAGGAAATCCGCGAAGGAATCAAGGTTTTCGGGAACTGGCCGACCATCCCGCAGTTATATATCGACGGTGAACTGGTCGGTGGCTGCGACATCATCAGTGCAATGTTCAATAGCTGTGAATTGCACGAAATGCTGGGCGTCGAGCCGCCGGACCGTACACCGCCTGACGTGACCATCACCGATGCCGCAGCGGAGAAAATTCTTGAATCCATGGCTGAGCATGAAGGTATCGGCCTGCATTTCGCTATTGATGCCAACTGGCAATCTCAATTCAACCTGGCGAGCGCCGCAGGACATGAGATCAAAGTCGAAGCCAATGGCATAACATTTCTGTTCGACTTGGCCTCGGCGCAACGTGCCAAGGGCGCGGTCATTGACTGGGAAGAAACCATGCAGGGCGAAGGCCTGACCATCAAACTGCCACAGGCACCGGAACCGGTCAGGCAGATGAGTGTAGAAGAGTTGAAGCAAGCGCTCGATGCCGACAGCGTCATCCTGATTGACGTGCGCGGTAAGGAAGAACGCGCCCTCGCAACACTTGCAGCGGCAAAACCCATGGAAGGCGGCTTGATGCAGGAAATTGAAGCCATGCCCAAGGATACGGCATTGGCGTTTATTTGCCATGTTGGCAATCGTAGCCAGGTTGCAGCCGAACATTTCCGTAAACAGGGCTTCAGCAACGTCAGCAATGTTGCCGGTGGCATCGACGCCTGGTCCAGGCAAATCGATCCGGAAGTCCCACAGTATAGCGGCCACAATTAGGCTGTAGGCCAGCCCACATTTTGCACCCATCTCCCGGATACTGACGCCGGACAGGCACGCCTGAACAAGTCAGGGTCGGGATACGGGTGCAATACGCGAGCTATGCAAACTCTGCCACTACTGGCGTGTGGTCTGACGGCCTTTCCTGGCGACGCGGCTCTTTGTCGATATAAGCTGCACTGCAAGTCTTCACCAACGCCGCAGAGGCCAGTATCAGATCTATCCGCAGACCCATATTCCGCCGAAATGCAGCCATGCGATAGTCCCACCAACTCCAGCTCTTTTCCCGTTGTTCGAACTGCCTGAAGGTATCTGACAAACCAAGGTCCAGAATGCCCTGCAGGGCTTCCCGTTCCTGCATACTGCAAAGAATCTTCTCATGCCAGGCTTGCGGGTCATACACGTCCCGGTCATCCGGGGCGATATTGAAATCACCCAGCACAATGACTTTTTCATGCCGTTGCAATTCGCCCGCTATCCAGGCGGTCACCCGCTCCAGCCAGTACATCTTGTAGTCAAATTTTTCTGAACCTACTTCACTGCCATTGACGACATATAAGTCAATGATGCGCACATCGCCAACCGTTGCTGCCAGTATGCGACGTTGCGGATCATCCAGCCCGTCGATATCTGCTACTGTAACCTCAGCCGGTTCACGGCTGAGGATGGCAACACCGTTGTAGGTTTTCTGTCCGGAAAACACGCTGTGATAACCCGCATCCAGCAGCTCACCGACCGGAAAGCGGTCATCGGTCATTTTGGTTTCCTGTAAAGCCAGGATATCCGGTTGGGCCACGTCGCACCAGGCCAGCACTTGCGGCAGGCGGACATTCAGTGAATTGACGTTCCAGGAAGCAACCTTTAGCACGCTAAACCCCCGCTGTGGAAAATAATTATTACCGGATTGTTACTGTCAGCAGACTTGCGCATAATAACAGTAAGCAAACTGCTAACACCCCATAACGTGGAGAGAGCACAGGTGAAACCCGGACACACCGGCATCGAAAGGATCATCAAGGCCTCAGGCAATTCATTTCGCGGTATCCGTGATGCCTTCCGGCATGAGGCAGCCTTCAGGCAGGAGCTTGGCCTGACCATAGTCCTGCTGCCATTGTCATTCTGGCTGGCACAAACAGTTATTGAATGGCTGTTGCTCATCACACCGCTGTTTGTGCTGATTATTGTGGAGTTGTTAAACAGTGCCGTGGAAAACACGGTTGACCGTATTGGCGCGCAAAGGCACACTCTGTCCGGCAGGGCCAAGGACATGGCGTCTGCTGCCGTCATGTTTTCACTGATTTTTCTTGCGGTCGTCTGGCTGAGTATTGCCTGGAGCAGATTTTATGTTTAAGCATCATTTGATTGGCATCCTGATTCTGGCTCTGGCTGGCGTAATGTTGCATGGCTGCACTGCATCATCTGACCAACAGACAGCGGCAAAGCAACAGGCAATGGCGGACGAAAAAGCAAACACTGAAAAGTGTGTGCTTACGCCGCCTGAAGAACCCGTTCCATGTACCATGCAGTATGACCCGGTTTGCGGCTGTGACGGCAAAACCTACGGCAATGCGTGCAGTGCCCGTGGCAGCGGTGTGCCGCATAGTACGCCCGGGGCCTGTGCAGAGAAAGCTCTCGATTAACTGTTAACATACGTCCAACAACGCCTTTTTAATGGCACTGAGGAAGTCCGAGATATGAAATTAATCCTGCGCACCATCATCATGTTTGGCCTGGCTGTCCTGCTCGTGGGTTGTCCGAAAACCAAGGAAGACAGAGACCTTACAGAGACGCTAAAGCAATACGAAACGATCATTCGCTGGGCCCAGTGGGATGCTGCGGTTAATTTCATTTCAGCCGAATACCAGGAAGAACACCCGATCTCCAGACTGGAACTGGACAGGTTACGGCTGTTTCGGGTCACGCGGTACACCTTACGTTCATCGACACCGGTTGATGAGGGAATGGGCCTGAGACAAGTAGTTGAGCTCCGCATGTTCAATAAAAACCAGGTCCGCGAACGCACCATCATTGATGAGCAGTACTGGAAGTACGACAAAGAACAAAAACGCTGGTTATTGCATTCCGGGCTGCCGGACCCTACTCAAAGGGATTATTGAAACCTGCAAAGGCAGTATGCTGCTACGGTAAATTTTCCCTCCCTGGAGGCAATAAACTGCAAGTCATCCAACATGGTTTGCAGCCAGGACACAGGCAGGCTGACAGGCAGGCTGACAGACAGGTTCAGATTTGCAACAGCGCCTGTCATGAATTCCATAAAAAATTCATCCAGGGCTGAGCGTTTGGGCTCGACCCAATCCACCTGGTAGTCGTCGCCTAAGCCGGTGAGGCGTGCACCGGCCTCAATCGCTTCCTGGAAGGTTCCGGTTTTGTCGATCAGTCCACGCTCGAGTGCCTGCTCGCCGCTCCAGACACGCCCCTGCGCCACTGCGTCCACATCTTCAATACCGCGGGCTTCGCTCGCCAACTTGATAAACTGCCGGTATGTTCTTTCTACACTGGACTGGAATATACGTGCTATATCCGGGTCCAGCGAGCGATCCAGCCTGATCTTGCCGGCTATATTCGTCGTTCCGAAACCATCAGTCCGTACGCCGATCTTTTCCAGTGTGCCGGCAAATGTCGGCAGCATTCCAAACACGCCAATCGATCCCGTAATTGTTGCCGGGCTGGCCCAGACCTCATCTGCTGCCATCGCCATCCAATAACCGCCGGAGGCAGCAACATTTCCCATCGAAACAACAACCTTCTTGCCGGAATCTCTGACCTGTTGTAGTTCGAGACGCAAAACCTCGGAAGCAAATGCGTCACCGCCAGGGCTGTTGATCCGTAAAACAACAGCAGCCACCTTGTCGTCCCGGGCCACACGCCGCAATTGTTCAGCAGTAGAGATAGAACCGATGCGACCGGCCGGATACCGCCCACTGACAATTTCACCCTCGGCAATGATAACTGCAACACGCTTTGCGTTACTAAAGCCCTTTTGCGCGTGGGTGAGATCCAGGTAGTCCTGCATGCCCACCGCACGATAACTGTCGCCGGCCTTGTCAACCGCGCCACGCCGGGCTAACTCCTGACGGGATTCAGGACCTGTCATCAAACGGTCTACCAGGCCCAAATCCAGGGCAAAACGTGCAAAATCCCCGTCTGCTGCTTCAATCCGGTTGGGCAGGTCGTCAATTGCTTCCTGCAAGGTCATAAGGGGTATACCACGGTGTTTCGATACGCCCTCAAGATACTGTTGCCAGAGGTTATTGAGCCAGAATTTTCCGGCTTCCTCAGCTGCAGGCGACATGTCATCACGAATGAATGGTTCCATCGCTGATTTGTATTCACCCACCCGGAACAG
>BTRB01000006.1:0-32927 GCA_036986175.1 Gammaproteobacteria bacterium
TCGATCCCTTCACCGCAACGCTTTTTAAGTCCGTTCAGCGCCGCACCAAAGCAAGAATTTCATTAGGCGTTTTGCCGTTCAGCCTTTTATACAGCTTGTCTTTATCACGCTTTACGCTCAAATCATAGACAATCAGGTATCCAATGGCGTTATTGATACTGCCGGCTGCTTTTTCTCCTGCCTGTTGCCGAATAGCCGCCAGGGTCTTTTCAACATTCTCGGGGCTGGAGAAATCAACGGGCTGATCCATGATAGAGTTTTGCCGGTCTCCGGTTTCCACCGCCGTTTCAGCAACGGGTTCTGTCGCCGGGGTGCCGGGGGAAGCGGTTTCTATGTCCGTGCCTTCTTCGGCAAACGCAGTTGTGAGGAACAAAGTTACTAACGCTGTTGAGACTGAAGTGAGAACAAATTTAGGCATGCTGTATTTCCTTGCTTGGACAGGTGTCTGGATCGGGTAAAAAACTCAACTGTTTCGACCATCGTAGTTCACTATAATTCCACGGTGGCTATTTTTTTGCTGCAATGACCTTGAAATTGCTATTCGCGGCAAGTTCTTCAAGCTGGCGAAAATTTTGTGACAACCACCGCTCGTAGGGCAGGTGTCGATTGGCGACCAGGATCAGCCTGCCACCCGGCTTGATGTGTTCGTGCACCTTTTCCAATAACCGCAAACTCAAACGATTGTCGGTTTTCACACTGGCATGAATGGGTGGATTGCTGATAACCAAGTCGTAGCAATGGTTCACCTCTGAAAGGCCATCAGAGGCCAATACCGAACCGCTCAGGTGGTTTGCAGCCAGGGTATCCTCGCATGCCTTCAGCGCCAATGCACTGTGGTCGAGAAAGGTCACCCTGGCATCTTTGTTATCGGTGGCAATGCAAGCCCCGATTACGCCGGCTCCACAACCGAAGTCCAGCAGGTCACCGCTGAACCTCATTCCAGCCACGCTGTTCAGTAGCAAGGCCGTGCCATCATCCAGTTGCCCATGGGCAAAAACACCCGGGTAGGAGGCGATCTTGATCTCACCCCCGTTGTAATTCAACAACCATTTTTTCAGATAGCTGATGGCACTGAATGATTGATACTGCAACGGTGATTTTGCCTCATATAGTGTGCAATGCCGGGCACTATCCAATTTGTTAACACGTGCGAAGTGCCCCCGCAAAATTTTATCCGCAGATTTGATCCCTGCTCTTTTTTCCCCGACAAGCCAAAGTACACCATCATCAGCCAGCAAGCCTGCAGCACAATCCAGCAGCATGCGCAACAAGGCCTTTTGGCGCGGCAAATTCAGAATTATCCAACCATATGTCTGTTTGGAACAAGTTTGTGTTTCTTCACCCGGAAAAGCCGCAAATTCAACATCTGCTCCCGCTTGCCGGTGAAAAACAAGCGCACCATATTCCTGGCAAGACAAGCTTAGTGATGCGCACGAGTTCGCTGCTGCGCACCAGCCAGCATCTTTTCCCGGATTGATCCATAGCCCTCTGTCACAGCGTGCAAGGCGATGGATATTCCTGTCGATAATTTGGCTGATGATATGCATGGCGGGGCCTGTTGCTAATGGGAAAGACGGCCGTGGAGATCATGTTGATCCGCATGATCGATCAGCACTTCGATCAGGTCCCCGGCCCGCAAATGTTGTCCGTCCATAACATACACCAGGCCATCTATTTCAGGGGCATCAGCAGCGCTTCGGGCAATCGCTCCGTGCTCATCGCTGGTATCCACCAGTACTTGTAGCGTACAGCCTGTTTTTGCCTGCAATCGTTTGCGACTAATGCCCGCCTGAGCCTCCATAAAAATCTGCTCTCGCTCAGCCATGATATGGTCCGGCACATGGTCCGGCAAATCGTTTGCCCGCGCACCTTTTACTGGAGAATACTGAAAACAGCCAACACGATCGAGTTGCGCTGCATTAATGAAATCCAGCAGTTGCTGAAAATCAGTATCTGTTTCGCCAGGGAAACCGACAATAAAGGTACTACGCAGCGTGATGTCAGGGCAAATTTCACGCCACTTCCTGATACGGAGAAGTGTGTTTTCCGTGGCAGCGGGTCGCTTCATCAGCTTCAGGATGCGCCCACTGCCATGTTGCAGGGGAATATCGAGATAGGGCAGCACCAGCCCATCGGCCATCAGCGGGATCAATTCGTCCACATGTGGATAAGGATAAACATAGTGCAGCCTTACCCATACTCCGAGGGTGCCGAGCGCCTTGCAGAGTTCTGTCATGCTGGTTTTAACCGGCTTGCCGCCCCAGAAATCAGGTTTATACCGGAGATCAACGCCATAGGCCGAAGTATCCTGGGAAATAACCAGCAGCTCTTTAGCGCCGGCATCCACCAGCCTTTGGGCTTCTGCAAGCACATCTCCCGCCGGCCGGCTGACCAGCTTTCCACGCATGGATGGGATAATGCAAAATGTACAGTTATTATTGCAACCCTCTGATATTTTTAAATAAGCATAGTGTTTAGGGGTCAATTTTATGCCTTGTGGCGGCACCAGGTCCAGAAAAGGATCGTGGCCCTTGTCAAACGGCGCGTGCCGGTGGACTGCATCGACAACCTGTGTATAGTGTTGTGGGCCTGTGACAGACAACACGGCAGGGTGAAGCTCGCGAATTTCGTTTTCATCTACGCCCATACAGCCGGTGACGATGACACGGCCGTTTTCGTTCAAAGCCTCGCCGATGGCATCCAGCGATTCCGCCCGCGCACTGTCTATGAATCCACAGGTGTTGACGACGACCACGTCGGCACTGGCGTAACCTGGTGCAATCTCATAGCCGTCAATACGAAGCTGGGTCAGGATCCGCTCAGAATCCACCAGCGCTTTGGGACAACCCAGGCTGACAAAGCCGACTTTTGGAGTATTAGCCATCATTGTCATCCGGCTCGAAAAACAACCATTTTGTCATCGGAAATTTATTGCGAAATTCACGTTCAACCCGGTTGATAGATTTTAGCAACTCAGATTCCGAACCCGTCCTGCGCATCCGTGCCTTGATAGCCACCATCGCATCCGGACCCATTTGCATGGTTAAGATATTATACAAATGGTCAATTTCAGGCCGTTCCTGCAGAAAGTCTTTCATTTCATCCTGAACAAATAATTCCACGCTTTGGCCAATTAAAAGGGCTTTTACCTCAACAGCCAGCAGGAGGGCAATGACGATCAACAGGACACCGATCAGCACCGTGCCTATCGCATCATAAATCGGGTTGCCGGTAATTGCGGCAGAGATTATCGCGACCAGGGCCAGGCCCAGGCCGAGCAGGGCGGCGACATCTTCACCGAATATAACCAGTAGTTCGCTACTCCTGCTTTCGCGGAACCAGAGAGACAAATGTCGTCCACGGCGCTCCTTGTTCACCGCATGCATGCAGCCCCAAAGGGATGCTGATTCAGCGATTATTGCGAACACCAGCACGCCGACGGCAATCATGGGGTTTGAAAGTGGTTCCGGGTGGGCAAACTTGCGCAGGCCTTCATACACCGAGAACATTCCACCGAGACTGAACAGGATAACGGCAACCAGGAAAGACCAAAAGTAAATGCTCTTGCCGTAGCCGAGCGGATAATTCCTGTCCGGCGGCTTCCTGGACTGCTTCATGCCGAACAGCAGTAAAAGCTGATTGCAACTGTCTGCCAGCGAATGGATCGCCTCGGCGAGCATCGCGCCGGAGCCGGTCCAGAATGCCGCTACGGCCTTGGCTATGGCAATAGACAGGTTCGCAAACAGGGCATACAGAATGGATCTGATGGAGTCAGGTTTGGCAGACATTGTGCTTTCTATTGGAGAATACGCGATTATGCAGCCTGGATGGTCGTCACTCAAGCCTGGTGTATTTTCACAGGCTCGATTATTTGCGGCCAGCGTAGCCGGCCGCGATTGTGTCTGGCTGGAATACCCGCTATTCGGAATCGGCAGTAACCGTTATCCTGTGGCGGTGATCACTTTTCGGGGTAAAAAACCGGGCCTGGCTTTCTTCTATGATGGGCTTGAGTGTTTTGCTCTTACGCTTGCGTTTAATATCAATGACCAGTTCATCACCGGGTTCAAATTCCCGCAGCGCACGCATAAAGTCTGACGGTGAATTGACATCGGTACCATGCAGGCTGAGGATCACATCACCGGGTTGGAGTAACAGGGCATTATCCTCTTTGGCTTGCAAAACCAGTACGCCGCGGTCGGTCTTAAAATACTCACCAAGACCCGGGTCGATTGCCGCGAGTCGCAAACCTGAAGCCAACGGCATTCCAAACCAGGCATTGGTGTCATGCAATGCGAAATCACCCATCTCGGACAGGTCGTCAAACTGGAATTCATAGTGGCTGGCCATCGGGGCAGCCTCTCCTGATCCTATCAGCATGCGGCGTTTGCCAATTTTAATCCGCATGTTCTCAATTTGCTCGGTCAATGCTTCCGTGTCTATTTCCGGCACAATAATTTTTTCAATAAAAATGGTGTTACCGGCAAGATCAGGGGCGGGCGCTGACCGAAAACGGATGACGGATTGCCAGGTCAGTGGTTCACGCACTTCGGGTACGACGGTCAAATCCAGCGTTTCACTGCCGCGCTCAACCGAGACAATGACCGGCTCGTCAGCTTTTATGTCTCCGAGTGCAGCATTGATTTCAGCCCGTACATCTCCGCTTTCATCAACCGCCGCGAGTACACGCCCACCCAGCGCGACAATAACATCACCCGCTTCTACGCCGGCACGTTCAGCCGGGCCATCCGGTGAAACACCGAGCACCTGGATGCCGACATCATTGCTGCTACCAAGAATCACTCCAAGCACTGGCCGGTCGCCGGTCCTGAATACATAGTTGGGTGCCTCACTTGCCATCCTTGCCCGTACGAGATCCCGGCTTACCCGGGAGATTTCGCGGGAAGCATTGCGCAGTTCACGGTGTGCACGATTCAGCTCTTCGCGCATGGCGGCCATTTCAACCTGACCTTTTTCGCCCAGCTCCCTACTTCTGGCTGCTTCCCGCTGCCGCTGCTGTGTAGCCAGGCGAAGTTGTTCGCGGGCTTTTTCCATCGATACTGCGGCGTCAGCCCGGCTTTTATCTGCAACTGCCAGCGCTTGCTTGTATTCATCTTCCAGTTTGGCTTCCAGTTCCGCTTCCCGTTCTGCCTCTTCCGCTCCAGGCACGAATTGATCGGGTGGTGCTGCGATCAGCATTGAGCTAAAAGCCACGGAACCGGCCACGCTCAGTAACACGATCAGGATGCGTTTATTCATCGTTTAATACCTCTCGAATCCAAATTCAAATTGCTAAAATTCAAAGTGCTGCCATACGGCCATAGTCAATTTGCCATTGCTGCTGATAAATCTGGGCCAGGTCCAGCAGCAGATTGACTCGCTGCCCCCAAAGATCGATCGAGTCCGGCGTGAAGCTCAATTCGTTATCGACCTGGGCAATCAGGTCTTCAAGTTCGGCCACGTAGATGACTGATTCAGCTGGCATTGAACTTGTTTCCTGGCGTAATTGCTTAACCTGATCTTCCATTTCCTGCGACAAGCTGATTAATGCGGCGATGTTGTCTGTATCGCGAGCAGTTGGGTTGCTTGCTCCTGCATTGGTATTTGACGCAAGGCTGGATTCAAACGTCGCAGCATCCTCGTTGTTGCGTATGCTGATACTTACGATCAGGACCAGGCTGGCAGCCACGGCCAACCAACCACCGGTGCGTCGCCAATTGCGTTGCGCAGCAACTTGTGAGCGTAATGAAGATTCAATCCGGGCCCAGCCATCATAACCGGGCTCAATCGCTTCAAGATCACTCAATCCCAGCGGATCAGTCGTAGCATTATTCCAGCGGTCATTAGCGTTCATGTCGTTCTCTTCTACAGTCTTGCGTTCAGGGTTGCACCTAAAGTTGTAGCGGCGGAATCCTGTGCTTCATTGGCATCGATCAGGGATCTGAGCCTGGCGCGGGCCCGATTCAAGCGGGTCTTGGAGTAACTTTCTGTCTTGCCCAGCAAGTCGGCAATTTCACGATGCTTGTAGCCTTCTACATCGTGCAGCCAGACCACCTGTCGATCCCCGTCACCTAATTTCTCCAGTGCCTGTGACAGATCCATCGCGTGTCCCAGCCGTTCCTGGTCGCCGCTGGTCGCTACCATGTAATCCTCAAATTCAACCGCGTCGTGGCGGGGCAGTTTGCGTAATGAACTGATGGCGTGGTTGATAACAACCCGCCTCAGCCAACCCCAGAAGGGCGATTCACCCCTGAACTGTGGTACGCGCCTGAACGCGGTTATAAAGGCTTCCTGGGTCACTTCCTGTGCCAGTTCCCGGCATTTGCAAATCCTTACGGCGAGCGTGTAAGCGGGTGTGTGATAACTGCGGTAGATCTTTTCGCAGGCACGCATGTCTCCGCGCTTGGCGCTGGCAAGAGTCACCTCATCGAGGTGTATGTCGAAACCCGATCCCGTCATCGCTTATTAAGACGTTGCAGTTAATGAAATGGTCGCAAAGTATTTCATGTATACGTTTATATAGAGCTGCTTAAAACGAAAACGACCGCAAAAGCGGTCGTCTCCGATCATTACAGCGAGCAAACCTGCTACCAGATTTTGACCTGTTCTTCAGGTGGCAGGTACATGCCATCGCCTTCCTTTACGTCAAACGCTGAGTAGAAAGCCGGCACGTTGACTGCCGCCCCGTTGGCCCGGAATTTGGCCGGTGAATGCGGGTCAACAGTCAGACGGCGCTTGGTTTCTTCGTCACGTGACTTTGAACGCCAGACTTGCGCCCAGCCAAGGAAAAAGCGCTGGTCACCAGTCCAGCCGTCAATGACCGGCGCTTCCTGGCCATCGAGTGATATCTTGTAGGCCAAATAAGCGATGCTCAGGCCGCCGAGGTCACCGATGTTTTCACCGGACGTGAACTGACCGTTGATCGTCAGGCCGTCAATGACTTCATAGCCGTCATATTGTGCGGCCAGTGCGTTCTTACGTTCGTCGAATTTATTAGCGTCTTCCTCGGTCCACCAATCGCTCAGGTTTCCATCACCGTCAAATTTGCGTCCGGAGTCATCGAATCCATGACCGATTTCATGTCCGATTACACCACCGATAGCACCGTAGTTGACTGCATCATCTGCCTGTACATTAAAGAATGGCGGTTGCAGGATTGAAGCGGGAAATACTATTTCATTCCAAACCGGGTTGTAATAGGCATTGACAGTCTGTGGCGTCATGAACCATTCGCTCTTGTCCACCGGCTTGTCCAGCTTGTCGATATTGCGGTTATACTCAAACTCTGCAGCACGCTTGATATTGCCAATGAGGTCGCCGCTGGCAATCTTCATTTTGGAATAATCCCGCCAGTTATCCGTAAAGCCGATCTTGGGGTTGAACTTGGACAGTTTCACCAATGCCTGCTGTTTGGTTTCGTCGCTCATCCATTCCAGTTCGGTAATGGATTTTTCATAGGCCCTGACCAGGTTCTTGATCATGGTATCCATGCGCGCCTTGGCTTCGGGTTTAAAATGTCGCTCAACATATAACTGGCCCAGCAGTTCGCCCATGTTTCCATTGATGGAATTCACCGCGCGCTTCCATTGGGGGCGAGGCTCAGCTACGCCCGACAAACCCTGGCGGTAAAAACCAAACCAGAGCTTAAAGTAATCGTCGCCCAGTACCGGAGCGAAGCTGCTCAGCGTCTGGAACGTCAGGTAGTCCTTCCAGGTGGAAAGATCGCTGTCGGCGATGATGTCATCGGCGGCTTCGAAAAAACTGGGCTGGGAAACTATGTAACGGTCCCGGGCAGGGATGTCCGCTGCCTCAAATATGATGTCCCAGTTGATCTTCGGCGCCATCTCCTTCAGTTCAGCCGGTGTCTTGGGATTGTAGCGCTTGACCGGGTCACGATTTTCCTCCTTTGTCCACTGAACTTCAGCCAGTTGGGTTTCCAGTGCCAGCAGACGTTCTGCACGATCAGCACCATTTTCGATTCCGGCCTGAGCAAATACGCTGGTGACATAATCGACGAACAACTGACGGCCCTTGACAAACTGGTCATCGTCTTTCAGGTAGTAGTCCCGGTCCGGCAATGTTAATCCCGCCTGCCCCAGGTATACGACATTGGTGTCAGGATCCTTCATATCAGAGAAAATACCGCCGCCAATGGGTGAGTTCACACCATAGACACCAAGTGAGCTGAACAGCCTGTAGATATCATCAAGCGAGCTGGCCGCTGCGATCTCATCCAGTTCGGCCTTGAGCACATCTGCACCCAGTGCTGTTGCGGTTTCCGAATCCATGTAGGCGTTATAAAAATCACGAATCTTCTGCGTGGGAGTGCCATCCTGAACATTTTCTGTGGCGCTGACTTCTTCAACCAGGCTGCGAATATCTTTCTGTGACTGGTCACGGAGTGCGTCGAAGGTACCCCAGCGCGCCTTATCTGCCGGTATTTCGTTATTTGCAAGCCAGGTGCCGTTGACGTAAGCAAAGAAATCGTCTTGCGGACGGACCGATTCATCGAAACCGCTCTTGTCAATACCACTTACGAGTTCGTGCGTCTGCCCGGTAGCGGCAGTTGCCGGTGAAGATTTGGCAGTTTGCTCAACGGCGGCAGTTTCTGACTCCTGCTGGCATCCGTAGAGGCCGGTAGCAATGGCCAGAATAATGGTCAACTTGTAGTTCATGTGGAAATTCCTCAAAGGGCAGGGTGGAAAGGTGGGTACTATATACAATCCTGAAGTCCGTTGCAGGTGTCTAAAGTTGGGTTGTTATATGTATCTGGGAAGCATTAAAAATGGGTAGATGGCGAGCGGCTGAGAAACCGGGCAGCCCCTATATCACACCCCGGGGCGCGAAAAGCCTGAAGGAAGAATTACGCTACCTGTGGAAAACCCTGCGACCGGAAGTCGTCAAGGCTTTGTCCGAAGCTGCAGCCGAGGGCGACCGGTCGGAAAATGCGGAATACATTTATCGCAAAAAGCAGCTGGGCGAGATTGACCGCCGCTTGCGTTACCTGAGTAAGCGAGTGGATATCATGAAAATCGTGGATCGCCCACCCACGGATATCTCGGTCATCCGTTTTGGGGCGTGGATTACTTTACAAAGTCCGGAAGGCGATTCTGTGTCCTACCGTATTGTCGGTGTGGATGAAACCGATGCAAAGCAGGGCTTCATATCCATCGACTCACCCGTGGCGCGCGCTTTGCTGGGCAAATCCATCGGTGACACCACTGCGGTGGATCTACCAGAATGTCGCGTCCGGTTCAAAGTAATGTCCATTCGGTATCTTGAAACTCAGCGTTAAACCCCCATCTTTATCATCGTGGCAGCCTGCGGGTGCCACAGCCAACTTCCGGCCATTTGGCGGAAGATTTTTTGACCGAATTGCTTCTATAGGAGAATACGGATATGACTACTTTTGATTTTTCCCCACTTTACAGAACCTCTGTTGGTTTCGACCGTCTCGCGTCCATGTTGAGCACTGCATCAAGGCAGGAGCCGGGTAACAGTTACCCGCCGTACAACATTCGCACCGCGGGTGAGGACCATTACCAGATCAGCATGGCAGTTGCCGGGTTTTCAGAAGAAAACCTGAACATTACTACCGAACAAAACCGCTTGGTTGTGACCGGTGAGCGCGAAGATGAGGCGGAAGAGGCGGGTGAGTACCTTCACCGCGGCATCGCCACACGCTCTTTTGAACGCCGCTTCAACCTGGCTGAGCATGTCAAGGTGGTGAGCGCAAGCCTCAAAAACGGCCTGTTGCACATTGACCTGGAGCGCGAGCTTCCCGAGGCGATGAAGCCCCGTACCGTCAAGATCGGCACGTCAAAAACACGCCTTCTCGACACGGGAAAAAAGGACAAGGCCGCATAGCTAATCGCTTTACGGTTGTACTGTCTGGGGGGGTGCCCACACGGCACCCCCTTTTTCTACTATTGCAACCCTTCAAGGCTATCGCTAACCTGAGTTCTTTGTGAACGGATTGTTGCTCGCATGAGGCGCATGGTTTTCTGGTTGTACCAGGTCTATGCCTGGTTGATATTAATACCCCTTGGGTTGCTCCTCACCTTTATTGCGGGCTGGTTGACGATGCTGGTCGCCGTACTCTGGAATCCCCGCGCTGCCAGTCGTTATGTCGCTGCAAAATGGGGCAGAATCATTGCCTGGCTGACGCCTATGTTGGTGACCGTGGAAGGCGCGGAAAATGCAGATCCGGGCCGGACTTACGTTGTAGTGTCCAACCATCAAAGCCAGTACGACATCTTCCTGGTGTACGGATGGCTGAATCTCGATTTGAAATGGGTTATGAAAGCAGAATTACGCAAAGTGCCCGGCTTGGGTATCGGCTGTGAAAAAGCGGGGCATATTTTTGTCCAGCGTGGCAACCCGGAACAGACACGTAAGGCTGTCAGCGCAGCCCTTGACAGGGTTGGCGACGGTATAGGCATCCTGTTTTTTGCCGAAGGGTCCCGCAGTCGAGACGGAAAACTCAGACCCTTTAAGAAAGGCGCTTTTCGGATTGCGACTTCCCAGGGGTTACCGATTTTGCCGATTACAATCATCGGCACCCGTGACATCCAGCGGCCAAAATCCATGCTGATTTTTCCGGGCAGGGTACGCATGGTAATACACCCTGCTATAGAAGTGGACTTGGGGACTGCTCAGGATATGCATGCACTAATAAAACAGACCCGGGAAGTGATCGCCTCCGCTTTGCCGCAAGCGTTGCGTTAGGACGTGCTAACCAGCCATGCAGCTTAGTAAACCGGATCCCGGCTTCACTGAATCCAGAAGGGCACAGCGTAATTTCAAACTGGCCTTGAAAATCGCCCTGGGTCTGACCGGGTTTTTATGGCTTATCCTTTTCGCTGATAACATCCTGGGTCTGGAGTTAACCCGTTTCGGCCTGCGACCCGGGTCTTTGCAAGGCCTGATCGGTCTGCTGACGGCACCGCTGTTGCACAGTGGTGTAGAACACCTGTTTTCCAATACCGCGCCCCTGATCGTGAGCATGACCACAATCCTGTACCTGTACCCCAGATCATCCACCAGGGTCATACCGGTCATCTGGATAGGTTCAGGAATGCTGGCCTGGATCATCGGTCGCCCCAGTTTGCATTTCGGTGTCAGCGGCTTCGTCTATGGATTGCTGGCATTTGTGTTTATAAGTGGAATTTTACGCCTGGATATACGCTCCGTGGCAGTTTCGGTGCTGGTGTGGTTCCTGTACGGCTCGATGATCTGGGGCGTGTTGCCGATACGACCGAATATGTCCTGGGAGTTACACTTAAGTGGCGCAATTCTGGGTGTCGCACTGGCCATCGTTTACCGCCGCTGGGATGTGGTACCGGTCAAACGCTATGAGTGGGAAGATGATGACAGCGTGCCGGACTGGTTTCCGACAGAGGAACCCCCTGCAAGCAAGGACAAGGACAATGATTAAAAAAGTCGGTTATATCGCGCTACTTTTATTGACCGCGTTTGTCGTAACGGGATACCTGTTGCCTACCCATGCACACGTAGAACGGAGTATCACGGTGGAACGTCCGGCTACCATGATGTTCACGATTGTTAACAGTTACCGGTATTTTGAACGCTGGTCTCCATGGGTTGCGCGAGACCCGAATACCGCGTATGCAATATCCGGTCCGGATGCGGGTGTCGGCGCACGTTTGAGTTGGATCGGTGAACCGAACCTGGTCGGCAGCGGCTGGCAGGAAATCATCGCCAGCAAGCCGTATGAGCAGATAGACATACGGCTGGATTTCGATTCCCAGGGGGTTGCGAACACCCGCTTTACTTTTAAGTCTTTGGGTGATGCAACCAGGATTAGCTGGTCCTTTGATTCTGATTTCACCGCAGGATTAAATTTTTTTGATGCCTTCCTGGCGCGCTATTTTGGCCTGTTGTTCGACCGTTGGATTGGCAATGACTATGAGCAGGGCCTGGCCAACCTGAAACAGTTTGCCGAATCTTTACCCGTTGCTGATTTTCCCCCGCCCGAAAACACGCCATAAACGGCATGCGCTATTTCGCTACCAGCGTGGCGCGGCATGGAAATCCTGCTGCCAGTGATCTGCTCCGTCTGTGTTATTCAGGTGTTGTTGAAATTCTGCGCGTGAAACTTCTTCTGCACCCATACTGAGCAGGTGCGGGTTGCTGACCTGGCAATCCAACAGGGTGAACTCCCACTGCATCATTTGCCGGCACAAGGCCACGAGTGCGACTTTGCTGGCATCGTTAACCCGGCTGAACATGGACTCGCCGAAAAACACGGGGCCAAGTGCCAGTCCGTAAACGCCACCTGCAAGCTCACCACCGCGCCACACCTCCAGCGAATGCGCGATGCCGGTTGCATGCAGAAGAATGTACGCATCCTGCATCTCTTTGGTTATCCAAGTGCCGCCAGCATTTCCCCTTGCCTTTGCACATGCCTCAATGACCTGTGCAAATGCCCGGTCAGCGGTCACGCTAAAGGCCCCCTGGTTATACCGGCGTCGTAGCCGGCGGGAAATGTGCACACGTTCAGGATAGAGAACACAGCGGGGAGACGGTGACCACCATAAAATGGGTTCGTCTTCACTGTACCAGGGGAATATGCCGTGGCGGTAGGCATTGACCAGGCGAGTCACGGACAAATCCCCACCTGCTGCTAGCAGTCCGCGGGGATTTTCCAGCGCCAGTTCAACGGCAGGAAAGGGTGATTCCGGATCCTGGGAGAGTAGCGGAATCATGCTGAATCAAACCTACGACGAACGGTCGTTCTGTTCTTCCAGCCATCGTTCGGCATCCAGTGCTGCCATGCAACCAAAACCGGCAGATGTTACTGCCTGGCGGTAGACGTGATCCGTCACATCACCGGCTGCAAACACACCGGGGACGCTGGTCATGGTCGCCAGGCCTTCGCTGCCGCCTCGAATCCTGATATAGCCGTCTTGCATATCCAGTTGGCCCTGAAAGATTTCGGTATTGGGATGATGACCGATGGCGATGAACACCCCGTCAGCATCAATCTGTGTCAGTGCGCCGCTCTGTGCATGTTTCAGGCTCAGGCCGGTTACGCCTGTATCACCACCCAATATTTCCTCAACCACGTGATCCCACATGAAGGACACATTGCCGTTACGTTCTTTCTCAAACAGTCGATCCTGCAGCATTTTCTCGGCCCGCAACGCGTCCCGCCGGTGTACCACGACAACTTCTGAGGCCAGGTTAGAAAGGTAAAGTGCTTCCTCAACCGCGGTATTGCCGCCACCGATCACAGCGACCTTGCGGTCACGGTAGAAAAAACCATCACAGGTTGCACAGGCGGAGACACCCTGACCCATAAAAGCCTGTTCAGAAGGCAGCCCCAGGTATTTTGCGCTGGCGCCCGTGGTAATCACCACGGCATCACAGCTGTACTTGCCGGAATCGCCTTCCAGCAAGACCGGACGTTGCGCAAAGTCGACCGTGTGAATATGGTCAAAAATGATTTCGGTCTCAAGCCGTTCAGCATGGGCCAGCATATTTTGCATCAATTCAGGCCCCTGCAATCCCTCAGCACCACCAGGCCAGTTGTCGACATCAGTGGTAATGGTCAACTGGCCACCCTGCTGAATACCGGTGATAACTGTGGGTTTCAGGTTTGCCCTGGCGGCATAAATGGCGGCGGTGTAGCCGGCTGGGCCGGAACCGACAATCAGCAAACGGTGGTGTTTTACATCGCTCATGTATAATTGCTCCATCAAAGTGGCAGGTATCTGCAGGGCTGTATTTCAGATGACCGTGTCTGTTACCAGTTTGAGGCTGGGAACACAGTTTCAAGTACTGTACTTTAACTGATCATCCGCTGTGTAAATATGACTTGCCGAATGTTTGTCCGCTCCTTTTCAGGCGATTATGGCATGATGGCTTGGATTGTTTCAGGTACGCTGTAATATTTCTCGAATAATATGATATATTTAACTTTATATATAAATACTTAAGCAACAAACCTTATAAGGTATATAACATTGCCGCAAGCGCGTAAGAAGACCGTCAAGGACGCCGGTAAGCCATCCCGGCTAGCTCTTCATTTACGGGAAAGTGGTTTTCTGCTTTCCATCCTGGTCGCCGTTTACCTGGTCGCCGTTCTTTTTACCTACGATCCGACAGATCCGGGGCCGTTTAATACCACCAATCCAGACCAGGTGCACAATGCCGGTCGCGTACTGGGCGCCTGGATAGCGGATTTCTTTTTGTTCCTGGCTGGCTACATCGCCTACCTGCTGCCGGTCATTATGGTGTATGGCGGTTGGCGGTTATGGCGTAATGATTCGCAAGGATCCGAAAATGGTTTCATCGAAGTTGTGGCGGTGGTTACCGGTCTGGCACTGTTCCTGCTTTCATCTACCGGCCTGAGCGACATACATTTGCTGCCTTTAGCGGGCAGCATGCCCGCAGGCGGCGGTGGCGTAATCGGAGCAGTAGTTTCGCCACCCATGCTGGAGTTAACCGGCATGCTGGGCTCGACCTTGTTCCTGTTGTCCTTGCTCCTTGTGGGCATCACCCTGTTTACCGGGCTTTCCTGGTTCTATGTTATGGATGTGACAGGGCGTATCACCCTTGGCCTGATTGGCTGGCTGGGTGCCAGCATCGCCGGTATGCGGGACTGGTTTGCAGGCCGCCGGGCCCGCGCGCGACGTGACGAGGTGCGCAAATCGGATTCAGCCAGGCAAAAGGGTAAACAGGCACCCAGGATTGAACCGCAGATCAGCCTGCCTCAAGCACAAACCAGCAAGCGTGCTGCCAGGGAAAGGCAGTGGCCCCTGTTCAAGAATATGCCGGCCGATTCACTGCCACCGCTGGATATGCTTGATGAGCCTCACGACCAGCCACCCGGGTATAGCAAAGATGCACTGAAGGCACTGTCCAGGCAGGTCGAATTGAAATTGGCTGATTTTGGCGTGCAAGTGGATGTGGTAGCTGTACACCCGGGCCCGGTCATTACCCGCTTTGAATTACAACCTGCAGCGGGTGTGAAATCCGCCCAGATCATGAACCTGGCCAAGGATCTTGCCCGTGGTCTCAGTATTGTGTCGGTGCGGGTGGTGGAAGTCATCCCCGGTAAATCTACTATTGGTCTGGAAATACCCAATGCTAACCGGCATACGGTATTCCTCTCGGAGATACTGCGCTCCGAAGTGTATGAGAACTCCAACTCGCCGTTAACGCTGGCCTTGGGAAAGAGTATTTCCGGACGGCCGATCGTCGCGGATCTTGCAAAAATGCCGCATTTACTGGTAGCGGGTACAACCGGTTCAGGCAAGTCGGTTGCTTTAAACGCGATGATACTCAGCCTGCTGTATAAAACCGGTCCCGAGAACGTCAGGCTGGTCATGGTGGATCCAAAAATGCTGGAACTGTCGGTATATGCTGACATCCCGCATTTGCTGACGCCTGTTGTCACCGACATGAAAGAAGCGGCCAATGCGTTGCGCTGGTGCGTGGCGGAAATGGAACGCAGGTATCGGTTGATGTCCGTCGCAGGAGTGCGCAACCTGGTCGGCTTCAACAAGAAGATACGCGACGCTATTGATGCCGGAACACCACTAAAGGATCCGCTGTTTGTAGCGGACGAATTGAATCCTGACGCGCAGGCGTCTGACCTTGAGCCTTTGCCGTATATCGTTGTTATCGTCGACGAGCTCGCTGACATGATGATGATCCTCGGCAAGAAAATTGATGAGCTGATCGCCCGATTGGCGCAAAAAGCCCGTGCCTCGGGTATCCATCTGATACTAGCCACGCAAAGACCTTCCGTGGATGTCATTACCGGTCTGATCAAGGCGAATATTCCGACCCGTATTGCCTTCCAGGTTTCTTCCCGCGTTGATTCCCGCACCATCCTTGACCAGATGGGCGCCGAGCAATTGTTAGGCCATGGCGACATGTTATTTATGCCGCCAGGCACCGCCATCCCTGAGCGTGTGCACGGGGCATTTGTGGATGACCATGAAGTCCATGCGGTGGTTAAGTACCTGCATTCGCTTGCTGAACCGAACTATGTCGATGAGATCCTTGAAGAAACGCAGATGACGACCGATGGCATGACCATCAATGCATCCGGCGTTCCGACTGAAACACAGGGCGAGCAGGATGAACTTTATGACCAGGCAGTTGCCTGGGTTACTGAGTCCAGGCGGGCTTCCATCTCCAGTGTGCAACGGCATCTGCGGGTCGGCTATAACCGTGCGGCCCGCCTTATCGAAGAAATGGAGGTCAGTGGTGTGGTATCACGACCTGAACGCAATGGCCTGCGGGAAGTGTTGGCACCACCACCGCCTAAAAATTAGACCCGACAAAATTGGACGGGAAAGAATTGAACAAGAAAGAACTGATCATGAAACGCCTGTTCACCCTGGCGTTGGTGCTGTCGTCTGCGGCTGCTTTTTCGGATGCCTCCGGCCCAGCCCGTAGCGAACTTGAAAAATTCAGTACAGGGCTGGAAAGCCTGCAACTTGATTTTACCCAGGTCGTGAAGTCTCAGGACGGCCGTATCCAGGACACAACCCAGGGTAGTGCCTGGCTGCAAAGTCCGGACAAGTTACGCTGGGTTTACACGGGTGATTTTCCTGAGACCATCGTGGCTGACGGCAGCAATGTCTGGATTTATGACGAAACACTGGAGCAGGTCACCATCAAGCCGCAATCTGACCGCGTCGCGGACGCGCCCTTGCAGATATTGACTGACATCAGCCAGCTTGACCAGCAGTTCCTGGTGGCGGAACTGGGTGAATTCGAAGATATGCAGTTGCTGGAATTGAAAAGCCGTGAAAGTGAGTCAGAGTTTGAGCGCATCATGATCGGCCTGGACGCCACCGGTATTCGTATGATGGTCATGGAGGACGCCTTTGGCCAACGAACTGAGATTCGCTTCAGGAACATCGTCAGGAATGCAGCTGTTGACCCGCAGTTATTCAGCTTTAAGCCACCGCAAGGCGCGGATGTGGTCGGACAGGTGACACCGACAGGACAACCATGAATTTGCACTGCGGCGCTGTCGAATCACGCTGACAGGCGTTACAATGCCGCCTTATCAAGACAACCGCCTTATCCAGGCAAAAGATTGGCCCATGCTTGACCCACTTATCCTCAGAAAGGACATCGACGCAACAGCAGCCGCACTGAAACTGCGGGATTACACGCTGGATACGGCTGCTTACCAAGCCTTGGAGGTCCGCCGTAAAATCCTGCAAATGGATGTGGAAGCGCTGCAAGGCAAACGCAACGCGAGTGCCAGAGCCATCGGTAAGGCCAAGGCACAGGGCGAGGATATACGGCCGTTGCTGGATGCGGTGGCACAACTGGGTGCGGAACTGGCGGAGCTCGAATCACAGTTCAGGGTCGTTCGCGATGAACAGACTGCCTGGTTGCTGGATATGCCAAATCTTGCCAGTCCTGACGTACCGGCCGGCAATGATGAAAACGATAACCTCGAGCTGCGAACCTGGGGCGAAATACCAGAATTCGACTACCAGCCCCGGGACCACGTGGAACTGGGTGAGTTGCACCAGATGATGGATGCTGAGGGTGCAGCTAAACTTGCAGGTGCGCGCTTTACACTATTGAAGGCATCCATGGCCCGCATGCATCGTGCATTGGGACAATTCATGCTGGACGTACACACGCAGGAACATGGCTACATGGAAGTGTATGTGCCCTACCTGGTCAAAGGTGAGACCATGCAGGGAACCGGCCAGCTACCCAAATTCGCCGATGATGCTTTCGCCACCACTGATGAGCCGCCCCGTTATCTGGTACCGACTGCTGAAGTACCGGTCACCAACCTTGCTGCAGACCAAATATTTGCCGCTGATGCCTTGCCGGTAAAATACGTGGCACAAACGCCGTGTTTTCGACGGGAAGCCGGCTCAGCTGGAAAAGACACCCACGGAATGATCCGCCAGCATCAGTTTGAGAAAGTCGAACTGGTTCACATCGTTCGCGCGGAAGATTCCGCAGCCGGACTTGAAGAATTGATTGCCAATGCGGAACGCATTCTGCAATTGTTGGAGTTGCCCTACCGGACCATCGTTTTATGTACCGGCGACATGGGTTTCGCAGCGTGTAAAACCTACGACATTGAAGTCTGGTTGCCGGGGCAGGGCACTTATCGCGAAATTTCATCCTGCAGCAACTGCAGTGATTTCCAGGCCCGGCGCATGCAGGCACGGGTGCGTAACCCGGATACCGGCAAATCCGAGCTGGTGCACACGCTCAATGGCTCCGGGCTGGCGGTTGGCCGGACCCTGATTGCAGTGCTGGAGAACTACCAGCAGCGCGACGGCTCCATCCAAATTCCAAAGGTGCTGCGACCATACATGGGCGGACTGGAGGCAATTGGATCGTAGGGTGGGCATTCATGCCCACCGGGTCAATCCCAACCTCAAGTAAGATCACCTCAAATTAGGTGCGCTTCGGGAAATGCAGGTGGAACGGGACAGAGCGACATGGTGGACATGAATGTCCACCCTACGGCCCTAAATTAAACAGCTTTCGGGTCAGTCTTGGCCGAATCCAAAACCAAGGATATTGAGCAGGCTGATAAACAGATTGAATATGGTTACAAACAGCGTCACGGTGGCCATGATGTAGTTGGTCTCACCACCGCGGATGATTTGCTGTGTCTGATACAGGATCAGGCCGGCCATCAACAGGATGAACATACTGGAAACTGCGAGTCCCAGCGCCGGTAACTGAAAGAACAGGTTGCCCACGCCCGCGAGGAAAGCGACCAGGATGCCGATGCCGAGGAATTTACCCATAAAAGAGAAATCCCGTTTGCTGGTCAAGGCCAGGCCCGACATGGCCAGGAAAATGACCCCGGTGCCGCCCAGTGCCATCATGACAATTTCGCTGCCGTTACCAAAGCGATAAAGATACATATTGATGATCGGACCCAGCGTTACGCCCATAAACCCGGTCAGGGCAAACACAGCCAGGATGCCCCAGGCGCTATTACGCAGCTTGGTGGTCAGAAACAGCAATCCAAAATAGCCGACCAGCACGATTATCGGACCGGGATACGGCCAGTTCAACGCCATGGCAACGCCGGCCATGACGGCGGAAAACAGTAACGTCATGGATAGCAGGGCGTAGGTATTACGCAAAACCTTGTTCATGGTGGCAGCCGAGATTGGCTGCGAAATAGTTGCGGTTCTGTATTGTGTCTGATTCATATTCAGGACTAAGCTCCAAATAGTGTGTTGTTCATGGTTCTTAAGATAAGGCTTTTTTCCAGTAGTTCAATCCAATGTGCGATCAAATCCAGGTGCATACCCGATTCAACCCGACAGCTACTTTAACCAATTCTACAAGAACTGTCATATGCTTGTTGACAGGGGTGGTGCAACGGGTCGTTTTTTTGTATTCTTGCGCGTCCCAAATCAGCTACACTTTGTCAAGCCACATTTCCGGAGAGGTGGCAGAGCGGTTGAATGCACTGGTCTTGAAAACCAGCAAGGGTTAACAGCCCTTCCAGGGTTCGAATCCCTGCCTCTCCGCCAAATATTAAATAACCCCGCACTCGCGGGGTTTTTTAATATCTGACTGCGATCAAGGGTTCGAACCCTGGAGTGTCGCGAAGCGGCACTGGGTTCGATTACTGGGCAGGACACTTGACGTTTAACTAAATTTAGACCATATTAGGTCTTGCCCCTTAATTCGCTCCCCGAAAAGGATTACGATGAAGCTTTCCACGCAAATCAAATCCATAAGTTACCTCAAGGCTCATGCGTCTGATGTTGTTCTCCAGGTAAGAGAACAAAGAGAGCCGCTGGTCATCACTCAAAATGGCGAAGCAAAAATGGTGGTACAGGATATTGAGAGCTTTGAAGAAACCCAGGAGACGCTCGCCATGCTCAAGATACTGGCACTTGGCTCTCGTCAGATTGAGAAGAACAAAGTCACCTCCGCTGAATCTGCAATCCAACATATCCGTGAACGCCGGAATCAAAATAGTTGACTTGCGAAATTTTCCTGACAGACGATGCACTCCGTGATCTGGAAGAGATTGACGATTACATTTGTACAGCTGATTCTCCTCAAAAGGCGGATTACGTTCTTCAAAAAATTGAGAGTACATTTCAAAGTCTTGCTGACTTGCCAATGCGCGGCTCCCATCCCAAAGAACTCTTACAGCTTGGTATTCAGGACTACAGAGAGATTTACTTCAAGCCCTATCGGATCATTTACCGTCCGGAGACCAGGCGGGTATACGTCTACTTGATAGCGGACGGGCGCAGGGATATGCAATCCCTGCTGGGCAGACGTTTGCTGGGTGCCTGAGTTGAACGTCCTGGCAGGTCACCCAGGACATTATCCGGCCACGTTGTTGTCAGCGGAGCGGAGTTCGAGCCCACACATTCCAAACTTGCATATCCCTACAAGCTTAACTCCCTTTCCCCCTATACAAACAGCCCGTTCAGACAATAGGCTATTGTCTTTGGTAAAAAAGGGGAATTGGAAATGGGCCGGGCACTGCTGCTCGTAATTTTCATGCTGCTTTCCAGCAACGCGTCAGCCGACAGCTTTCGCTGTGGAAGATCAATTGTAAAAGTCGGAGATTCTTCCAATTCATTGATCAGTAAATGCGGTGATCCAATAAGAAAATATACCAGCAAGGAAATCATCAACAATAAAGGCCGTCAATTTCGCGCAGGCGTATCCAACTGGATTTACGCACGCAAAAGAGGGAAGGATATGGTCTTAGCGGTTTATAGTGGTGTCGTCGTGAAAATGTGGGTCGACTAGCCCGCATTCCCGACAATTTCGCAATAATTTCCTTTCGCCGCGGATCGCGATTCATTAAACTATCCGGTTGTATCAAACCAAACGAAAATTCAATGGACCATTTTAATGAATATCAAGAATTCCTACACGCGAAGTGAACTGGAAGCTTGCGGCAGCGGCGATTTATTTGGCCCGGATACCGGTAAGCTGCCAACCGGTAACATGCTGATGTTCGACCGGATTGTTGAGATTAACGGTGAAGGCGGATCTCACAACAAAGGCTCTGTCGTCGCGGAACTGGATATCCGGCCGGACCTTTGGTTTTTCGGTTGCCATTTTGTTGACGATCCTGTCATGCCCGGCTGCCTCGGCCTTGATGCACTATGGCAGCTGTGCGGCTTTTTCCTCTCCTGGAGCGGTTGCAAGGGCAAGGGCAGGGCGCTGGGTTCCGGTCTGGTGAAATTTACCGGCCAGATTTTGCCAACGGCCAAAAAAGTAACATTTATTTTGAATATGAAAAGAGTGATCACCCGCAGATTGAGTATGATAATCGCTGACGGTACCGTCTCGGTCGATGGCCGGGTCATCTATACGGCGGACGATTTGCGTGTCGGGCTGTTTCTCTCCACCGATAGTTTTTGAGGGAAACCACATGCGCCGGGTTGTTGTCACGGGTATGGGTGTTGTTTCCTGTCTTGGAAATACCAAGCAAGCTGTTACAGAGTCTTTACGCTTTGGAAAGTCCGGCATCAGTTACAATGACAAATTTGCGGAAATGGGTTTACGCAGCCATCTCTGCGGGTCTGTTGATATCGATCTGAGTGAACATGTCGACCGGAAAGCACGTCGTTTCATGGGCGATGCAGCTGCCTACACCTATGTCGCCATGCAAAGAGCAATCACTGACGCCGGCCTGGATGACGATCTGGTATCAAATCCACGCACCGGATTGATTGCCGGTTCCGGCGGCGCATCAAGCGCCAACATTGTTTGGGGTGCGGATAAATTACGCGATAAGGGTGTGCGTCGCATTGGTCCTTACCTGGTTCCACGTACCATGAGTAGTACCATTTCAGCCTGTCTGGCTACACCTTTTGCGATTCGCGGCCTCAACTACTCCATTACTTCTGCCTGTGCTACCAGCACCCATTGCATCGGTGTTGCGATGGAACAGATCCAGTGGGGTAAACAGGACATCATATTTGCCGGTGGCGGCGAAGAAGAGCACTGGTCACTGGCCATGATGTTTGATGGCATGGGTGCACTGTCATCAAAATATAACGACGATCCTGCCCGGGCATCACGCGCATTCGACGCCGGACGTGACGGGTTTGTCATTGCCGCCGGTGGCGGCATGCTGGTGCTGGAAGAACTGGAGCACGCAAAGGCGCGCGGCGCAAAAATTTATGCTGAAGTCATTGGTTACGGGGCAACATCCGATGGTTACAACATGGTCGCGCCTTCAGGCGAAGGTGCGGTACGGTGCATGCAACAAGCCATCGCAACAGTTGACGCGCCGATAGACTATATCAATACACACGGCACAAGTACGCCGGTAGGGGATATTGCCGAGCTTGATGCCATACGTGAAACATTTCCCGGAAAGATTCCACCATTTAGTTCAAGCAAGTCTCTTTGTGGGCATTCACTGGGCGCGGCAGGTGTGCAGGAAGCCATTCATTGTCTCCTGATGCTGGAAAACAACTTCATGGCTGGATCGGCTAACATTTTTGAACTGGATGCAAAAGCCGAGGGAATGCCTGTTCTGATCAAGAGCAAAGACAGTGCCGATCTGAATACGGTGATGAGTAATAACTTCGGGTTTGGTGGCACCAACGCTTCCGTGGTATTTCAGCGGTATGCGGCAGGCGACTGACGAATTGCCCGATCTGACGGCACTCAATCAGGATATATAACAAAAACATTCGCGTTCAGTTCCGCAATGATTTCTCCGTTCGACACGACAAATGGTGCCAGTACGTGTCCTGCTGCGGACATCAACTTGTCTGAATCCTCTTCGCCGAGCTTATGGAATTCACCAGCACTTCGCAGGTTTACTTCAACAAAGGACTCAACGGATGGAAATCGGGCGAGACCTACCCGTTCATGGCATTCATATTCGTTAACACCCGCGCTCAGGAGCAAGGCATCCATTTTACCAGGCACACCAAGCGACCAGGGCGAAGCCAGATTAGAAGCTGCGCGTTCACCGGCATATTGCCGTATCAAATTGACCAACGCTGTATATCCTTTGGAATGATCAAGTGGTGCCCAGATCGCGATGATAACCTGGCCATCGGGTTTGCATACTCTGAGCATCTCCTTGGTAGCAGCAACCCGGTTATGAATAAACATCAGCGCAAATTGGCACAAGACCCGATCGAAGCTATTATCCTCAAAAGGCAGTGCAGCGAGATTGCCGAGTTGCCAATCGATCCGGGGATTTTTCTTGCTGGCGATGGCCAGCATTTCTTCGTTGTGGTCCAGGCCGGTAACTTTACCCCCAAAACCCACTTCCAGTTGCGCCGTGCAAGTAACCGTGCCTGTACGACAGGCAGCATCCAATACATCGTGGCCTAATTCGAGCGCGGCGATATCGATTAGATGGTGACCCCACTGTGCGTAAATACTGGGTACGAGGTAGTCATCGTACATTTTGACCAGGTCATCGGTAATCTCCGGAATAAAATTTGCTTTTCTCATAAATTTCCCCCGGAAGTTGATACCCCGGTCGTCAATATTAGATGAAAACATTGTAGGAAATCTACCTTAAATGATGTTTTTTGCATTCCGATGTCGACGTATGCAATGCCTATGTATATAGTGATATCAAGGGAACGGGTCAGCAACGAGGGATCAGATAAAAAACGGATCAATCCAAAGGGGGAAGTCATGATCCAGATACTCATTATCGACGACCAGGCGCTGGTCAGAACAGGGCTGCGCTACATTCTTGACAAAAGCAAGGAAATCGGCAAGGTCTCAGAAGCATCTTCAGGGGAAGCTGCACTCAACTGCAACAGAAGATTTCGACCGGATATTATTTTACTCAGTGTGAATTTACCGGGTCTTACCGGCTTCGAAGTTACCCGCAAGCTCAAGCGCAACCATCCTCAGGCAAAAATCATCATACTTGCAGTTCATGCAAAACCGCCTTATCCGGCAAGGCTGCTCGATGCGGGCGCCAGCGGCTACCTGACGCGTGATTGTGAGGCAGGGGAATTACTGCAGGCGATTAAGACGGTTGCAACTGGCCAGCGTTATATTGGAAGTGAAGCAGCCAAACAGCTGGCTCTGTCCATGTTGCCCGGAGCAAATGGATCACCGTTTGAAGACCTGTCTGCCCGGGAAATGGAAGTCATGTTGAAATTAACTGACGGCAGCCGTATTCCAGACATCGCCTCGCTGTTGTGTTTGAGCCCGAAGACCGTATCCACCTACAAATACCGGATACTGGGTAAACTCGGGGCGCGCAGCGAAGTTGACATGATGCGTATGGCTATACGCTACGGCCTGGTAGAAGCCAGCTAAGCATGAAAGAACCGACCGGCACTTGCCGGTCGGTTCCTGTAGTGTATTCGCTGGAAGGTTGACAGTACGCTAAACCTCCGTATCCACCTGCGCTGGCTTTTTAGCCGGCTCCGGCTTCAGGGTATAAAGACCCCTGGTTCCCTGTTGCGGCTCTGCCACCGGATCGGCTGCGGGTTTGGACAGCCTGTCGGGATCCTTCCGCGGCACAGCTTTTTTGCCGGCAGGTTTCTTGTCGGCAGGTTTCGTTGGGACTTTGGCCGGCTTGTCATTACTGCCAGCAGGTTTTTCCACAGATACTTTCCGTGTGGATGCAGCCTTGGTATCAGTGCCTTTTGCTGGACTATCCGCCGTGGGTTTATCAACCCTGGGGCTTTTATCCGCAACCGGTTTGGCGGCTCTTGCCTCCGACTTTGAATCAGTTGGCCTGGACGGGTCTGGTGTAGAATCGGCTGCTGGTGACGGGGCAGGTACTGATTTCCCGGCCTGTGGTTCGTTGTGTTCTGGATGTGACTTTGAGCCACCTGTTTTATACGGTGAACGTCTTCTGTGGCCGCCTTTTCGACCGCTTGTATCTTTCTGCTCCTGTCCAGCTTTACGACCTGCGGTTTTACCATCTGTTGTGCCCGGAGTCCTACCAGTCTGAACACTATTTACACTTGCCGTGCTTGCAATATCACCTGCGACAGCCTTGCCTTTATCAGCAGGGCTTTGTTGGCTGCGCGCCGGGCGGTCCTTGCTACGCCCACCCTTGCTCTGTCCACTCGGGGTTGACGCCTGCTTGTTGTGTCCGGGTCCGGACTGTGTCTTCTTCGCTGTACGCTTCTTGCTGGATCGTGGTTGCCGCCCGCTGGGCCGGCCATCCCTGGATGTCCGCTTTTTGCTGGTCTTGCGTTTCGTCTGCTGGCGATTTGACTGGGTGCTTCTACGTCTGTTTTGCTGGTTGCCCTGAGGTGAAGAGGCTTTTTGGGCCGTAGTTTTACGGCTTGCAGGTTGACGCTCTTGCTCTTTTGCTCCTGTGAACAGGATATTTGCCAGTCGGGAAAATAATCCGGGTACTTTTTCTTCGCTACGCACCGGTGCCGAACGTTCCGGAACAATACGTTTGACGGCAGGTTCAGGCACAGAAACGATATTAACCTGTGACCGTTCATTGGCTACCAGTTGCGCTTCCGGCTGAATAACGCGCTGGTAGCTGGGCACATCAGAAATATCCGATTTTTTCACCCGGTGTATTTCAAAATGGGGCGTTAGCATGTGCTCGTTGGCAAGCATCATGATAGGTACACTATGCCGGTTTTCAACCTCAGCCAGTGCGGCACGTTTCTCGTTATGCAGGAAGTTGACAACGTCATTGGGTGCCTGCACTACTATCTGGCCGGTGTAATCCTTCATGACTTCTTCTTCAACCAGCCGGAGGATGGACAGGGCGAGGGATTCAACACTACGTATGGTACCGTGGCCTTCGCAAACCGGGCAGGTCTCCTGGCTGGATTCGCCCAGCGAGGGCCGCAACCGCTGGCGGGACATTTCCAATAGACCAAAGCGGGAAATACGTCCAATCTGGACCCTTGCTTTGTCAAACTGTAATGCCTGCCGCAAACATTCTTCAACTTCCCGCTGATGTTTCCGGCTGGTCATATCGATAAAATCAATAACGATCAGTCCACCCAGGTCACGCAGGCGTAATTGCCGGGCAATTTCAACTGCAGACTCCATATTGGTGTTGTAGGCAGTCTCTTCAATATCCGAACCTTTGGTAGCTCGTGCTGAGTTAATGTCTATCGAGAGCAGGGCCTCGGTGTGATCAATGACGACCGCACCGCCTGAAGGCAGGTGAACGGTACGTGCAAATGCAGACTCAATCTGGCTTTCAATCTGGTAACGGCTGAACAACGGAACCTGGTCCCGGTAAAGTTTCAACCTCCCCAGGTTGTGCGGCATCACCTGCTGCATGAACTCCCTGGCATCGTTGTAAACCTTTTCATTGTCGATCAGGATTTCACCGATATCGTTGCGCAGGTGATCACGTAATGCGCGTATGAACAGGTTACTCTCCTGGTAAATCAGGAAAGGGGCTTTGCGGCTGGTGGCTGCCTGTTCGATCGCTGTCCAAAGCTGTAACAGGTAATCAAGATCCCACTGTAATTCATCAGCATCGCGGCCTACACCGGCAGTGCGAATGATGATGCCGACGTTATCGGGTGTTGTGACTTGCTGTAACTGTTCACGCAAATGGTCGCGGTCTGTTCCGGTGATACGACGCGAGACACCCCCCGCACTTGGATTGGTGGGCATCAGTACCAGGTAGCGGCCCGCCAGCGAAATGTAGGTTGTCAGTGCGGCACCCTTATTGCCGCGCTCTTCCTTTTCAACCTGGACAATGATTTCCTGGCCTTCGCGAACGGCATCACGGATAGCAATTTTTCCATCCTTCTTGTGTGCGTCAACTGCATAAGAACTTGGGCAGATTTCTTTGAGCGGTAAAAACCCATGCCTGGCAGAACCAAATTCTACAAAACAGGCTTCCAGTGATGGTTCTACCCGTGTGATCCGGCCCTTGTAAACGTTTGATTTCTTTTGTTCCTGGGAGGGTACTTCTATATCCAGGTCAAATAGGTGTTGACCGTCGGCTATTGCCACACGCAATTCTTCTGGCTGAGTTGCGTTAATCAGCATTCTTTTCATTGTAAATTCCTCAGGTACCCCGGTACAGGGCAGCAGTGGAATACCCGGCAGTATTTCTGCCACGGTTCCACGGTATCAGGAGTTTGCCGGGTATGACTTCGCAACGGCCGGTTACTACGGCAAATTCCCTGCCCGGCAGATGCTAACCATCTATGCCGGGGGTACCAAATTATGTTTTCATTGCCAGGCAATATTTGCCTGGTCCTTTTGGCAGCTGGTGTACCTGCCATCAAATCCTGTTGCCTGCTTTTTCATCAGCAGGCGAATTCGCTTTTATCTGACCGTGGCACAACGTGTAAACTGTCGTTGTGAGGGGTGTTCAGCCTATTTTGGGGTGTTTCGGCGCTTTTTTTACCGTTACATTTATCGTTCAGGCGAACATTCCGGCAGGACGAATTCCTAGGCTGGGTAATATAACAGTCTTTCCATTTTCTATCAATGAGTTGGAGTTCAGTGGTGACAAAAAAGCCAACTTTTGGTGTTAGCCACGCCGAAGTTACTCAGGATCGGGATGGTCAAAGACTGGATAATTTCCTCATGACCCGGCTCAAAGGCGTACCCCGTTCAGTCATTTATCGCGTTATCCGGACCGGACAGGTACGCGTGAACGGCGGTAGGGCCAAGCCGGCCACCAGGCTTCAGGCCGGCGATATTGTCAGGGTTCCGCCGGCATCGTCACGTAACGGAGGTGCGGTTGATATACCACCGAAAGTAATGCAACGACTGAATCATTCCATTTGTTTCGAAGACCGCAATATCATGGTCATCAATAAGCCGGCCGGTATGGCCGTGCATGGGGGGAGCGGCCTTGCATGGGGTGCGATCGATGTGCTGCGAAAAATGCGGCCCGACTCGAGTGTGGATCTGGTGCACCGGCTGGATCGGGAAACCAGTGGCTGTTTATTGCTGGCACTTGATGGTGATGCTTTGCGGGATCTCAACGCACAGGTAAAAAACAATGAACTTGATAAGCGTTACCTGTGTCTGATGGATGGCCTGCTAAAGGAGGCGGTGGTTGACGTGCATGAACCAATAGGAAAGTTTGACCGGTCCGGTGAACGATTCATGCGGGTTGATCCACAAGGAAAGTCTGCCCGCACGACATTTCGTCTGTTACAACATTATGCTCACTGCAGCTTTGTAGAAGCGCAGTTGCATAGCGGACGCACACACCAGATACG
The DNA here is from genome assembly GCA_036986175.1 of Gammaproteobacteria bacterium. Taxonomy (GTDB): domain Bacteria; phylum Pseudomonadota; class Gammaproteobacteria; order Xanthomonadales; family SZUA-36; genus SZUA-36. The sequence goes on from BTRB01000006.1 coordinate 28,143, forward strand.
TGTACACGCGGCCCACCTGGGCATGCCGCTGGTTGGCGATAAAAAGTATGCGCCTGTCGCACGGCAAAAACACTGGAAAGCACAAGCTGCAAAGCGGCTTTTTCTGCATGCGCAACAGTTGAAATTCAGGACATTGAATGGTGATGAGCAGTTGGTTAATTCTCCTTTGCCTCACGAACTGAAAATTATTCTCGATAGCCTGTTGTGATGAAGCTTCCTGTTGGGCGCTTTTCCTACAGATTTTTACTCAATTATGGCTGGTTGACAGCCCCTGGCTATGGTCTAATTCCCGGATGATGAAACCACTATCTGCCTTTATCGGCCTGCGTTATCTGAGGGCCAAAAGGCAAAATCATTTCATATCATTTATTTCCCTGATATCCATGCTCGGGATTGCTTTGGGCGTGACGACACTCATTACGGTTATTTCAGTCATGAACGGTTTTGAAAAAGAACTGCGCACACGCATCCTGGGTGCTATTTCGCATGCAACCATTCAGCCGCTTGAGCAACCGCTGGACCACTGGCGGGAGCTTATCAGCGACATGAATGCACGTGACGATGTGATAGCCGCAGCTCCGTATATCGAAGTTGGGGCATGGTTGCAGGCCAAAGGTTCCAGCGGCGCGCTGGTGCGAGGTGTCGATCCGGCCTATGAAGCCACCGTGTCAGATGTGGCCACCAGCATGATCGATGGCAGCCTGAAAGACCTGCGCAGTGGCGAGTACGGCATTGTGCTTGGTATCGGCCTGGCAGTACAACTGCGTGTTGGGCTGGGGGACAGGGTAACCATCATTGCGCCAAGGCTCAAGGCCAGCCCCTTTGGCGCCAGTCCGCTGATGCGGCGCTTCACCGTTGTGGGCATATTTGAGTTTGGCGAGTATGAAAATGATACTGGTCTGGCCATGGTTCATATTGAAGATGCTGCCAGGTTGTTGCGCATGCCGGAAGATTCGATCGGTGGTATCCGGCTCAAGCTGACAGACCTGGACTCTGCCTGGTGGGTGGCACGTGAAATTTCACAACAACTTGACGGTATTTTTCGCGTCAGGGACTGGAGCCAGGAGCGGGGTAACCTGTTCCAGGCAGTCAGAACTGAGAAAAAAGTCATGTGGGTCATCCTGTCGCTGATTGTCGCGGTCGCGGCATTCAATATCATTTCCATGCTGGTCATGATGGTGACAGACAAGCAAGCTGATATCGCGATACTGAAAACCATGGGGGCGCGTGCGGGAACCATCATGCGGGTGTTTGTGGTTCAGGGTAGCCTGATTGGCATCATCGGCACCGTACTGGGGGTTGTCGGTGGCATTTTGCTGGCGCAAAACATCGCCGCTGTCATGCCATTTCTTGAGCGTATATTTGGTTTTTCGCTTTTCCCTGAGGACATCTATTACATTACCGAGTTGCCATCAGATTTACGCAGTGCAGACGTGACGGGCTTTGCGCTGATGTCGCTTGGCATATCATTTCTCGCAACTTTGTATCCCGCCTGGCGGGCTTCCAGGACTCATCCTGCGGAAGCATTGCGCTATGAATGAAACCGCGATACGGGTGCAACATGCCAACTAGCGGCATGGTCATTGAGGCCAGTGGCATCAGCCGGGGCTTCAGGCAGGGCCCGAAACGGGTAGAGGTACTGAAAGATATTAGCCTGCAGGTTCCTGCGGGTACGTCGATGGCTATCGTCGGTGCTTCAGGTGCCGGGAAAAGCACATTGCTGCATATTCTTGGCGGGCTGGACCGGCCGGATCAAGGGGAAGTATTCATCGATGGCAAATCCCTGTGGCAAACGTCCGAGCGTGAACGGGGTGACTTGCGCAATTCCCGATTGGGCTTCGTCTATCAGTTCCATCATTTGTTGCCGGAGTTCACGGCAATGGAAAACGTAGCCATGCCGTTGTTGATTCGCGGTGAACCAACCGCTGTCGCGGTACAACGAGCGACAGACATACTGGAAATTATCGGGCTGGGCCAGCGGCTGGACCACAAACCGGGTGAATTGTCAGGCGGTGAACGGCAAAGAGCGGCAGTTGCACGTGCTTTGGTCGGGAAACCTGCTTGTGTGCTGGGTGACGAGCCGACCGGCAACCTGGACGAACGCATTGCCAACCAGGTATTCGACCAGCTACTAGAGCTCAATACCGAGTTGAAAACCAGCTTGATCCTGGTAACCCATGATATGCGTCTGGCAGCAAAAATGAACCAGCAATTTGAACTACACCTGGGAGGCTTGAAGCCTTTATAGTCTGGTCTGATATTTAGAAGGGGGATCATTGAAAGCTTGGGTGCTGCTCATTTCAGGGGCGGTTTCGCCGTACCTGTTTACCTCCACGCTGCCGTCCCGTCTGGCAGCGCTGCTATTCCTTGTTGCGATTGTTCTGATCGTTTTAAAACCTGTCTTCAGGGTTGCATGCCTTTTCCCCGTGTTTTTTCTGCTGACAACACTTGCTGTCAACTATCGCCTGGCAACACGTCTGCCTGCAGCGGCAAACATGTCGAGCCACGAAATCAGCGGTCGCATCGGCAGCCTGCCCAAAAGCGGCACTGATTCAATACGTTTTGAGTTCCTGCCTGATGTCGTCACCGGCTCCATACCTGCCAGGATTCGTGTGAACTGGTACACACGCAAAGATAAGGGTGGCGAAGTCAAAGCGCCCGAAGTGCATGCAGGCGAGCGTTGGCGATTGCAACTGGAGCTGAGGACAACACGCCGGTCTGTCAATTTCAGTGGTGTAGATGCAGAGCGATGGCTGTTTGCCGGCGGCATCGGCGCCCTGGCCTATGTGCGAGCAGGGGAGAACGTACGCCTGGCTGCTCCCGGGGCGTTTGACCTGCAATATTGGCGGGCGTCCACGCTGCACAGGCTGGAGCAGGTCGCTGGTGATGTCCCTGCGTTCAGGATGTTGGCCGCGCTGGCCATTGCCGATCGTCGCAGCCTGCTCGCTTCAGACAGGGATGTTTTTTCCGCTACCGGAACCGGCCATTTGCTGGCTATTTCAGGACTGCATATCGGCCTTGCGGCCGTGATGGGTTTCTACCTGGGAAGACTGGCATTACTACTTTGCCCGTATGGCCTGCGATTGCGGATCGCGATTGTTCTACCCTGGTGCACAGCCTGGCTGGCAGCCTTGTCATACTCAGCGTTGGCCGGATTCGGAGTATCAACCCAACGGGCTCTGATCATGCTGTCGGTGGCCACCCTGGTCATGCTGAGCCGGCGAAAGGTCCATCCCGGGCTGGCCTGGATGATCGCAATGTCAGCGGTGTTACTGGCTGACCCGTTTGCACCGCTGCGCGCCGGGTTCTGGTTCTCATTTGTCGCGGTTGCGGTTTTGCTGTTCATATTTGTACCTCGTAGCGGGGCTATACCGGCCTGGCGAAATATGATTTTTGCCCAGCTTGGGATATCGCTCGTCATGGCGCCTTTGGGTATGTACTGGTTTCAACAAGCCAGTATGCCGGGATTGCTCGCCAACCTGGTTGCCATCCCTGTCGTCAGTTTTCTGGTGGTTCCCCTTATCCTGGCAGCTTTGTCATTCCTGTGGCTGCCCGGGCCGGTTGCAGCATGGCTGCTGAGTTTGGCGGGTCATACAATGCAATGGTTGTTCCTGTTTCTTGAACAATTATCCGTGTTGCAACCTGCCTGGCTAAATACAACCCGGGTCCCGGGGCTGGCAAGCACAGTGCTTGCAATGCTTGGCGCGCTGATCATCTTAATGCCACGGGGTATACCGGGACGCTATACCGGATTGCTCTTGATGCTGCCGATGCTATTGCCAGTCGCTATCCCCCTGGCCCCGTCCGAATCACAAACTGATTTTCTGGATGTAGGGCAGGGGCTTTCCGTTCTGGTCGGTACCCGCAACTACCTGTTGGTGTACGACACCGGACCCGGCAACGGCCTTGTTGGTGAAGCCGGCTGGGATATGGTTAGCGGAACAATCCAGCCAATGATAGCGGCAAGGGGACAATCACCTGACCTGATCGTGGCCAGTCATGCGGATCTTGATCATGCCGGTGGGCTGGATCGATTGCAAAACATATATCCCCAGGCACAATACCTGGCCAGCTTGCCGGAGAAACACACGGGCATACAACAGTGCAGGGCACCTGCTGCATGGTCAGCCGGAGGTATGCAATTCAAAATCCTGCATCCGTCGGCCGGCTTGCCATATCTTGGCAACGACAGTTCCTGTGTCATCAGTGTCCGTGGTCAGGGCTTAAACTTTTTGCTGAGTGGTGATATCAGTCATCTGGTTGAACGGAGATTGGTCAACGAGGGTCTCACAGCACATACCATCTTGAGCGTGCCACACCACGGCAGCTCGACATCATCCTCCAGGGTGTTGATTGAAGCTGTCAACCCAGACTTGGCACTGATTTCCGCCGCAGCCGACAACCGTTTTGATTTCCCGCGAGCGGACGTAATCAAGCGCTACCAAAAAGCACAAGTCCGGGTAATCAACACTGCAGACTGCGGCGGCATCAGAATCACCACAGATACGCACGGTGCTTTCAGAATAAAATCCGCCCGGGTAAACCGCAAAGCCATCTGGCGCTGGCCTGCAGGGGTCGATTGTCCATAGCCAAACCACTAAGTTTGGTCGTACAACCACAAGAATCTACTGAACCCAGCGGGGATACGGGGTTATGTTCAGGAGGAGGTGAGAGAAGGTGAGAGAAGGTGAGACCGGGAACCGGTCGAGAAGCTGGCCTGGGCCATCAGCTTTGCTGATCGCGATTTTTGATTCTTAAGGACTGGTGCCATTCGAACGCGGCGAC
>BTRB01000007.1:0-29697 GCA_036986175.1 Gammaproteobacteria bacterium
GGAATGCTGAACGCGCGTCTTCATCCAGGCCCGACCAGTACGTCCTGCCAGCTTCAAGCAGCGTATAGGTACCGACCAGGTTGGTCCGGATAAAATCACCCGGCCCGTCGATGGACCGGTCTACATGGCTTTCAGCGGCGAGATGCATGACTGCATCGGGCCGGTGCGAGCTGAATATACGCTCCAACGCCTCACGGTTACAGATGTCGGCTTGTTCGAAGTGGTAACGGGGAGAATTCGCGACGGATTCGAGCGAGTCCAGGTTACCCGCATAGGTCAGCTTGTCGAGGTTGATCACCTCGCAATCTGTGTCATTAATCAGGTATCGAATGACAGCCGAACCGATAAACCCGGCGCCGCCGGTAACTAGTACTTTCATGGTTTTGAGTGTTTGTTTTATAGTGTGTCAATTATACCGTATGAGGGTCTGTTAATACTGCCTGGGATGGGCCGGATATTACGGAGGGACCAACGCAGCTGCTCCCTCCACAGTATAATCATGCACTATGAGGATTCTGGTCACTGGCGGCACTGGCTTTATCGGCTCGCACACATGCGTTGCCCTGCTTGATGCCGGCTATGACGTCACCGCGCTGGACAACCTGTGCAACAGCGATGCCTCTGTTATTGGACGCGTCGGTCAAATCTGTGGCCGTGAGCCTGCCTTTGTTGAAGGTGATATCCGCGACGCCTTGCTGCTCAAAACCCTGTTTGCTGAACAGCCAATATCTGCCGTCTTGCACTTTGCCGGTTTGAAGGCAGTCGGTGAGTCTGTCAAAAAGCCGCAGGCGTATTTTGAGAACAACGTCGGAGGCACTGCGGTGTTGTTGTCCGCCATGCAGCAGGCGGATGTCAAAACCATCGTGTTTTCATCATCGGCCACGGTCTATGGCGAACCGGCCAGTGTTCCCATCAGCGAGGATTTTCCACTTTCTGCCACCAACCCCTATGGGGATACCAAACTGAAAATTGAGGACATGCTGGCCGCACGGTACCGGGCAAGTCCCGGTTGGCGCATTGCGCGTCTGCGCTATTTCAACCCGGTCGGTGCACATCAAAGTGGGTTGATCGGTGAGTCTCCAGCAGGTGTGCCGGATAACCTGATGCCATTCATCACCCAGGCCGCCGCCGGTTTGCGCGACGAGCTGAGTGTATTTGGTGATGACTACGACACGCCCGATGGCACCGGTGTGCGGGACTATATTCATGTGCTGGATCTTGCCGGCGGCCATGTCACGGCACTGGATTACCTGAACCGGAACCAGGCGTTGCTAACCGTCAATCTCGGCACCGGAAAAGGTATTTCCGTGTTGGAAATGATTAAAACCTTCGAAGCAACCAACAACTGTAAAGTCCCCTACCACATCACCGGCCGACGCCCCGGTGATATCGCCAAATGCTGGGCCGACACGACCCTTGCCAACCAACTACTGGGCTGGAAAGCCACCCACAGTTTGCAAGACATGTGCCGCGACGCCTGGCGCTGGCAGACCTCATTGATTGCGTCATGAACTTAGTCACTGCGAATCCCACAAACAATTCATCAGCCCGACATTTCATCGCGGTCTGTGATAAATTTCTCTGTTCATATCAATACCGGACCGTATGGTCACCCGGGGGCTGGATCTATGAGTGAAAAACTGAGTTCTTTCCGCACAGAAGTTCGCGACTGGCTGAAAGAAAACTGTCCTGAAAAAATGCGCAGCCCCCTGGGCTCTGAAAAAGATGCTTGTTGGGGCGGGCGGAATTTCAAATTCCAGAGCGATGCCCAGCGTCTGTGGCTGGAGCGCATGGGTGAAAGGGGCTGGACTGCACCTGCCTGGCCAAAAGAATATGGTGGCGGTGGACTTGACCGCGAGCAGGTCAAAATCCTGAAACAGGAAATGGCCCGCATCAACGCCCGCAGTGCATTGTATAGCTTCGGTATCTCTATGCTGGGCCCGGCGCTGCTGAAATACGGCAATGAAGAACAAAAGCACCAATTTCTGCCACCCATCGTACGCGGTGAAATCCGCTGGTGCCAGGGGTACAGCGAGCCGAACGCCGGCTCTGACCTTGCCAACCTGCAGGCACCGGCAGTGGACGCGGGCGACCACTATATCCTCAACGGCTCCAAAATATGGACTTCCTACGGCGATTTTGGAGACTGGATGTTCTGCCTGGTACGCACGGATCCGGATGCCCCCAAGCACCAGGGCATCAGCTTCATGCTGTTCGATATGCAAACACCGGGCATTAGCGTCAAACCTATCCAGCTGATCAGCGGCCGCTCGCCTTTTTCTGAAGTGTTCTTTACCAACGTAAAAATTCCAAAAGACCAGCAGGTCGGCGAGCTGAACAAAGGCTGGGGCATAGCCAAGTACCTGCTGACCCACGAACGTGAAATGATTTCATGGACCGGCCTTTCACAAACGGGCACGAAATCTGTTGGTGAGACTGCAATGGATACGATTGGTGGAAGCGACGGCACACTTGAAGATTCCTTCCTGCGTGCTGACATCGCGAAATTTGAACTGGATGAAATGGCGTTTGCACTGACAATTGAACGCGCCCGTGACGAAGTCAAAGCCGGAGTCAGCCTGGGTGCGGTGTCATCGTGGTTCAAGTATTTTGGTACGGAGCTTAACAAACAACGTTACAACCTGTTGATGGACATCAACGGCAGCAATGCCCTGGCGTGGACCGGCGAGGTCAGCGACAACGGTAAGCTGGCGCGCGACTGGCTGCGCACCAAGGGCAACTCCATTGAGGGCGGCACTTCTGAAATCCAGTTGAATATTGTCGCCAAACACATTTTGGGACTGCCCGGCTGAGGCCGAATACCGCCAGGAAAAAGCTGGGGATCAAGGACTAAACAATGGCATTAGTATTGCAAGAAGAACAGACCATGCTGCGCAACGCAGCCAGAGATTTTCTGCAGGCCCGTGCGCCGCTGTCACACTTGCGTCAACTGCGGGACGAGGGCGTGGCGGAGGGATTTTCGCGTGAGTTGTGGGTAGCAATGGCAGAAATGGGCTGGGCGGCCATTATCATTCCCGAGTCTTATGGTGGGTTGGAATACGGTTATACCGGCTTGGGGCTGGTGCTCGAGGAAAGCGGTCGTACATTAACACCAAGCCCACTGTTGTCTACCGCCCTACTCGGCTCCAGCGCGCTGATTCTTTCCGGGAATGAAGACATCTGCTCAGAATGGCTGCCGCAGGTCGCGGCCGGCGAAAAACTGCTGGCAGTCGCATTTGAGGAATCCTCTCAACATCGTCCGGAAACGGTAAATTGCAGCGCAGAACCAGAAGATGACGGCTATGTGCTCAACGGCAGAAAACTGGCTGTGATAGACGGACATGTTGCAGACGCCTTCATTGTCAGTACCCGCACCCGTAGCGGCAAAAATCTGAACGAGGGCATTTCATTGTTCCTGGTAGCAAAAAATACACCAGGTCTGCGCCTTGAGACCACCGAACTGCTGGACAACCACCGTATGTCCAAAATCCATCTGGATGGCGTATTGGTTAACCGGAACCAGCTGGTAGGTCCGTTGCACAGCGGCTACCCAATCCTGCAAAAAGTACTGGACCGGGGCCGCATCGGCATGGCTGCCGAAATGCTCGGTATTGCCCAGGAAGCCTTTGAGTGCACCATGGAGTATATTAAACAACGCAAACAGTTCGGTGTACCCATCGGTATATTCCAGGCTTTACAACACCGGGCTGCAATCCTGTTCGGCGAAATCGAGTTGTGCAAATCTGTCGTATTGAAGGCCTTACAAGCGATTGATGAAGACAGCAATGAAGTGCCGCTGCTCGCGAGCCTGGCCAAAGCCAAGTGCGGGCAGACCGCGAGCCTCGCGACCGCGGAAGGCATCCAGATGCACGGTGGCATCGGCATGACGGATGAATTCGATATTGGTTTTTTCATCAAGCGCTGGAGCGCGTTGAACCAGCAACTGGGTGACAGCCGCTACCATATGGACCGTTTTGCGAGCTTGCGGGGGTATTAGGTCAATGAAATCACGCTGTGGGAGGGCCGAACTAAAACCCTGGATAAATAGGACCACATGTTGAGCACGATCAAGGACTACACGGCTTCCATATTCAGCCTTGAAGGCAAAACTGCCCTGGTGACAGGCGGCGCCACTGGTATCGGCTATATGATCACCCACGCATTGGTTTCTGCAGGCGCAAGGGTTTATATAGCCTCAAGGAAGCTGGAAGCCTGCCAGAAGGCCGCTGACGGCCTCGCCGAATTGCCGGGAAGCTGTATACCCTTCGGCGCCGACCTGGCATCGGAAGCCGGCGTGGTTTCACTGGCGGAATTCATGGTTGCCAAGGAGCCATCCCTGAATATCCTCGTGAATAATTCCGGACGTAGTTGGGGAGCAGCTTTTGAACAATTTCCGTGGCAGGCCTGGGAAGACATCATGACCTTGAATGTGACGGCACCATTTACGTTAATACGGGAACTGACGCCCCTGCTGGCCTCATCCGGCACAGCGAACGACCCTTCACGGGTCATCAATATCGGCTCGGTCATGGGAATGGAGCCACACGGCTTTCCCGCCTATTCCTACTCCGCAAGCAAAGCTGCTATCCACCATATCACGCGTTTTTTGAGCAATGAACTTGCCGCTAAACACATAACCGTGAACGCCATCGCCCCGGGGCCATTTCCCAGCGGCATGACGGCATTTTTTACCCGGGATGAAAAACTCACATCTGCGGTAGCGCAGGGTGTTCCGCTCGGGAGGCTGGGCCGGCCGGAAGATTTCGCTGGTTTGATCCTGTGCCTGTGCGGTATCAGCGGCGCCTACATCTCAGGTGCCATTATTCCCCTGGATGGCGGCATGAACTCTGCCCGGACCCCCGGGCTTGAACAGGGAATGGGATAAATGATCAAAGGCAATATTTCCGTTGAAGATTTCAAGGATTCTGCCGGTACCGAACTGGGGCCTTCGGACTGGCTGTTGATCGACCAGGCACGTATTGATCGCTTCGCTGCTGCGACCAACGACCACCAGTTCATCCACGTTGATGCCGAAAAATCCGCTGCCACACCCTTTGGCTCCACCATTGCGCATGGTTTCCTGAGCCTGTCACTGATCTCGTACCTGGTTGGGCAGATCATGCTGAAACCCAAAGGCACTGTCATGGGTATCAATTATGGCTCGGACAAGGTGCGGTTTTTGCAACCGGTCAAGGTCAACAGCCGGGTACGTGCCCGCGCCAGAGTTGAGAGGGTGAGTGCGCGACCCGGTGGACAGTTTTTGATCAAATCCACAGTGACCATAGAAATAGAAAACGAAGAACGTCCCGCATTGATCGCAGAAATCCTGTCCCTGTATATCATCGGGGAACAATCATGAGCGTCAGTCAATCAGTTTGCGGCAATGATTTCCCAGGGCCTGCACCAGTGCCCCGAATTTTCCAAAGCGTTTGTCCTGGGTCAATCCATGATAAAAACGATAGTATATTTGCTGCAATATTACAGTGTTACGGAATAAACCGTATGTATAATAGAAGATAAAACCGGACACGTCTACAGCGGTCTTTTCAGCGTACAAATCCAGGATTTCGCTACGCCTGAGCATACCTGGAGCGCTTGATGGCTGCATCATCAGCGCCTGCAGATAAGCAGGGTCACCCGGCTCAATCCAATAGGCCAGTGCATTGCCAAGGTCCATCAGGGGATTACCCAGGGCACAGATCTCCCAGTCCAGCAATGCGATCACCCTGAACGGGTCGTTTCTATCCAAGATAACGTTATCCAGACGGTAGTCGCCGTGCAGTATCGCCGGGGCGGGTTCACTTTGTGGCAGGTTCTGAATCAACCAGTCCTGCACATCTTCAAAAGTCTCGCCATCGGCTGTCGCGGCCGCTTGCATACGTCCGTTCCAGCCTTCAACCTGCCGGCGTGCATAACCGAGTGGGCGGCCGAAATCTTCCAGACCGGCAGCGATATAGTCCACCTGGTGCAGCTCGATCAGTTTTGACCAGAATGCAATACACAGCCTGCGGGTATCATCTCCCGAAAAACCCCACTCGGGAGGTAACGCCCTTGCTCCGGCCACCAGCCCTTCCACCCGGCGCATGACGTAAAACTCGGCGCCGATAATGCCTTCATCGTCGCTGTAGGCCAGCACCTCCGGTACAGAAGTGAATACTGGCTTAAGCGCTTTCATGATGCGGTATTCACGGCTCATGCTATGGGCGGATTTTACCTGGCTGCCAAAAGGCGGGCGCCGTACAACCAGGTCGGCATTGGGGTAGCGCAGACAATAGGTCAGGTTTGAATTACCGGCCGGGTACTGGCTGACATCGGGCTGGCCACCCAGACCGGAAACAGCTTCCTGCAGGTAGGCATCGAGTGATGACCAGTCGAGTTGTTCGCCTTCGCGTACGGGTTGGGTGCGGCTCATTGGCGGTTGTTCACTTTGGTTTCATTGGCGGGATCGCTGGGGGAGAAGCCAGCAGCGCTGGTCCCTCCCACGGGCCTGTCTGGTCAGGCAGTTTACCACCGCTGGCGGCTATGGGCCGTGAATACCAAACTGATTACGTGTACACTCATGCGAATGTTAAAAATTTGTTGTCGCTCACACAGACTGCTGACGGTAACATTTCAACCAGGCAATGCTCCTGGCCTGCCTGGTTGTTTCGATCAGAGAAACCCCAAGGGAGATATATAAAATGAAAAACCTTTTCCGTATTTCCGGTCTTGCTCTGCCCTTCCTGCTTTTTTCTTCACCTGCCGTCTATTCGCAGGAACAGGAATCCACCCTCATTCTTGAAGAGGTTATTGTCACAGCGCAAAAACGTGAGCAATCCCTTCAGGATGTACCCATCGCAGTGTCCGCGTTATCCGCCGACGATATAACAAATGCTGAAATTCGCGATATTCGCAGCCTGCAATTGCTTTCGCCCAGCATTAACGTAACGCAGTCAGCGGCTGCTTACCAAACCAGCATCAGCATTCGCGGTATCGGTACCTCCGGTTTCAACCCCGGACTGGAGCCCTCCGTTGGTGTATTTGTAGATGGCGTATACCGCAGCAGAACCGGCTCTGCCATTGGCGACTTCAATGAACTTGAGCGTGTTGAAATCCTGCGCGGCCCGCAAAGCACCTTGTATGGCAAGAACTCCTCTGCAGGTGTTATCGGCTATTACACCAGGAAGCCTGAATATGAGTTCAACGGTCAGGCTGAACTCAGCCTGGGTAACTATAGCCGGAGAATTGCTTCTGCCAGGGTCACGGGACCACTTATCGACGATACGCTGGCTTTTAGCCTGGCGGCCAATTATAACGAACGTGATGGCTTCATCAGGAATCCGGCACAAGGGATCACCGTTAACGACCGTGATCGCTGGGGCGTACGCGGACAGCTGTTGTGGGATGCAAGTGACAGCGTCCAGTTACGTTTCATTGCCGACAAATCCAAGCAAAATGAGCTGTGCTGTGCTGCAACTTTATTTGTTAACGGCCCGACTGCACCGGTTATCGCTGCCCTGGGCGGTACCGTTATCAGCCCGCCTGACCCGTTTAACCGGGTGGTCTATTTTGACGGCCAAATGAATTCAAACATGGATGACAGTGGTGCTTCGCTGCAGATCGACTGGGAAGTCAATGATGGCATTAATTTCACGTCCATCACCGGCTATCGTGATTTTGAGAGCGATACCGATTTTGACGCCGACTTCACTGATGTCCAACTGGTACTGGCACAGGGCAACCTGACCCAGATTAAAGCCTTCACCCAGGAATTGCGCTTTGCTTCAACCGGTGACAACCGTGTTGACTGGCAGGCCGGTGCATTTTTCTATAACCAGGATCTGCGCGTGGAAGGCAAAGTCCACTATGGCAATTTCATCCGACCGTACTTCGATATCCTGACCGGTGGTGCCATCACCCAAATTGAAACGCTGCTGCAATTCCCACCCGGCATATTTTTCGCCCCCGGCACCGGCATGGTATCCGAGATATTTGACTCCAACAGCGATAGCTGGGCGATATTCGGCCAGACTGACATTCACTTGAATGACGCCTGGACTTTAACGGTTGGTCTACGCTACACCGACGAGAAAAAGACCGGCAAAGGCCAGTTTTTTGTTATCGATCCCTGGGCGGCGTTACCGCTCGGTGCATTCCTGCCCCCACCGCTCGCCCAGGCATTGGCATCCACACAAATTTTCCCGCCAGCGACTGACTATGATAAAAAACGTAACGAAGCGGAGTGGTCCGGAAACCTGATTATTTCCTGGAATGTCAATGACGATCTGAATACCTACGCGTCTTACAGCCGTGGTTACAAGGCCGGTGGTTTCAACCTGGATCGCTCTGCAGGTTTTGCCAATCCAAGCTATACCTTTGATCCGGAATTCATAGACAACTATGAACTCGGTCTGAAATCCCGTTTCTGGGAAGGACGTTCGCAATTGAACATAGCGGTGTTCTATCAGCAGGTGCAGGATTTCCAGACCACCCTGTTTGACGGTATCAAGTTCAACCTGGCCAATGCCGGTGATATGGATATTTATGGTGTTGAAGTCGAGTCGCAAACGCAACTGACCGAAAACCTGCACTGGTCACTGGCCGTCACCTACCTGGACGCAACCTATGCGAGCTATACAGATGCACCCTGCCCGATATTTATTCAGGCCCCGTCATGCGATCTCACCGGCGCGCGCAAAGACGACGCGCCGAAATGGACCGGCACCACCAACCTGACCTGGGACAAACCGATCAGCAATAATCTGGCAATCTTCGTCCGCGGTGAGGTTTATTATCGTGGTAAACGCTTCACAGCAGGTGACAATGACCCCAACTCATACATTAGTGGCACTACCCTGTTGAACGCCAGCATCGGTATCCACAACATCGACCAGACCTGGGACATACGTATCTGGGGACGTAACCTTGCAGATGAGGAATTCCCACAGATCATATTCGATACCGTGGTTCAGGCAGGCAGTTACAGCGGCTATCCCAATGATCCGAAAACCTATGGAATAACAGCCCGGTTCTGGTTCTGATTACCTGAGAATTTCAACGGAAGACGGCCAGCCCGAATATTGCTGGCCGTTTTTTAATTCAGTCACCCCAGCTATAGCTAAGCTGAAAATCAAACTGGTCGGTCGTCAACAGGATAACCTGGTTGGGATCCAGTTGGTTGGCATATTCAAGGGATTCCTCTTCGGAATACATGAATGAAAAGCTCAACTCACGACCATTATTCAGCTTACGACTAAAACCTGCCGTGTAATGCGCTTCTGTCATGTTAATCATCAGGATATTGAAGACATTTTCATTTATCGGTGTGGGCTGATCGCTAAAACTGAAGCCTCCCCGCAGCGTCCACTTGTCGGATAGTTCCCAGCTTGCGCCAATTTGGTAAACCGGCACATCTTTCCAGCCAAAGCCGGGGCCTTTTTTGCCGCCCAGGCAACTGGCCAAATCCGTACCACCCAAACCAGCGGACGGGCAGTCATAAATATTGCTGAATGAGTTACTCAATGCATCGACCTTCGAATAAAATATTTGCTGGGTATCGATACTGAAAGACAGCACGTCAATTGGCTGCCAGGTCACACCCATTTTGAACCAGGCGGGGATATCGATATCCCCGCCATTGGCGAACAGGTCGGAATATTTTTTGGCAGAACCCATATTGATTTCAGACTGGTACATAATACCAAAACTGAAATGTTCACCTAAAAGCCGGTGCAGGCCAATTTTAAGCCCTGCGCCGTAATTCGCATCGCGGCCATTCGCGCTCAACCTGTCCGGTGAAGCCGATCCGCCACTGGCAGCAAATGTCTCTGTGTACCTGGCCAGACCGTTGGTGCCCTTAACTTTAAGGCTCTGTGCTGCAAGTACGGCAGATACACCGAACGAGGTCTTTTGCCCCCATTTTTTTGCCCATGTCATATCCACAAAAGCCTGAGACAACTCCATTCCGGCAGTGCCATCACCAAAGGTACCAGGCAAAGTCGCCACATCAAGCGGCCCATCACCATCGGGGTCAAAGGTCGCAAAACCTCCTTTAAAGGAAGTGCTCATACCACTTTGCATATAGAAAGCCCAGGCAAAAGCTGAATCATTGTCCAGTTGACGGCTACGTGCCACCTCTGGAATAAAGAATAGATCTTTATCGCTATCGATGTTTGCCGGACCAATGGTAAAAGTGCCGTTCTCACCCTCACTGCCCTCATTGAAGGTCGTGTAGTTACGGCGGGGCTTGAATACGCTAACACCAACATCCATCCTGTTGCCCAGAAATACGGCTACCGCAGGGTTGTTGACGATGGAAATCGCATCTTCAGGTTTGGCCATACCCGCACCCGCCATAGCCTTGTTCTTTGTACCAATGCCGTGGGGGAAGTAACCATTGGTAGCAAAACCAGCCTGGCTGGCAATCAAGCCGCCAAACAACAACAAAACACCCGTCAGGCGTTTGAAAAATGACATGAAAATATTCTCCAGATTAACGCGACGTATTATTGCATAGTTTAACCACCGCGTTGAGCATGCCCACGGCCCGGGCCAGCAGCTACGCTGGTCGCGATTACGGTACCGGCAAAATCAAATCGCCTTCAGCCAGCCCTGACAGGATTTCAATCTGCCCGTCATTTACCGTCTGACCTATGCGTACAAACCGGCGCGAGCTGTGCCCGTCCTGAGCCACCCAGACGAGGTGCAGCTGACCTGAATGTACCACCCTGTCGGCGGGGACCAGCAATTGTTTTTCACTACCGGATGGAACCAGTAAACGGGCGTACATGCCCGGTAGCAAGTCTTTATCGAATGCCACTCCGGCCTTGACCAGGAAGCTGCGTGATCCCGGGTCAGCGGCCGGAACGCGTTCTTCAATGACCGCATCAACGATCTTCTCCAGTGAAGGAATTTCTACCTGCAATGGCTGGCCTGCTTCCAGGCCGAGTGCCAGGTACTCACGTACCCGGGCCTCCACGCGTAAGTTGAGCGGGTTGTATAAGGCCAGCAATTTTGAACCCGGCTGGGCCGTATCACCCGGTTCGGCAAAGCGGTCCACAATGCGGCCGTCGAACGGCGCCACAATCTCGCTATAGCTCAGGGCTGTTCTGGCTTCTTCCAGGGCCTGGTTGGCACCCGTCATTTCTGCAATCAATGTTTCATGATTGGCGACCGCCTTGTCCAGGTCCGAGATCGACACCACACCACCTGCCTGCAATTCCTGGACCCGAGCGAGGGTCTGCTTTGCTTCCTTAAGCCTGGCGGAGGTTGCCCGTACGTAGGCCTCTGCCTGCCGGACCTGTGCCTTGATATCTGAATTCTCCAACTCCAATATTAAATCCCCACGGCTGACGGTGTCACCCGCACGAACATTGACCGCAACAATCTGCGCCATAAGTCTGGACGAAATAAGTGTCGCCTGGGTCGCTTCCACAGACGCCGGCACTTTCTCGATGATGGTGACATCAGCGGCCACCACCGGAACCGCTTCTGCCAGGCTCACCGCCGCCGGTGTGTTGATACCCGGTGGGATTTTCTCGCTGAACAATCCTGCCATCCAGGCAATCATCAGCAACAAGCCCACAATGGCCGCTAACGGTAACGCAAACTTCTGCATCGACTTTTTCATGCTTTAACCCTGCTTTCTTGCGGATGGTCAAATACCAGCAAATACACTACCGGAATAACAACTAATGTAAACAATGTGGAAGCGACAATGCCAAAAATGATGGCCAGTGCCAGACCACTGAACACCGGGTCCAACGTGATGATAAGGTTACCCAGCAACGTGGTTCCGGCGGTCAGCAATACCGGCCGCATCCTGACGGCGCCTGCCTGTACCAATGCTTCTTTCAACGCAAGACCCCGCGCCCTTGCCTGGTTTATGAACTCGACCAGGATCAGGGAATTTCGCACTACAATTCCTGCCAGGGCAATCATGCCTATCATCGCCGTGGCGGTAAAAAGAACCGGGTCAGGCGCACCGGCAATGGCCCTTTCCCCAACGGTGTTGAGCAACCAGAAACCCGGAAATATACCGATGATGGTCAAGGGAATCGCTGACATGATAATCAGTGAAAGCATGCTCGATGCGGTCTGTAGTCTCAACACGATAAAGATGCCGAACAGGGCGAACGCAAATGCCAGCCCCATATCCCGGAATACATCGAGGGTAATTTTCCATTCACCCTCACCGGTCCAGGAAATCGAAATATCTTCCGGGACAGTCCATGGATCGTTGCCACCGCTGTCAATAAAACTGCGCTTGCGCCAATCCCTGGCCCCGCGCCCCTGTTGCCCGCCAAGGTCAGCACTGACATCGGCGATAACCTCAGCAGGCGTACGTCCGGACACTTCCGCCGTGACATAAACCACCGGCCTCAAATCCTTACGGTGAATGGGTTGATCCACGAAGCCATGCTCAAAATGTCCCAACTCCCCGATGGCTACCAGCGGCTGCGGCGCAGTATCGAGCCCCTGCGCCGAACTCTGTTGTGTAACACCGGGTCTGCCCTTGACCTGCAAGCGTGCAAAATCATTCACGCTGACCCGTTCAGAAGGCGCCAGGCGTAATTCAATAGGCAATGGTACGGACTCACGTGGCAATTGCATGAACCCCGCCCGATACCCCTGGTTGGCCATTAACAGCGTGTTGTTGATATCTTCAGTAGCCACGCCGGACAAGGCGGCTTTTTGTTTGTCGGTAATAAATCGCCAACGTTGTTGCGGGCTCTGTATAGTTGAATCCACTTCAACCACAAAGGGTTCACGTTCGAGCCTTGCCATCAGGATTTCCGCAGCCTGCTGTTGCTTCTCGTAGGGCGTCAGCCATGCGCCATAAACTTCTGCCACCAGTGTGCTCATGACCGGCGGACCGGGCGGCACCTCCACAACCTTGATGCTGATACCGTCAACATTCAACGGTGCGAGAATTTCACGCAAGCGCAACACCACGCCATGGGACTGGTGCTCCCGCAACGCTTTATCGACCAGGGTCAAACGCAAATCTGCCATATTCACTCTGGTACGCTGGTAGTAACGCCTTACCATGCCGTTAAAATCTATTGGCGAAGGTATGCCGACAAAGGCCGCGACCGCCCTGACCTCCGGCAGCATACTGACCTTGGCGGAAACCCGCCTGGCCACCGCAGCGGTATTTTCAAGGCTGCTACTCTCCGGCATATCGATAACGATCTGCACTTCATTTTTATTATCGAACGGCAGCAGTTTCAGCGGTACGAGACGAAATACCGGCAGCATTGCAGCAGCGATAAACAAGACAGCGACTACCCATAAAACAGCTTTCGCCTTGCGCCGGTCATCCAGCAACGGACCAATCAGGCGCTGGTAGGTGCCATGCATACCTTCGACCGCAGCGTCGCTCTGTGCCTGGTCACCCACGTGTCCCTTAAGTAAACGACTGGCCAGCCAGGGTGTCACCAGGAACGCCACGACCGTACTGGTGATAACGCTGACCGGCACGTTGAACGCCATCGGTGCCATGTACGGACCCATCATACCGGTGATAAAGGCCAGCGGAATAAACGCCAGAACAATGGTGACCGTTGACATCAGCAGCGGCACGCGGATTTCCGCCATTGCTGCAACAATGCGGTCTCTGAAATCACCCCCGCCTTTGGCCAGGAAACGCGAGATATTATCGACACCCGTGATGGGATCATCGACCAGCAGGCCGAGCGAAAGAATCAGGGCAAAAAGGGTGACACGGTTAATGGTATAACCAAACGTCAGACCCAGCGCCAGTGACACTCCATAGACGATCGGAACGGCCAGCCCGACGACCAGTGCCGGTCGCCAGCCAAGGAAAATACCGATGAAAACCACCACGGTGAAAACTGCAATGCCCAGGCTGGAGACCAGGTTGTTGACCTTCTCATCAGCCGTCTGGCCATAGTCACGAATGACCTCGACATGTATCTCTTGCGGCAATACCTCACGCTGTAGGCGGGACATCAACTGATGTACATTTTCTGCCACCGCGACAGCGTTGCTGCCGCGCTGCTTGGCTACGCTGATGGTGACCATCGGGTATCCGTCATTGCCGGCCTTGTAGGATGGGTGTCCGGGCGCGAAATCCAGCCATGTGTAGTATTCCGGTTCGGCAGGACCATCAACAATTTCTGCGACATCCCCGAGGTAAACCGGTATACCGTCAATGACATTTATAACCAGTGAACCCAGTTCTGCAACCGTGCGTACAAAGTCACCGCTTTCCAGCACGATGGATTCGTTGTTAAAGACCCATTGGTCCACGGCTTGCAGTACATTTGAGATTTGCAGCGCGTTGATAATGTCCGCCGCCGTCGATTTGCGGGCACCCATGCTTTCAGCGTCAATCAAAATCCTGATGGTGCGTGGACGGCCACCTACCACGTTGACCTCGGAGGTTTGTGGAATGCCCTGCAAATAGGTAGAAATGTCTTCTGCCAGGCGTCTTAACTCAAAATCACCATACTGAGCCGGCGAATCACTCCAAAGTGAAAGCAGCATGATGGGCACATCATCAACCTCGACCGGACGCAATATCCAGCGGGAAACCACGTCCGGCACTTTGTCCTGGTTAGCATAAAGTTTGTTGTAAGTATTGAGAATGGATATTTCGCGATCTTCGCCTACATAAAATACCAGTGTCACCGCCGCCTTGCCGGTGTTTGAAGTGGAATAAACATGTTCCACACCGGGTATCTGTGACAATAATTTCTCCACCGGCGTGGCCACCTGACGCTCAACCTGTTGTGCACTAAGCCCCGGCGCTTCGATCAACACATCCACCATCGGCACAACAATCTGTGGCTCTTCTTCGCGTGGTGTCAGTTGCAATGCAAATATACCGGCTGCTATGGCCAGGATAAATATCGTCAGCGGCACGCCACCGCTGAGCGCGGATTTCACCATGCGATCAAATGCATTCATTTTTCAGACACAAACTGGTTGCAAACAGAATGTTGCAAACTGAGGTTGTGGACGTTCTCATGCATAGGTGGCGGAACCAGGCAAATGTACGACAATAACGAGCGATTCTAGCATGCCTTGCACTCCGTCAACGACACCGCTTTGGGCTACACTACACGTGATGGATATCTACTTCGGAACAATCGTAAGGGCCGCACAGGTTAATGCAGGTGGCAGCTTGTTCAAACTCGATTGGGAACGCAAGGCGATTATCAAAGAGGTGCCGATTGCACCCGCTGAACCGGCGCTGGATCACGATCCGAATGCGCGCGGCAATGTGCGTGGCTGCCGGGGCATCCGCCTGTTCAACGAAGAGGTGATTGCCGCCGACTACCACAGCTTGAATTTCTTTGACCGCGACCTCAATCTGAAGCGCAAACTATCGCACGGCCTGATGGTTGGGCTACATGAAATTGACATTAGCAATCCATCTGTCTGGGTGGCTTCAACTTCCCTGGACGCTGCACTCAAATACCGCCTCAACGACGGCAAGCTGGAAACTTCGTACTGGCCTCGTGAAATGCCCGAATTTCAGCAGGCACTGAATATTGAACCCCTGGCCATTGATAAGAAGGCCGATAACCGTCAGGCCTTTCTGGACAATGCTTCATTCCGTGGATCGTCACACCTGCATTTGAATGCCGTGTGTGAATTTCGCGGTGAAGTCTATGCGCTGTTCCACTCCAAATGCGTGCTGGCAAATCTCAGCCGGCGCAGCATCGTTATCGAGGATGAAAAACTCAAGCACGCACATAACCTGATCATGGAAGAGCCCGGCGTGGTTTATATCAACGATACACGCCGTACAGTTGTGCGCGAGTATGACCTCGCAAGCGGCAAACAAATCCGTGCGCTAGACATTAAGAAAATGCCCGGCGTCAAAGCCCTGGTATTGAGGAGTGCCAAACGTGCGCTAAAAGAAATGGGATTTGCGTTTTTCAGCAGCCGGCGCAAGGCCACCGCCCGACCGTTATACCTTCGCGGTCTGGCAATTACCGAAGATCATATTTTTGCCGGATTTTCTCCGGCCACCATCGTGCGCATTGACAAAAGAACCGGCGAATTGGTGGATTATTATTTTCACAGCACCGATTCACGGGTTTGTATACATGGCCTGACGGTCCCCTAATGCTGCATGGTATAGTTACGCATTGACAGCAGAGCCAGCCCCTCCTACAGCAGCTCGTCGAGCAGATCTTTCATTACCCTGTCCGTAGCTTGCTGAAAGACTGCAACGATAGAACTCATACGCTTATCATTTACCGGAATTGAAGCGTTTAGTCGAACAGGTACAGGTTTTGCAGACTCACATTGGTACTGACCGCTGATGGCAACCCGGACCCCGGTAGTTTGGCCCGATGCTTCAATGCTGGCAAAAAACTCCTGCACTTCCAGTTGCAATTCACAATCTTCATGACCACCACCGGCACGCTTGGATACCACGTCAAAGCGACCTGAGGCCCCCAGTGTTCTGCTCGTCAAAGATGCGACCAACTCAGGCAGGTTGCCTACCCAGCGTGCACCGGCGTAGTGACTTAATTTAGCTTCTGTGGACAGCGTCAATATCCAGTCAGTATCCAGCCCGGGTGCAACAACCACCAACACTGCTACACGGGTTAGCGGCTCCGGGGCTGGTGCTCGTGTGCCTGTTACATACGGCTTCAGCCACCAACTGCTGATTGCCGGCTTGTCACTGCGCGTCAGCCCGCCACAGGCAGTCACTACCAGGGCCACTAATAGCAGGCCGGACAGATTTAAGTATTTTGCAATTTTCATAACCTGGCTATTGCTCCACATCAACAGTGTCTTGCCGGGGTTTGTAGATAAGTATTGAAGGATCTTCACGTAAATCCTGCACCAGTTTCTCAATTTCCCTGAGCGTGCTGCGTGCATCGGATACCAGGGCCGGCACCTGACCCAGGCCATCCTCCATAAAGGCGTTCATTTCACTGTCATTGTCAGCCGCCCAACCTTCCAGCCGTGCTGTTATCTTCGCAAGGTCCTGTGTTGCCTGGTTGATATTGACCACGGCTGAAGACAGTTCCGGCTTAAGTTCCCGTGCCATGGATTTTATCAGCACCAGGCTTTCATGCAATTCGGTCATGGCTCTATTGAGCGTGACCGGTATTTCGCCGATGGCTTTCTGCCTTTGGGCCAAAGCATCGGAAACAGTTGACAGGTTCACCAATATATCACGTACGAAACCCTGATTTTCCTCACCCAGTATCTGGCTGATTTGCAGCAGTACAGAATCCAGCTTATCGACTATTTCCGGCGCCTTGGACAGCAGGGCACTGATGCCGGTGTCCCGCACCCTGATGACTGCGTATTGCTGGTTTTTCTCCCGTTTCAGGGCCTCGTATACACCCGTATCAGCATTCAGCCTGATGACGGCAACACCGGTAATACCCTGGAACGCAAGACTGGCATATGTGCCGGCATCAACCGGGGCAGATTCGAGAACTTCGGCATCGACCCGCACCCGCACAGGGTCTCCGGGAATGATGCTCATGGCGATTACCGTCCCGACTTCCACACCCAGGTAGAACACCGGTCCGCCCAGCATCAGGCCGCTGACATCCTTGTCAAAATACATCGAATAATAAACCGTGGGTTCCGTACCTCTTTTGCCGGTCAGCCAGATCGTCGTGAACACAAATCCAGCCAGTGCAATAGCGACAAACAAACCAACAGCGAAGTTTTTGTTACTCACGGCGGGACCCCCCTGCGGCAGCTCGGGCTCTTTGTGCACGCGGCACACCAAAATAATGCTTGATCCATGGATGATCAGAACCCAGTATTTCGTCCACAGTTCCCACCACTACTCCTCCATCCACCAGCACGGCAATACGATCACAAACACCAAACAGGCTGTCAACATCATGGGTAATCATCATGATGGTCAGGTCAAGATTATCGTGCAGGTAGGTGATCAATTCATCAAATTCCGTGGCAGCGATCGGGTCCAGCCCGGCAGTTGGCTCATCCAGGAACAGAATTTTTGGTTCCACTGCCAGCGCCCGGGCCAGTGACACCCGTTTTCTCATGCCACCTGAAAGTTCTGACGGGTATTTGTCTGCCACTGACAGGCTCAAGCCGGTCATCAACAGTTTCAGGCTGGCCAGCTCATGCCGGGTTTCCACCGGCATATTCGAGTTCAGGGCAATAGGTAATTCAACATTCTCCTGCACCGTCAGGCCCGACAGCAGCGCCCCGCCCTGAAATAACACGCCCCAGCAACAACTCGGCCCCGGCTTGTGATATTCGATTTTTTGTCCCAGCACGGTAATCGTGCCGCTGGTGGGTTTTTGCAGACCCAGAATACTGCGCATCAATACCGACTTGCCAGTCCCGGAACCACCGACTACACCAAGAATTTCATCCTGCTGCACATCCAGCGAAAGCCCGTCATGCACCACTTGCTTACCAAAACGGTTGACCAGATTCCGGACTGAAATAATGGCTTCCATCAGATACCCAGGCGGGAAAACAGCGTTGCAAAAAGGGCATCGACAACAATGATCATGAAAATGGACTGGACCACAGCCGTGGTGGTCTTTCGCCCAAGTTCCTCTGCTGAGGATTTCACCTGCATACCACGCAAAGTGCCTACAGCAGCAATCAGCAGGGCAAAAACCGGGGCCTTGCTCAAGCCGACGTAAAAATCTACCAGGTCGGTGCTGTAAACCACACGTTCGACAAACTGCAGCCCACTGATGCCCATTGATCCCACCGCGATTAAAGCACCGCCGGCAATACCGGCGAAGTCAGCAAAAATCGTCAGCACGGGAAGCGCGATAACCAGCCCCACGATGCGGGGAATAATCAACATCTGGTTCGGGTTGAGACCCAACACGCGCATGGCATCCACCTCTTCATTGAGTTTCATCACCCCCAGTGCCGCCGCAAAAGCACTGCCGGAACGGCCGGCGACCATGATCGCGGCCAGCAGTACACCCATTTCCCGTGTAATTGAGATACTGACCAGGTCCACGACCAGCACAGATGCACCAAACTTCTCCAGTTGCCCGGCAGCCTGATTCGCCGTCACGATACCGATCAGGAAGGTAATCACCACCACCACCGGTATGGCCTGCACACCGGTTTGGTAAACCTGCTTTATGGTTTCGCCGATCATGATCAGTGATGGCCGCCGCACACCATCGAGTATTGACCTGGCAATCTGGCCCAGGTCTTCAATATGCGTGGATGTGGCACGGCCCAGGTTTTCAACCGTCCCGCGCAACACTTTCGGTCGTTCCGGCCGTACCTGGGGTTCTTCATATTCCCGGATGGCAGCCGCATCGATGATGTTCCGCAAGAACTTGAAATGCGCAGCCCTGAAACCGGTCAGCTCAGACTTGTTACCCAACTCGGACAATTGCTGGGTGCGGTCATAAAGTACCCAGGCACCGGCAATATCAATGTTCTCCAAACCCGCACATTGGAATGTGACCGCCTGTCCTGTGCGGGGCATCACTGACGCCGTAGCATCCTCCAGGACCAGCACATTGGGGAATGTCCAATTGCCTCTGACACTGACGAGCAGCCTGTCTTGCCCGTCTTCTACACTGAGAAAGCTGTTAGTCATTTCCCTGCTGAATATCATTTGATTTCATTGCCATCCCCATGCTTTTCTATAAGCATACAGATTATATGCATTAAGGTCTGTACAGACAGATTAAAAGCATTAGAATACCTTCAAATAGCACATCTGAAAGTGCCGTATGAAATTAATGCACAGTCATCGTTGGGAGTACCGATTTATGTACGCGAAGAAATTGCTCATAACTGCAATCGGCCTGTCGTTTGCCGGCAGTATTGCAAGCACTACAGCCCTGGCACAGGATAGCCAGGAAGCATCCGTTTTCGAGGAGGTCATCGTCACCGCCACAAAACGCGAACAGAGTATTTATGAAGTACCGGTGGCAGTCAGTGCGTTTACCGCCGGCACCATTGAAAAACAGGGTATCGTTGATTTAACCGATATCGGCAAATTCGTACCCAACCTGAATGTCACCGGCTTTTCGGCCGGCCAAACCTCCTCAGTGAACCCCTTTATCCGCGGCATTGGCTTGCAGGATCACTTGATTACAACCGACCCTGGCGTGGGTGTCTACGTAGACGGTGTGTATCTCGGTCGTCAGGTCGGCCAGAACTGGAGTCTTGCGAATATCGAGCGCATTGAGGTGTTGCGCGGCCCACAGGGTACCCTGTATGGACGTAATTCCATTGGTGGCGCGATCAACATTATTACCAAGAAACCCGGTGACGAACAAGGCGGACAGTTCAGGGCAACCGTCGGTACCCGTGGACGCCTGAACGGTGATATTTACTACAATGCACCACTGGGTGATTCTTTCGCAGTTTCGTTCACCGGTTCGTATACGAGTCGCGACGGCCTGGGTGACTTTGTCAATATTAACACTTCCACTGAAGTTGGTGAGATCAAGGAATGGTCCGGACGTATTGCAGCCAGGTGGCAACCGACTGATAGCTTCTCGGTATTGTTTGCCTACGACAAGAATGACGGCGAAGGCGGTCTGCGACCTTACACCACGCTGATCGACGAGGTTCCGAACGGCTATCTTTATCAGAACGGCTTCCGCAACAGCGACGTGTCTGCAGACCCCTATGACAACAATACCGGCCAGGTCAACCAGGTCGATATTTCCAACCAGGCCGACGGTTATGCTTTCACCTTTGACTGGGCCATGTCGGACAACCTCGGTGCCAAGCTGATTTATAGCGACCGGAGTTCTGAATACACCGCTGGCCTTGATGATGACAGTCTTTTTGACGACGTCATGTCTTTCCCGGAAGAGGGATTTGCGGACCAGAAGTCAACTGAATTGCAGTTAAACGGCCAGTACGGCGCACTGGATTTCGTCGCCGGTTTGTACTATTTCAAGGAAAACGGCGAGAATTTCCAGCCCCGCACGGTCTTCCAGGGACCCCCCGGCCCTGATCACCCCTTTGCGTTGGGCGATTTCCGTCTCGGCCAGAAAATGAACAGCAAGGCCGTCTATGCCAACATCGGCTACCAGGTCAGCGATCGTTTACGGCTCTCAGGTGGTCTGCGCTACACAGAAGATGAAAAGACCGCCTCCATCAATATCAACAGTAGCCTGATCGAGGATACCAAAACCAAGGACTGGGATGAGGTTTCATGGGAAGTAGCGGCAGCCTGGGAATTGAATGATCGTATGAATTTCTACGGCACCATCCAAAACGGCTACCAATCCGGTCAGTTCCCGCCGAGACCCTTCTGCCTGTTCGGATTTCTTGATTTCACCCAGCCCGGCAATGTCAGCCAGCCCAATTGCTTTGAAGCCAATGAAAACGTCACAGCTACAAACTATGAAGTTGGTTTGAAAGGCACACCAGTCGATACGCTGCAAATGAGTATAGCCCTGTTTTACACCAACTACTCAGACCTGCCTTACCAGGTCAGTACAACCCAGGGTGCGGGGTTCAATACGGTCAACATTATCGTTGACCAGACCTCCAAGGGTGTGGAATGGGAAAGCGCCTGGGCCGCAACCGAAAATTTCGTTCTGTACACCACTCTCGGCTATATTGACGCCAATGTAGATGATCCGAACCCGGCCGCCGTGGCACCACTTACGCCCAAGTGGACTGCGTCAATCAGCCCGGAATACTCCGTCGCTTTGAGCAACGGTGGCGAACTGGTATTGAGGGGAGATTTGTCTTACCGGGATGACATGTGGGGTGAGCCTTCCAATGATCCGGGTCGTTTTACCAAAATCGACAGCCGTACATTGATCAATGTCGACGTGGCATATCATGCGCCGAGTGGTAAATGGACCCTGGCGGCATATGGCCGTAATGTGACCGACGAACGCTATGACAATGCACGCCTGAATGTCGGAGATTACGTCCTGGTAATCCTCAGCAACGACGCCAGCGAGTTTGGCCTGCGCTTTTTGACAAGGTTCGGTGGGTAGTAACCAGTCGCGCCACCCCGGCACCGGGCCAGGCCCGGCATGACGTTATTTCGCCGGGATGGTGCGACACCAATCTATTTGCCCATCAATTTACGTTCGTCCAGACCGATACTGCGAGCGATGATTTCCTTCATGATTTCGGAACTACCGGCGTAAATTCGTGACACGCGGGCATCAGTAAACATATGCGAAATGCGATATTCACTCATATAACCTGAGCCACCGTGTAATTGCACACAACTATCCATGACGGTGGACTCCAGTTCGCTGGCAAATAGCTTGGCCTCTGCAGCAAGATCGGCACTCAATTCACCCTTGTTGTGCAACAGGACGCACTGGTCGATGAAGGTCTGCAGTATATCCAGCGATGTGCGCATTTCAGCCATCTTGAAACGGGTGTTCTGAAAAGCAGCGATGGGTTTTCCAAACGCTTTGCGTTCCAGGATATAGTCCATCGTCAGATCAAAAGCGACCTCGGAGTGTGCAATTTCCTGGACTGCACTGATCAGGCGTTCTTCTGCCAGGTGGTGCATCAGGTGGTAAAAACCTCTTTGCGGGTCGCCGAGCACATTTTCAGCAGGTATCCGGACATTTTCAAAAAACAGTTCGGCTGTATCCTGGGTTTTGAGGCCCATCTTTTTCAGGTTACGTCCACGACTGAAACCCTCCATGCCGGCTTCAACCACGAACAGACCGATGCCGTGTGGATTTTCCGCAACGGTCCGGGCCGCAACGACAAAGGCACCGCCATTAATGCCGTTGGAGATAAAAGTCTTGGAACCATTCAGCACCCAGTCATCGCCATCGCGAATTGCCCTGGATCTCATGCCTGCCAAGTCGCTGCCGGCATTGGGCTCGGTCATGGCAATGCCGAGAATGGTCTCACCACTGATGCATTTTGGCAGCAAGCGCGCCTTGAGTGCTTCACTGCCGAGGTTACCGATATAACGGCCAACCAGGCGGCTGTGTAATGACAGGAACAGACCGATATCCCCATGGCGGATGGTCTCCTCGATTACGATCTGCTCGAAACGAAAATCCACGATACCCAATCCACCATATTCTTCATCGACCCACATGCAAAGCAAGCCCTGTTCTCCCGCTTTCAAAAAGGCGACCGGATCACAAATACCCTGCTCGCGCCACTTCTCAACATGAGGCTCGATCTCAGATTGCATGAAACGACGAACGGAATCGCGAAACATTTCATGCTCTTCATCAAATATAAGACGTTGCATTGCCAATACTCCGGAAAAATCTCTTGTGTCGACTTTACTGCCAACTATATTGAAGGGATAAGTGTAACTCGCAGAGGCTATCGGGAACACCTGTCGGCATTAACTTCTGCTTAACGTCAGACAAGTATTATTCAAACATGTGGAACGATATTAAGCACCCCACTCAAACCCGCGTACCGGCAGGCGCTAATACCAATGCGGGTATTTGGTTGGCGCTGGCTATCGCACTCGGATTGCATGCGCTCATCCTGCTGCTGCCACTACCCGGGCAAGTACCCGATGCCAGGCCTGTATCTGCACAGATTGATTTACGTTTAACCACATTTGATCCGATACCTGTCCCAGAACCTGTCCCTGGGCCTGTCCCTGAGCCTGTCCCTGAGCCTGTCCCTGAACCCAGGGACACAAGACCCGAGTCAGTGCCATTGGCAGAGACCTCTTCACAAGGGGTATCGCCGGCATCACGTGCAGTGATATTGGCCCCAATCAAACGTGGTCTGGAGACAATGAATACAGAGGAAAAACGCCGGTTAACGAATCTTGTTTTGAGCAGCCCGTTCATTACAGAAGATCCCGCCGCAGACCAGCTTTTCGACAAACCAATCGTACTGTACAGTACTGAAATCCAAAAGGAATTTCACCAGAAGGAGTTTCATTACCCGGAAAGACCCAACCTGCTGGCGATGCTGGATCAACCGATGCAGGAATTGCCCTTTGCGTACACTCCCGGCCTTGTTCGCTTCGCTTACGATCCCGGTATAAAAGGTGACCTGCAACGGTTCTGGGATGTGATCACTCCCGAATTCGGCTGGACCAGCAAATACGGTACCGAGGTAAAATGCGTCTGGGTGCTGGTCATCGCCGCATGTGGTTGGAAGTAGGTCGTGCTGTGGAACAATCATTTGATTTTACCTTTGTCACTCATCACAATGGTGGCTTGAGCCGTTCGTTACGAGAACAGTAATCAATGGGCACAACTTCTTGAAAATCACTGGCAAAATCGCACGCTGCCAGTGCCGGAAACACGTGGCTACCACATGCGAAGTATGTTGATACGCCTTATTTTCCTGGCTGTTGCCTCGCAGCTGATTTTTAGCTGTGGAATGATTGATCCAGCCAACTCCGTTGCTAACCAGGCCTCGCTCCAGAATCAGCGTGTTACCAATGCCGGGCTCGCTTTACTTGAGCTGTCCGAAATTGATGCACTGGTCAAACTGAACAACCGGCAACTAACCCGGCAGATAATTACCGGACTCAAAGCACAAGCCTCGTCTACGGGCGATTTTTATTTTCGCAAACTCAAAATCCGCTTTGGTCCGCAGTTCATTGCCCTGCAATCAACCGTAGATATTGCAGACAACCGCGGCAATGTCATTACCGCTTCGGTCACTGGCGATATATTGCTGGATTACAGCGGCAACCGGCTGTCATGGTTTCCACTTTTCAATCGGCTGCATGTCAACTCCACCGATTTCTCTTTTGAGGGCGTGTCTTACGCCGCAGCCATACCGGAGTTGAACGAATCGATATTGCAACGCCTGAATGCAGAAATCACAAATGCGTTAATGCTACACGACAACAATACAATACCCCTGGAAGCGGTCCCACTGCCTGAGTTGGAAGTCGGCACATCCCTGCTTGGCCCGGGCAACGCTACGGCCAGTCGCTCGCAACCACTCAAGGGAGTATTTGTAATAGCCGGAAGCGCCATACTGATTGAAGCTGATGCAACGACCATCGCACTGGACATGAATTTCATCTCAGATTTATCAACCTGTCCCGCTGACATTGAGGTTTCAAGAGCCGTGTTTGCCGGCGACATCAATTCACGGGAACCTGTCTTCCCGGTCCGCAACATGACCAGTTCGGAAAACCTGCGTTATTTTTACTCTGAAATTTCAGGCGCGAAACGACCCATGACCATTGTCCATTACTGGTTTGCGGATGGGCAGCCAATAGCCGTCCAAGAGTTAGCGGTCGGCCCCAGCGAGCGCTGGAGAACATGGTCTGCAAAAGGCCGCTCAAACACCGGGGCCTCGCACTGGGAAGTCCTGGTAGTTGAAAAAGAATCGGGCTGTATCCTGCATTCCCAGTCAGTACACACGCTGGCGGCCGAGGGCACTGTCTCACAGGCTGACAGGACACGTGCAAACCAGACTTTTGCGGCATTACGCAGTGAATTCAATGCCAGAACCGCCGACTTCTCCATCAGCAAAGACCAACCGGGAATCGCACTGGTCGAGACCAGGCGTTCCTTTGTACAGGATGTATTCAACGCGGCCATGGCTGATTTGCGCATTGAAGCTGAATTTGATCAGGATGCTCTGTCACAACTGCAGTTTGCTGCTCAGATGCTACCGTTTGAAACCCGGGACATTGTCTGCGAGCAACGCTATTGCCCTTCTCCGCGCGCTTGTACAGCATCCGTCACGCAATGCAAGCGACTCAGGGATGTACGTGACTGTTCATCCTGCCTTTTCTATAATCCCTTGAATAATCGCTGCGTCAGTCAGGCTGTCGATCCCATTTGCGAAGCGGCAAGCAACCGTCAAAATGCCAAGTATGATGCTGACCGTGAAGACTGCATTGCGAATGTCGCAGCCAAAAAACTGGATTGCGAGCAATTGAACACCCAGGCAGCGCGCAGCTGTGAAATTGAATCCGGGATAGAAGTATCTGCCTGTAAGCTTATCAAGACTGGCATTGAAGCACTGCCTGGCGGGACAGCACTTGCCGGGGTAAGAGCAGGCATAAGAACCCGCGGCAAACTCAGCACGGTTTTTTCCGGATTCAGGATTGAGGGTGATTTTTCACACCTCAAACTGGATATGTCGCTGAAATCCGATCTTGAAGTAACAGGCAAGTTGCAATTCAGTCCCGGTAATATCCCGACGCCATTGAAAGTATGCATTGATGCCTGGAGTGCACCCTTCGCGAGCCGCGTAGTGGCAGTAGCTTCTGTTGACAGAATACTTGCCAACATTGAAATTGGCAAATCAGCCCTGACTGCATACTGGTCCGGGTTTACAATGCCACTCACCATGACCCCTTCACCATTGGAGTCAGTGTTTGTGAGTGATCATCAACTGCTGGCCAGTTGTGAGATTGGGTTGACGGTCAAAAAGGTCGAGCAGCTTATTACCAGTGATGAAGCAGATTTTTTTTCCGGACAAATGAAACTGGAAATTCAGCCATTACCAACCAGGATCAGGCTCTCGCCGGCTACCGTCGTTTATGGTGGCCAAAGCTATCGCGCTGAAGCAGTGCTGGGTAAGAATTTCCTGAGATATGATATCGGCAAGTAGATGCCCCCCGGGGGTCTGTGCATCCTTGCACTAAATAAACTCGCTCATCCATGCGCACCCCTGTAAAAAGTGCGTCCATGCACAAGGTCGATTCTGAAAAAGTATCACCGCAAATCATCCTGACTGAGCGGTGATGATGCTCACTCCGACTGGCAGGACGAGCCCCGAAGTCATTGCATGCTTGCGTCCTTGCAGACATCGGTGAATCGGTTCCGGCTCCACTATCAGCCTCCTGCATACCGTTCCGGGTTTCTTCGCCACCCAGGGAAAACTTGGTTCCGGCAGTCAGGATCAACCTGGACCTTCGTCTTCCCCGGGAGTCAGCGGGATAAACTGACCGGGCAAAGCAAAGATCACAATTTAATACTAGTTGACGTTGCTAAACAGGTATTGAAACAAACATGAACGCAGGCTAAATTTTTGATGAAGGATTTTCCCGGACACAAGACTTAAGAAACACTAATTGGTTATAAATATAATTTATATTACAGCAGGTTAAATTGTATACGTATATTTTACATTAATGTTATTTATGGCTATTCCAGGCAGGTAACCACCACTAAGGGGTGCAAAAATTCGGTTTAACCATCAATATTCAAACGGTAACCCAGGCCGCGGACTGTTTCGATCATTGAATTATTGGAGTCGCTGTCAATTTTTTTCCGCAGTTTGCCGATATATACATCGACAACATTGGTAAGGGGATCCATGTTCAGCCCCCAGACATTGCTGAGTATACGTTCCCTGCTGAACAGGGTGTCAGGCTTACTCATCAGTAATTCGATGATTGCGAGTTCCTTGGCTGTCATCTTCACTTCATTGCCATCCACGGAAAAACGCAGCGACTGGCGGTCGAATAGGAGTGGACCGGCCTTGAGGACCTGTTCCATACCTTCAATAGCAGAACTTCTTCGCATAATTGTCTCGATTCGTGCGAGTAACTCTTCAAAAGAAAACGGCTTGGTGAGGTAGTCATCAGCGCCCATGCGCAAGCCGGAAATCACGTCCTCAAGGCTGTCCATCGCCGACAGGATGATCAGGGGCGTATTGATCTTGTTCATACGCAATTGCTGGCATACTTCATGGCCGTGTATCCCAGGCAGCATCAGATCAAGTAAAAGCAGGTCAAAATCACCTTCAAGCGCCAGTGACAGACCGGATTCGCCGTCATTTGCAACAACACAAAAGTGGCCCTCAGCCCGCAAGCCGCGTTTGAGGAAGTCGGCTATTCGTGCTTCATCCTCGATGATCAATATTCTCATGCCACCGCCTTCAATTTGTCTTCAGCGGGTAAAACAACCGTTGCCATTGCACCCTCACCCGGTTCGCCTTCCAGTGTGATGCTGCCTTTATGTGCCTCGACGATTGCCTTGGCCACCGGCAGGCCAAGACCGGTACCGCGGGCATGCCCCTGGGCCTGCCCGCCCCGGAAGAACCGCTGAAATGCTTGCCGGGCCTCCTCTTCGGTCAGACCGATGCCACTGTCACGCACTGTGACAATAACTTCCCTGCTACTTCTTTTAAGACACACTTCCACCGTATCACCCGGCTCGGAATATTGCAGAGCATTGTCAATCAAAATAGCAAAAACCTGGCGCAAACGGCCGGCATCGCCCATGACCACGGAGTTTTCATCACTAAATGCCTGCCTCAGAATAACCTTGCTTTTCTCTGCCTTGGTACTGAAATCACTACAAACCGGACCGAGCAGACTGCCCACAGAAACCGGGCGAACCTTCAGACGCGGCTCGCCTGCATCGGCCCGTGCCATAAACAGCAGGTCGTCGACCAACCGGGTAGCCCGGTCGGATTGCTCAACGATCCGTTCCAGAGTCTCCCTGTATTCCTCCTCTGTTTTGGCCTTTCCACGCATGGCTATTTCAGCCTCACCACGGATCACGGTCAACGGCGTACGAAATTCATGACTGATATCAGCCAGTAATTTACGCCGGTTTTCGTCAACCACGGCCAGCATATCATTGCTGCTTTTCAAAGCACGCGTACGTTCATCAACAACAGCCTCAAGACGGACGTTGGAATCATGTATGCTGGTCCGATAACCGGCCAGTTCATCTGCCATGGTATTAAAGGCCTCTCCGAGGTGCTCAAATTCTTTTTCCTGCAACTCCGGAATGCGATGCATCAGCTGGCCGTTGGTGAAGGCCCGTACGCCGTCGTGCAGGGCTTTGACAGAGCGGGTCAGGCTGCGTGAAAAGAGCCACGCGATCAAACCGGTAAGACCTGCCAACGCCAACATAAGCAATGGCAACACACCGGTAATGTAATGTGAAAGCGAAATGGCTTCGGAATTAGCATCAGCAACTTTTTTGACATTTGCTGCCAGGGTTTCGTCCATTAACGCAATAAATAATTCCACCGTCCCTGCGCTGCGCAACCTCCCCGCTTCAGCGAAAGCTGCCCCGATGTCGGATGCCTCCAGCGCCAACCTGATCGTCTCACCGGAACCAATGATAGTTTCAACCAGGCTCTCCAGTTCATTGAGGTCTTCAATTTCACGGGTATCAATTTCAGCACTCCGCAGCGCTTTTTCATCTGCGATGGCTTGTCTGATTTGAGCAAATATAGCTCGTATTTCCCGGGTATTTTCCTGCCATTGCGGTAAATCCCCGATGGTGCCCAGGGCCACACTTTCCTGGATCAGGTTGTATTTCTGTTCGGTCTGCGCGGCTAGCGCACGGTGGTCATTGAGTACAGAGTTGGCCAGGGCTATACGTTCTACATCGTATTCAAACCACTGCACGCTGTCATAAAAATACCACGCCAGCGCCAGCGTTATCACCAGCATCGCTCCAAAAGCCATGTGCAATTTACGGCTGAATCGTGTTTTCATTGCCATCATTGCAATTTTCAAATTCCCGGGGTCTTCCAGTTCGTAGCGCCAAGGATAGCAAAAAAAGGGTGCTATCTGCGACAGAAATGCCTGAATGTAATAGAATAAACCTGGTTTAACAACTTAAGGGGACACGGGCAATTGAGGCTACTGGTCATTTTTAATCCCTGGGCTGCCAACGGCCGTTCGCTAAATAAACGGGCGGAAATCGAAGCTTGTCTGGACAAAATCGGTATACGCGCAATAATAAAACCGACGGCCCACCCGGGCCATGGCAGGGAATTGGTAGCAACCACAGACCTAGCCGGTTTTGACGGCGTTGTAGCTGCCGGCGGTGACGGTACCGTGTTTGAAGTCCTCAATGGCCTCTACCAACATCCCAA
>BTRB01000008.1:0-29593 GCA_036986175.1 Gammaproteobacteria bacterium
CCGTCAAAGGCTATACCGCGCAAACCGCGACCGCCTTCGTCACCAAACCATTCGATATCTTCTGAGACCTGGTCAATGGCTTGAAACACAGCTTGTTTTTCCAGGTCGACAAGGAAGGCACCACCGTGGCTTTCCCCCGGTTTGGCGCCGTGTACTACGGTTGTCGCGATAAGTTTTGACAAACTCCCAGCTATCACCTTGAAGGAATACTAGTTCCAGCTCTTCCTGACCTGGATGCCAAAGGTGCGGGGCCGGTTGTAGACACGTTTGTTCCTGTTGAAGTCGGTTCCAAACCAGTCAGATGCATAATTAGGCCCGTTGTAGAGCGTAGCGATGGCCTTTTGATCGAATAGATTTCGCACCACCAGGGTGATGGTCCAGTCGTTCTTCAGGTGCGTACCAATGCGAAGATTGCTGACATTCCATGCATCGATGATGCCTTCGGGGTCATCGTCCATAATGCTTTGCAGCGTGTTCCAGGTTTCGGACTGGTAACTGAAATCGTAGCGCAGAAACACATCATCAGTCCCAAACGCACCCGGAAAAGTCCAGTCCAGCGCGGCAAAGGCCTTCCATTCAGGTGAGGTAGGCAGGGTCATACCTTTTTCGATCATGTCGCCATCGGGGAAGGTGAAATCCGTCGTCCACTCCGGATCTGACCAGAGCAGGCTGTAGTTGAAGGAAAAATTATCAGTGAACAATGCGGTGCCATTGAGCTCGATGCCCTTGATTTCTGCATCTGCGGCATTGAACGTCCCGCGTAACCACCAGGGTCCAACGCCTGAACTTGAGCTTTGTTGGTAGTCGTTCCATTGCATCAGGAATACGGTGGCGTTGAGCAACAATCGGTCATCCAGCCACTGGCTCTTGAGGCCGATCTCATAGTTGTCCAGCGTGTCCGGGCCATATTCCAATGGTACCTGGCCGGTGTTGGCTGCCCTCTCGCTGTTGGTTCCGCCTAACCTGAAGCCCTGGCTGTAGAGGAAGTACACCATCTTGCTGTCATCGATTTGATACTGGGTGCTGAACTTCCAAAGTGTGTCGTTGGTTTTGCCTTCGGATATGTATATCCCGTTGGTATCAAAACTACCAGCGGGTGGCAGCCCTTCCGGAAACTGGTTCTGAGTAAAGTGGTAGCGATCATACTCAAACCAGCGGGCGCCGCCGGTAACCCGCCATTTATCAGTCAGATCGTATGAGATTTCACTGAATATTGAAGTTTGTTTGATTTGCCGATCCAGCCGGTTGGAATACCCGACCGTCGTGGCTGGCAGGGGATAGGCGACGTCGTAGCCATAATAACTATAGTAATAAGCCAGGTATTGGGCATACTCCCACCCCACGGTTTCCATCAATTGCGGATTATCCGCGCCGAAATACCAGTCATCCTGCAGGTCTTCATAGTAGGCACCGATCATCCACTGGAAGCGGCTTTCGGACTGCGAGGCGAGGCGGAATTCCTGTGAAAAACGGCTTTGGTTCTGGTCGTTGAAAATGGTGCCGAAGGTGTATTGTGTATTGTACAGAGCGTAACCGTAGTAGTAGCCATAGAAGCTGTCCTTCCACTGCTCGTAGTACATGTTGTCCCACTCGTAGGTGATTTTGCGATCAAAATAGCTGGTGTTTGAAGTCAGGGATGCAAAGCCGAGATCGCCCTCGATGGTCAGGCCGTAACTGGTCCATTTATCATCGCGGAATTCATCAAAGAAGCGGGCCACCTTGAAATCACCCAGTGAAGGGTCTGATTCCCAGGCGCCGTCGTTTTTGCTGCTTTCTGAAATAATGGCCAGCATGGCTGACCAGTTGTCGGTAATTTCCCACAGTGCAGAAATTCGTCCGCCGGTCAGTTCATAGTCGTTGAAATCATCTTCAACCACGGCGGCATTGGTGCTGTCAAACTGTGGACCACCTTCCACCGGGCCGACGAAAGTCGAGGCCAAGACGTTATCGATATAGCCGCCATCTTTGACGTAATAACCCACGGCGCGTATTGCGAATGTATCGCCCATCGGAATATTGACCCAGCCATTGGCTTCGTAACTTTCCTCTCCACCCTTGGTCGTTGCCAGGGCACCGAAGAACTGGCCGCTATAACCGTCCGTATTGGGCTTGTTGGTGATAATACGTAATGTGCCGGACTGTGAGGCCGAACCGAACAAGGTACCCTGTGGTCCCGGCAGCGATTCAACCCGTTCGATGTCGACCATGCGCGGGAAGGGCTGTTGGGAAATTGCAGCCATCGGCGTTTCATCAAGGTAGACAGCGACCTGGGAATCCGTGTAAAACTCCTGAGATCCGGACGAAACGCCACGATAGACCAGGTCATTACGTCCCGGTTGACTGTTAATCAGACCCAGGCTGGGTATTGCCCGTGCCAGGTCTTCCAGGTTTTGCAGATTATTCCGCTCGATATCCACGCTGGTGAAGGCCGTGATACTCTGCGGCACGACCTGCAGACTCACTTCGCGGTGTGTGGCGGTTACGATAACTTCTTCAATAACTGATTCTTCGGCATCTTGTGCCCGAGCGGGTTGTGATGGGTACAAAACGGCCGTGATTGCAGCGACCAGGGGAGTTAGCTTGTAAAGTGATGCCCTGTCCATTTAGTACGGCTCCCGGTGGGTTATTTTATCGATTATTTGTTTTCCTGGAACAAACAATCAGCAGATTTTGCATTTTAGTTTAGCATCAATTCTCGCAAACTACAGGGTCAACATGAGCCGGTACCAGAATTCCACGCTAGCGTCGAACGCAGATTGTTTAATCCGTTCATCGATTCCGTGTTCGCGATTGTCCTCCGGTGATTTGGCGATCGCAGATACTCCATAGGTCGGAATTCCGTCGCGCCGTGTGTACAGACCATCGGATGCACCGGTACTCATCATCGGCATGATTTTGATACCCGGAAACAGTCCATTGGCGATTCCCGTGATGCGGTCCAGTACCTCCGGTACCAAAGGCGATGGCGGGCTGGTTTCAGGCTCGTATGTGCGCCGCATACTGATAGCATCGTCCGCAATTACCTGCAAAAGTCGGGAGTCCACATCTTCGGCATTTTCCTGTGGCAGAATTCGGCAATTAACGATTGCTTTTGCATAGGTAGGAAGTGCGTTATCCGCATGCCCACCGGATATTTGAGTCGCCACGCAAGTGGTTCGCATCTGGGCATTGATAGAGGGAATGCTTTGCAGTAAAGCTATATCTTGTTGACTGGCCGAATTGCTTGCGAGCTTGCGCATAGCTGCTCCGATGGATGCACCGATTGACTCTGCCGGGCTGGCAAAGTTAGCACGGGTTACATCGTTAAGGTTGACAGGAAACTGGTATGCAGCAATTTTATTGAGAGCCTTCGCTAACGTATAGATGGCGTTCTCAGGCTGTGGTACAGAACTGTGGCCACCGGGATTGTCAGCCCGGAGTTCCAGGGTCATATAAATTTTCTCAGCGGTCTGAATACCGAAAACAGCAGCTTTTCCATCGATCATTTGCACAGTCCCGCCATCAGTATTCAATGCGAACTCAGCCTCCAGCAGTGATTTGTGATGTTCAAGAAGCCACCTTATACTCAGCATGTTGGTTTCTTCATCCAGCGTCAGCACAAGCACGAGATCCCGCTCAGGAACAATGCCCTCCTGTTTCATCCGGATCAGGTTCGAAACCAGTGTTGCAGCACCCGCCTTATTGTCCAAAGTGCCACGACCATAGAGATATCCGTCACGGGCAACGAGTTGAAAAGGATCATCAGACCAGGACTCCGCGACCGCAGGCACAACATCGAGATGTGCGAGCAATAACACCGGTCGCTCGGTACCGCGACCTGGTAGCCGTGCAACAAGGCCACCTATGGTCTCCGATGGACCCAGCAATTGCACGTCCCTGGCCGGGAATCCGGCGGAAAGTAAATGCCCGGCGAGAAATTCAGCGGCTTCTCTTGCCCTGCCGGTTTCCTCAAAGCTCGGTATTGCGATCAAACCTGCGAGCAGTTCCTGTGCTGTTGGAGCCCCGTCCGCTGCTACCACGGAGGTCGTCGCAAAAAAGTAGAACAGAAGAAATACACCTATGTCTTTGCGTAAGGCTGTTGCAAACGACTTCATTTCACGTGCTCCCGGTTTATCAATGCAGGTATTTGTCGTACCAGGCCAGGTATCGCTCCAGCACATCACGGCGAAAGCTGGGCCTGCTAATGTTGTGATACTCGCCAGGGTAGATGATGAGCCTGGTGTCAATACCAAGACTCTTCAGGGCTTGATACATTTGTTCTGAGTTTGCCACTGGAACGTTTAGATCCAGTTCACCAACCAGAAACAATGTCGGCGTCGATATTTGGTCGGCCCGTAGAAACGGATAGGACAGCCGCAGCCATTTCTCCGTATTCTCCCAGGGCCGGCCGAGTTCCAGTTCCCAATGCCGAACCCATTCGTCTGTTCCGTAAAGTGCCAGCATGTTGGAGACGCCCGCACCGCTGGTGGCCGCTTTGAAACGTGGGTCCGACGCGATGGTATAGTTGGTCAACATCGCGCCGTAGCTCCAACCGCCGATACCCAGGCGGTCTTTGTCGATGATACCTTGTTTGACCGTGAAATCGATGGCCGCCAATAGGTCGGGAACGTCCCCGTGTCCCAGATCACCGAATATCAAACGCTGAAAGTCTTCGCCACGCCCGGAACTACCGCGCGGATTGACGCCTAATACCACATAGCCATTTGCTGCCAATAATTGCCATTCGAAATTGAACTCTTTACGAAATTGGCCAACCGGTCCACCGTGAATGCGTAAAATTGCAGGGTATCGCCGACCCTTCTCGTAGCCAGGAGGTTTCAACAGCAACCCGCGAATGCGTGTGCCGTCGCCGCTTGGGTACTCCATGACCTCGACCGATCCGAGCTGGACCCTGCCAACCCATGCATCGTTTTGTTTCGTTATTTTGCGAATATGCCCCGCGTCCAGGCTACCAATTTCATAGGGCTGATCAGGGGTTCCGAAAATGACGACGATGCGACCCGAATCGCTGGCGTCGAAAAAGCGTACGGTCTGGTCGGTATCTGTCAGCCGCGTTGGTGTACCTCCATCCGCCGGAATAGCGGCAAGATATACATTCATCTCGTCTTCGATCAGAGCATAAATGCTCTTGCCATCGGCAGACCACTGGGGGGACATCGTATTGCGGTCGAGCTTCGCGGTCAGAATTTTACCTGGCTCACCCGATGTCGATACGGTAACCAATTGTGACTGGGCGTAATAGCTCAGGCTGGGATCCCGATCGATCGTGAAAGCCAGGCGACGACTATCCGGGCTCCAAACGGGCCGCCCTCCCCAACTCTCCGGATTCGACTCGGCATATTCGGTGCGGGTCAGACGCTCAGCTTTAGCCCCGGGCACAGGCTCAATAAGATAGACATCCCAGTTGTCGTGAATATCCGCTTCAGGACCACGCTTGGACACAAATGCGATTCGGGAACCATCTGGTGACCAGGCCGGTAAAACCTCATCGTATGGACCATCGGTCAAAGGCCTCACCGCCCCGGACTTCAGATCCAGTAGCTGTAGATGACGACGCGCGTCCCCCAGATAGCCGACACCGTCCCTTTTGAAACGAAACCTGTCGATGATGATTGGCGCGATCGACTTGGCCGGAGCGCCGCCGCTTTCTACAATCAGTACCAGATGTTTGGAATCGGGTGACCAATCGAAGTCCGATACGCCGCCCTTAATCTCCGAGGCCTGCTGCAAGTCTTCGCTGGCCGGATCGTACAGCCAGATTTGATTTGGTTTACCGCGCTCACGACCGCTGGAAAGGAAGGCCAGTTGCCGTCCGTCCGGGCTCCAGCGCGCCGACCAGGCACTCGCGAGCTCTGCTGAAATGTTTTTCGACGCCCCGGAATCCCAATCCAGGACCCAGACTGCCCATTGTTGGCTGTCGTTAGCCTTGTTTACGCTTTGAACTGTATAGGCGACCTGTTCGCCATCAGCGGAAATGCGCAAGTCGGTAACCGACCTGACTGAATCGAGGTCCGCCAACATAATAGGCCGTCTTACCTGATCAGCGCTTGCCAGTGAGGTAAGTAACACTGAGATCACGAGGCCGAAAACTATCTTCATACCGGAATGCAATCGAAGATGAAGGTGATTCTGTCCTGGTTGTCTTGCGTCATACTGTATTGTATACATCATCATTTGGTCGAGTTTTGTGTCTTGCCCCAGGGAGTAAAAAAAACCATGTCTTATCGTATGTCCGTCTCGCCCAATGTCCGCAAGTCACCCTACTTCGATGCGACAGTTACGGACGGCGTAAAATCATTTGCTGTCTATAATCACATGTACATGCCGGTGGACTTTGGCGATCCTGATGCGGAGTACGACAGACTGTTGAACGGGGCCGCCATGTGGGACGTTGCTTGTGAGCGCCAGGTCGAACTGGCCGGCCCCGACGCCGGCAGACTGGCACAATATCTCACAACTCGCGATCTGGCAAATGCTGTACCTGGTCAGGGAATGTACGTGCCGCTGTGCGACCATGACGGCAACCTGATTAACGACCCTGTTTTGCTAAAGTTGTCCGCCAGCCAATACTGGCTGTCAATCGCTGACAGCGACATTGCCTTATGGGCAAAAGCTATCGCAGCCGAGCGCAGGCTGAAGGTAAGCGTGGTGGAACCTGACGTATCACCGCTTGCGGTACAAGGACCAAAGGCGCCGGATGTCATTGCCGAATTGCTGGGCGACTGGGTGCGCGAGCTTAAGTACTTTTGGTTCAGAGAGACCGACCTGGACGGTATTCGCTTGCTGGTGGTTCGATCCGGTTGGTCGAAACAGGGTGGGTTTGAACTTTTTCTTCGGGACAGTACGCGCGGTATCGAACTTTGGAATCGCGTCAAGGCCGCGGGCGAACGTTATGCCATCGGTCCGGGAGCGCCGAATGATGTCGAGCGTATCGAGAGCGGCCTGTTATCGTTTGGTACCGATGTGGACGTACTGACCAATCCCTACGAAGTAGGGCTCGGCAGATACGTGGACCTCGAGCAAGCTGATGAGTTTGTCGGACAGAATGCATTAAAAAAAATTGTTGGTGAAGGCATCAAACGCCGGCAGGTTGGATTGTTTTTATCAGGTGAGAGAATTGTCCCGAATGAGCATCCCTACCCGGTACTGCTCGAAAACGACGTGGTGGGCACGATGTCGGCGGCCGTTTACTCACCACGCCTCGACAGGAATATCGCGCTTGCGTTAGTCAATGCGGACATTGGTAATGACGCGGTCGGATTGCTTGTCGATTCTGGCGAAAATGTGCGTGATGCGACGGTAACTGACCTGCCATTTTGCTGAACCGGCAATTATCACATTGAAGGAGCACTAGTGCGACCAAACCCATCCGCAAATCCGGAGACATTGTTTGATCGGCCGGTTATTATTCTGGCCGCCCCGAGGTCAGGTAGCACCCTACTGTTCGAGACCCTGGCGAAAGCCACTGAAGTCTGGACGATTGGCGGTGAAAGTCATCAGATAATCGAAGGCCTGGTTGAGTTGTCGCCAGGCTCAGGCCGGGTAAATTCCAATCGTCTGACAGCAGGAGATGCAACGGAGCAGACTATCAACGCCATACAAAAAGATTTTACCCGCCGCTTGCGTGATCGACAGGGTAGAAGGTGGTCTGAAAGCCTGGGCATCAAGCGATTGCGTTTCCTGGAAAAGACGCCAAAGAATGCATTGCGACAGCCCTTTCTGGACAAGATATTTCCCGGCGCGTACTACATATACCTGTATAGGGATCCACGCGAAAATATTTCCAGCATGATGGATGCATGGGAATCAGGCCGCTGGGTCACCTATCCCGGGCTGGAAAACTGGTCCGGACTGCCCTGGTCCCTGTTGTTGCCTCCGGGCTGGGAGCGGCTCAGCGGTTGCCCCCTGGAGCAGGTGTGTGCATTTCAGTGGGAAGCGGCGAACCGTATTATTCTGGATGATCTATCTGGCCTACCACCGCAGCGCTGGACCGCCATTGACTACGGGTCACTAACGCAAACAAGCGATGCAGCAGTGCGCCGATTATGTGCGTATTTGGAAATATCAGTGGATGAAAAACTCTCAGCCAAGCTGGCAAAACCTTTACCGCTCGCTCGCTTTACGCTGAGCCGGCCAAAGCCGGAAAAATGGCGCAAGAACGAAGCCGCCATTCATTCAGTCCTGGATTCGGTTCAGGCCACTGATAAAAGGGCCAAAGAAGTTCTCGGTCTGTGCCGGGATAGTGGACACGCGGTGGAAAATGCAACGCAATAAATCGTCATTTGAAAGCAGGGTGACTGGCGGACATTGGGCGAGAC
Organism: Gammaproteobacteria bacterium; assembly: GCA_036986175.1. Lineage (GTDB taxonomy): Bacteria > Pseudomonadota > Gammaproteobacteria > Xanthomonadales > SZUA-36 > SZUA-36. Next base: position 8,319 of record BTRB01000008.1, read on the forward strand.
GGACACTTGAAACCAAACAGTCTTTTTATGGTTTACCATTGTTTGCTGATGCCGATACCGTAGAAGCCGTTTCCGGCAACAGGTGTGACTACAAAGCCTTTGTAAGGTTTGGTGAAAATGAAGCTGCTGGCTATGCCAATGGCGGCACCGGCTACAACATCAACGGTAAAGTGATTGTCTGACTCTACCCGGCTCCAGGCTACATAGGACGCGCCCAGGTAAGCCGGGACAGCGTATTTCAAACCATATCTCTTGTGGATAAATGCTGCGCCCTGGAATGCGACTGAGCTGTGGCCTGACGGGAATGACTCATCATCCTTGCCATTCGGCCTGGTTTTGCTAATGGTCTTTTTTAAGGTATAGGTGACTGCGAGATTGGTGAAGAAACCTTTATAAAACTGCTTCCTGCCATCAGAATCATGCAGATAGAAAGTGGTGCCATAGGCAACAGCCGGTATCAGGGTCCGCAACACGCTGCCGGTACTTTCGGCCTTGTCCGAAGCCATGGCATAGGGGGAAGGCAGCAGCAAAGTGAGTAACAGGACTATTAAACACAGGAATTGACGATGTGCTGGATACAGGACCGCTTGATCGTCACGTGTTTTCATCTGCTTGTCTGGCATCAATAGCCGACAGCACTGATGCTACAGCTATCGAAACTGATTATAAACCTTCGGGCAGAAATAGGCATGTTAATCCTGGGGTTTTAGGTAAAATAAATAGCCCGGCAAGTTGGTAGTGCCGGTTGTAGTATTAGCGTAAACGGACAGCAGTCCAACATTGAGGAAAATTTAATGGCACGCGTTACCGTAATTGGCGCCGGATTCGGTGCTCTGACCGCCGTTCGCAAGCTGCGCGCTGCCGCTGCGGACCTGCAGATTGATGTGATCGCGCCCAGGCCGGAATTTGTTTATTTTCCCGGCACCATATGGATACCGACAGGACTGCGCAAGCCTGAAGACCTGGTCGTGCCGTTGCACAACTTTTTCCGGCGCCAGAACGTGACCTATCACAAGGCAGAAGCCACTGGCCTGAAAGATGGTGGGCGCACGGTTGAAACCAGCGCTGGGGATATAGCCAACGATGGCCTGATCATTGCCACCGGTGGTCGTTTCATTCGCAAACTGCCGGGTATAGAACACTCGATCACACCCTGCGGTGGCATCCCCGCGACGGTTGCAATGCGTGATCGCCTGGCGGCCATGGACGGCGGCACCATCGCTTTCGGTTTTGCCGGCAATCCCAAAGAACCTTCAGCGATGCGCGGCGGGCCTGTGTTTGAGTTTCTGTTCGGTATCGATAGCTGGCTGCGCAAGCAGGGCCGCCGCGACCAATTCAAGCTGGTGTTCTTTACACCGGCGCCCAGGCCGGGTGCGCGTCTCGGTCCGAAGGCGGTCGATGGCCTGCTGGCCGAAATGGCCAGACGTGATATCGACACCCATCTTGGGCACAAAATGAAGGCCTTTGAAAGCAACAAGGTCATCACCGAAGGTGGTGAATTTGACGCGGACATGATCCTGTTCATGCCGGGCATGACCGGCAATCAATGGTTCGACAACACCGATTTACCACGCTCTGAGGGTGGTCTGATCAAGGCCAATGCCTATTGTCAGGCCGAAGATCAGGACAAGGTGTATGTGGCCGGCGATTCCGGCAGCTTCCCCGGCCCCGACTGGATGCCCAAACAGGCGCATATGGCCGACCTGCAAGCTGAGGCGGCTGTTGCCAACCTGCTGAATGAACTGGCGGGGAAGCCACCTGAGCGGACCTTCAAAGCAGAATTGGTATGTATTATCGACAGCCGTACCAAAGGCATGCTGGTGGCACGTACCGAAAAGCGTAATTTCGTACTGCCGCCGATGTTGTTGATGCATTGGGCCAAGCGGTACTTCGAGTGGGTGTATCTGCGAAAATACCGCTGAACAGGATTGAGAACAAAAGCAATGGATAAAGCAGAGAAGGCTGTCAGAGATATCCTGGCCCTGGCTGAATTGGGTGTAGACGGAGAGCAGCCGTGGGATTTGCGGGTGACCAGCAAGGATTTTTACCGGCGGCTACTCGGGCAAGGCTCCATCGCATTAGGTGAGACTTATATGGATGGCCTGTGGGAGTGTGAACAGATCGATGTATTCATTTACAAGGTGTTGCGTGCTGGTCTGGAACACAAAATTTCAGTATTGGGCCTCGTGTGGCCGGTGATCTGGTCCAAACTGGCGAACCTGCAGAGTCGGCGTCGCGCGTTTGACATCGGCAAACATCACTATGATATCGGCAACGAACTGTACAAGTGCATGCTGGACGCGCGCATGACCTACACCTGCGGCTACTGGAAAGTAGCTGACAACCTCGCCGATGCACAGGAAGCCAAATTGGATCTTGTCTGTCGCAAGCTGGGTCTGGTGGCAGGCATGCGGGTGCTGGACATCGGCTGTGGGTGGGGCAGTTTCGCCCGTTTTGCTGCTGAGAACTATGGCGTGAAGGTCGTGGGTGTGACGGTATCTAAGGAACAGATCAAATATGGCCGTGAACTGTGTGCGGATCTGGATGTAGATTTGAAGTATCAGGATTACCGGGAGGTTGAGGGCCGCTTCGATCGCGTGGTTTCTCTCGGTATGTTCGAGCACGTGGGCGCCAAAAATTACAAAACCTACATGCAAACCGTGGAACGCTGCCTGGAAGATGACGGCTTGTTCCTGTTGCACACCATTGGCACCAATACACCGGATTTGCAGGCCGATCCATGGACCATCAAGTACATCTTCCCGGGTGGCTATTTGCCGCTGGCAAAGCAAATTGCTGCTGCCTCGCAGGGTATTTTTATCATGGAAGACTGGCACAACTTCGGTGTTGATTATGATCCGACCCTGATGGCATGGGTGGCCAATATTAAAGCCGCCCGCGGGCGGCTGGAAGAACTCGGTTATAACGAGCGCTTTTATCGGATGTGGACTTACTGGCTGCTTGCTGCAGCGGGTTCGGCGCGCGCCAGACGCAACCAGCTTTGGCAGATAGTTTATTCGAAGAAAGGCCTGGAGGGCGGATATTTGCCGGTTCGGTAGTATTTCTTTTTCCGGTAATTGAATTGTTACCAGTTCGCGGTCACAGAAAGCACAGGCCCGCTGTAACGCATGTCAATTTCACCAATCCACTCGGCACTATCGACTTTGAGGTTCAGGTTGAAGAACTGGTATGACAAGTCGAAGCCGACATTGCGAAATGCCTGGTAATTTACACCGGCCACGGTATTCCAGAGCGTACCATTAAGGTCACCAACATTAGCACTAATCCAATCCACCCGGGCATGGATCAGCCAATTCCTTGCAGGAGAAAAATCCCACCAGGTACCCACGTTCGGGAGGGGCTGGCTATTCGACACGTCACCTTGCCGAAACTCGGTAGTCCCATCGTCAATGAGGATTTCACCTTCAATGAAAGCGCCCAGTGACAGATTGTGTACGCCAATGCCAATGCCAAAATCATGCTGGGGGTTCTTGACCAGGCTGCGGCCGACAAAGACGCGGACGATTTCCATCTTTACACCCGCTTCAACGAAAGTACCCTCGCGGAAGATGATATCCTGCCACTCCACGTCTTCTTCCAGCACAGCCTCGCCAGTGGCATCGTTCTTGAAATACTGGCCCCAGAGCGACCATTTGCGCTGCTTGCCAAATTTCCAGCGCAGCTGGCCATTAAACAGGGTAGAACTGCTATCGACACCGACTTTGTCATCAAAGTCGATCTGGTCTTCGTCGGGATTGATAACACCATTTGCTGCAACCGTAAAGGAATTATCAGATTTGAAAATGCCCAGGGATACCATGAAATTATCCGACAGGGCCGGGTGGTATTCGTAGTCCTGCTGGGCCAGCAGGTTGCCGGATATAAATACCAGCATGAGAGTACAAAGATGCAGCAAGACTCCCTTTTTCATGATTATCTCCTTAAAAAGCGACCGTGTTTTGAGAAGGTTGGGATATTACTTCATATCAGGAGCATCAATCAAGAGACTATTTTATTCTATAAGGCCTGAACTGACCTTTTATTTCAGCCCCCGACCTTAAGCACAACAGCCATCGAAGTATCACCCGCAGCGCAACCCTGGAACAGGCCCCAGCCGCCACCCAGTATTGTGAGTTCTTCGATCAGTTCAATCATGGCGCGCATACCGGTCGGACCCTGTGGGTGACCCCAGATCAGGGAGCTGCCGTAGTTGTTCATGGACATCAGGTCGGCACCGGTTTCGCGGGCGAAGACGATGTCGTTGACCGCAAACGGGTTATGTGACTTGATTGCAGCGAGATCGGCGATACCGATACCGGCCCGTTCCAGCGCCTGCATGGATGCCGGAATGGTGGCGGCGGGCATGAAGCTCTTTTCTACCCTGGCCTGGCCGAATGCTACGACCTTGATGGTGATGGCCGAATCCGCTGATAACTCCCTTGCCTTGGCCTCAGTGGTAACGACCATACCGGCTGCCCCATCGGCGGGATGTGTCTGTCCGCCAAAGGTGATGCTGCCGCCTTCTTTGACCGGTCTCAGTTTTGCCAGTCCTTCAGCGGTGCTTTGGAAAATACCTTCATCACCCGTCATGGTGGAAACGGTTTTTTTGAAACGGGGATCCGGAACCTCGAAGGGCAGGGTCATAAAGCGTTTCAGGAAAGCTGAATCATCTGCCAATGCATCCCCATACTGTTCCAGACGCCGCAATACGACTTCGTGTTGCTCCGCGGTGGAAACATTCCACTTATTGGCACAGTTTTCCGCCGTCTGGGTCATATCCCCGCGTGTGTAAGGATCAAAACCCATATTGTCTGGCACCCAGTCTTCGTGAGCACCAATGCCGCCTGGTGCCTTGGGACGCGGGTAAAACATATGCGGCCCGTTGGAAAGCCGGTCGGTCGTCACCGCCAGTACACAACTGGCTGAACCTGTGGCTACTTCCTGTGTCGCGACAGACAACACCCGTGCGCTGGTGGCGCAAGCCTGGCTGATGGTCGGGCCGCCGATATGATCAACGCCGGCCATACCAGCCAGCCACGGCAAACCGTAAAAGGAGTATTGCTGAGGAACCGTCATGCCGAGCACGCCCGCATCGAAAACTTCGCCTGTGATTCCGCGGGACTCCAGTGAGGTGCGCGTCAGGTGTGCTGCGAATTCAACACTGGGCAGATGCTGCAGGCTACCCTGCCAGCGTGAAAAAGGACTGCTCCAGTAAGCGCCGTAAGGGATATAACTACCGGTCATGATTTGTGCTCCTAACTTGTCTTGACGATAATAGTGGTATTATAGTACTTAAATACCGTTTAAGACTAAAATAATCAAGACCGGATCGCAAATACTATGGATTTATCTGACTGGATAAAGTGTCATGCCGACACCACACCAGATAAGCCGGCTATCCTCTTCGGGGGTGGCGAAATAAGCTATGCCTCCCTTGCGCGTCGGATTGATTCCTGTGTTCGCGTGTTGCTTGACGGTGTCGGTATTGAGTCAGGCGACCGGGTTGCTTACCTGGGGCAGAATTCGCCCGAGCAAATCGCATTGCTTTTTGCATGTGCACGTGTCGGTGCAATACTGCTGCCACTGAACTGGCGGATGGCGGCACCCGAACACGTACAGCTTCTTCAGCATGCCAGGCCGCGTGCATTGTTTGTGGACGATGTTTTCACAGACCATGTTAACGGTGTGCGTGGGCAGTTGGATGCCGTCACGCTGATCGGTTATGGGGGGCCGGGTGAAGGCTGGGTTTCATTCACTGAGCTTGAAACAGCCGGGCGTGGACAGCCATCAAATACTGGCTCTCCCGAGATTGTTGAAAAGGGATCCAGTGAAGAGGATGGTCTGCTGCTTTGTTATACATCAGGCACCACCGGCACCCCGAAAGGTGCACTGTTGAGCAAGCAGGCACTGGCCTGGAATGCAGCAAATTCAGTCGACATGCACGACATGACCGCCGCAGACATGGTCCTGACCGTTTTGCCGATGTTTCATGTCGGCGGACTGAATATACAGACCCTGCCGGCGCTGTTCTGCGGTGCAACAGTAGTGATGCTCAGGCAGTTTGATACTGATCTTTTTTACCAGGCGCTTGAGGCGTACCCGATTACGCTGACACTGGTTGTTCCCACGGTGATGCATTTACTCATGGCGGATGATCGCTGGATCGGGGCCAGGCCGGCCAGCCTGCGTATGATTTCGATCGGTTCAACGATCGTGCCGGAAAGTATGGTGACAACGGTATGCAACTGGGGTGTGCCAATGGTGCAGGTGTATGGCTCGACCGAGACCTGCCCCATCGCTGCGTATACACCACCCGCTGATGCAGCGCGCAAACCCGCATCCACCGGCAAAACGGCAATGCATTGCGAGATCCGCATTGTTGATAAAAAGGGTAACGAAGTTGAACCAGGCGTCAGTGGCGAAATACTCGTGCGCGGCCCGAATGTCATGACCGAATACTGGCGTGACGAGGAAGCTACGCGAAAGGCATTTAGCGGCCGTTGGTTGCATACCGGCGATATTGGCCACTTTGATGTAGAGGGTTTTCTTTATGTTGACGGTCGTCTCAAGGACATGATTATTTCCGGTGGCGAAAACATTTACCCGGCCCTGATTGAGAACCTGCTGGCTGAATGCGATGAGATCCAGGAAGTTGCAGTGGTTGGCCGTCCTGATGAGTATTGGGGTGAGGTGGCCGTGGCCGTGGTCGTGGCAAAACCGGGCTGTGAGGTTGATGCCGGACGCATCGTAGACTTCTGCTCCGGTCGTATTTCCCGTTTTTCATGCCCAAGGGAAGCTATCATCGTGGATCGTTTGCCACGTAATGCCATGGGCAAAGTTCTCAAGGAAGATGTAAGACAGTTGGTTATTGAGAAATCAGAACAGCAGACAGGCCACACGGCTTAGGTTGCGGAGATTGTACGAATGGGTTTAAAAATCGGTATCGACGTTGGTGGGACCTTCACTGATTTCCTGGTGGCCTGGGAAGACCGGGAACCGGAAATATTCAAGGTGCTGTCCGTATCTGACGATCCTTCAGCCGCCGTCATCAACGGCTTGACCGGGATTGCCTCCAGGCAGACGCCGCCGCTCAGCTTAAGTGAGTTCATGGCAACGGTCGAGACCATCGTGCACGGTACCACCGTCACCACCAACGCTACCTTGACCCGCAATGGTGCCAAATCCGGATTGATCACGACCGAAGGCGTACGTGATGCGCTGGAAATGCGCCGTGGCATCCGTGAAGAACAATATAACAACCGTTACACCAACGTCGAACCGCTGGTGCCGCGCTACCTGCGGGCCGGAGTCAAAGGACGGTTGCGCCGGGATGGCAGCGAAGTTGAAGCGCTGAGCCTCGATGATGTCGAAAAGGCCATCGATTTGTTCAGGGCCGAAGGGGTCGAGGCGGTTTCGATCTGCTTTATGAATGCCTTTATCAACGCTGGGCATGAAAACCGTGCAGCGGCGCTGGTGCGCGAGAAAATGCCGGATGCGTACCTGACGGTATCAACCGATCTGCTGCCGTCCATTCGCTTCTACCAGCGCACCAGCACGACCGTACTTAACTCGTATATCGGCCCCATTCTGAATGATTATCTGGAGCAACTGACCAGCCGGCTGAGCAAGCACGGGTTCAATGGTCTGCTGCTCATCATGCAATCCAATGGCGGTGTCATGACACCGGAGACCGCGCGCAAGACCGCGGCGCTGACGCTGCTTTCCGGTCCGGCGGCCGGTCCCGGTGCGGGTCTGGTCTATGCACAGGCCCACGAGCAGGACAATTGCATCGTGGTGGATATGGGTGGCACCAGCTTTGAAGCAGCACTGGTCACTGGCAGCCCGGTGCTGGTCAATGAAGGTGTGATCGACCGCCACCGGATTGCCTTGCCGATGCTCGCAATCCATACCATCGGCGCCGGCGGCGGTTCAATTGGCTGGATCGACGAAGGCGGCCTGTTGCGTATGGGTCCGCAAAGCGCGGGCGCGGTTCCCGGTCCGGTGAGTTATGGCCTGGGTGGCAGATTGCCAGCCTGCACCGACGCCAACCTGGTGTTGGGTTACCTGAATCCGGACTTTTTTGCCGGTGGCACGATGCAACTTGATATTGATGCTGCACGTGCTGCAATCAAAGAGCATATTGCCGGTCCGCTCGGAATGGATGTGGTTACGGCTGCAGCCGGTATGTACCGCGTAACCTGCAACAACATGGCACAAGGTGTCCGTGAAGTGACGATCAAACGCGGCTTTGATCCACGTGAATTCCCAATGGTGGTTGCCGGTGGTGCAGGCCCGATCCACTCCTGCATGATCTGTGAGGAATTGCAGATTCCATTCCAGATCGTACCGAGGGAGTCTTCGATACTGTGCGCAGTGGGCATGTTGATGGGCGATCTCAAGCATGATTTTGTGCAAACTTTTTTTGCCCGGCTGGACGGGCTTGACTGGTCTGCTTTACAGGCGTTGGTCTCAAGCATGGTTGCGGAAGGTGCCGCGATGCTGATCAATGAGAAGATCCCCAAAGAGCGCCAGCAATTCCAGCTCAAACTGGACTGCCGCTACCAGAAGCAATACCACGAAGTTTCAGTGGTGGTTGAACGCGAGTGGATCGACGCCGGGGATTCGGCAGCCATTCACGCTGCCTTCCATGCCGAACATGATCGCTTGTACGGGTACTCCCTGGAAGAGCAGGAAGTCAGCGTGGACCTGATCAATGTTCGCTTGCAGGCGATCGGCGAGACTGAAAAGCTTGATTTTCGTGAGCAGGAATTTGCCGGAGAGGATGCAACATCTGCACTCAAGGGTGGGCGGGATATGTACATATTCTCAGAAAAGGCATTCCGCCCCGTGCAGGTCTATGATGGACACAAGATGCGCTTTGGTAACCGGGTACCTGGCCCGGCGATGATCGAGCAGGTTACCACCGCGATCCTGGTCAGTGATGCCTATGATTGCGTGGTTGATCAATATGGGTCTTTTGCTATGTATGAAAAGGGCCGCGAAGATCTCCTCGGCCCCGGTTTAACAGGAGGTGCAGCATGAATGCAGCGGACATGAGCCAGATTGATCCTATTCTGTTGTCCGTTTACGCACGGACTTTCAAGTCGATTACCGACGAGATGAGCTTGTCGGTGGAACAGACTGCACGTTCGCCAATCCTGTGTGAAGCCAAGGATTTTGTCACCGGCCTCTATGATGCCGAAGGCCGCATGCTGGAGCAGACGGAAAACCTGCCGATTCTCGCTTTCTCACTGGCCCCGGTATGCAAATACCTGGTCACGTATTTCGGTGATGACCTCTATGAAGGTGATGTAATTTTCCACAATGACGTGTTCTCAATGGGCAACCAGAACAACGATGTGGCCGTGTTCAAGCCGATATTCCACCAGGGCGAACTGGTGGCCTGGTCGGCAGTAAAAGGCCACCAGGCTGATATCGGCGGCAACGTGGCGGGTGGTTACAACCCGAGGGCCACCGAAGTCTGGCAGGAAGCGTTGCGTATCCCGCCGGTCAAGGTCTATGAAAAAGGCAAATTGCGCAAAGACGTGTGGAATCTGATCTTTGCCAATATCCGTCTGGAGATCGTCCAGCATGATATGCGCGCCCAGATGGGCGCCTGCACTGTGGGCGAACGCCGTCTGTTGGACGTGCTGGAAAAATATGGTCGGGAAAGTTTTGAAAACCATAAGACAGCTTTATTTGATGCCACCCGCAAGATGATGGAAGCCGAGATTGCAACCATTCCTGAAGGCGCTTACAAGGGTGAGGGTTATGTTTATTTCGATGGCCACAACAAGGGTACAAAGTTCACTATCCGTGTGACGGTGACGGTCAAAGACAAGCATATTACCTTCGATTATTCAGACACCGATGCCCAGACCGATGGTTTCGTTAACGGTACTTACACCTCCAGTGCGTCTGCGTCCATCCTGACCTTCCTGCAGATGGTCAACCCGGATATCCCGCATAACGAGGGTATGGTCGGGCCGATTGATATACTCATTCCCGAGGGCACTATCCTGAACGCGTCCTATCCAAAGGCGACGACATTCGGCAATCATCTGTGCCCACCCAACGCCGACGCCATCATCCGTGCGCTGGCGCCGGTGATACCGGACCGGGTCACTGCCGGCTGGAATAACCTGCTGGCCTCATTGACCACGGGTCTCGATGAAGACAAAGGTGAAAGCTATGTCGATATCGGTTTCATGGGTCTGAAAGGGGGCTCGGGCGCGATGCACGGCACCGATGGTTATGACCATATCGGCATGATCGACGCATCCGGCGGCATCCTCGACCAGGATTACGAAATGTTCGAGCAACAGACGCCACACTTGCTGAAGAAACACGAGTACCTGACCGACTCCGCCGGTGCCGGTGAATGGCGTGGCGGGTTGGGCGTTGAGACGGAATTTATCATCGGTTCCGAGGATACCCAACTGGTGACCTTTGGTGATGGTGATTTTGAGCCTGCTTTTGGCCTGTTCGGCGGTAAGGATGGCACCCTGAACGAAATCAGGCTGACTTATCCGGATGGCCGGGTAGTGGTGCCGAACAATAAGGACCTGATCGAAGCAGTGCCCAGGGGTACGGTTTACCACCAGTTTGCCGGTGGCGGTGGTGGCTATGGTGATCCTTTGCGGCGGGATCGCGATACACTGGCACGCGAGATTCGTGACGGGGTGATCTCGGCTGAATCCGCCCGTACCCACTATGGATTTAACACGGAGTAAGTTGATGGATTTTGAACTGTCACAAGAGCAGCAGACCGTCCGGGATACTTTCGCCAGGTTCTGTGACGAGAAAATTGCCCCACAGGCTGAGGCGATCGACGAGGCGCACGAGTTTCCGTGGCAACTGTTTCGCGCGCTGGGAGAGCTTGGCTTTTTTGGTATGCGCTATCCCGAGGAGGATGGCGGTAGCGGGATGGATCTGAATTCCTTCTGCCTGGCGCTGACCGAAATTGCGCGTGGCTCAATGTCGCTGGCGGGCGCGGTGGCCATGCAGTCCCTGATGGGCACCAAGTTCCTGCACATGCTGGGTAATGACGATATCCGCGAACGCCTTTTCGAACCGGCGCTATTGGGTGAAAAAGTTGGCGCGATCTGCATGACCGAACCCAACGCCGGTAGTGACCTGGGCAGCATCTCAACCAATGCGGTAAAAGTCGCAGGCGGTTACCGTTTGAACGGCCAGAAGATGTGGGTGACATCGGCGCCGGTTGCAGATTTCTTCACGGTCTTTGCCATCGTGGGCGAGGAAAAAGCGTTAACGATATTCTTGGTCGAAAAAGAGTTTGACGGCCTGATCGTCGGGCGCGCCATTGAAAAAATGGGTGTACGCGCATTGCCGACATCCGAACTGGCGCTGAATGATTGCTTTGTTCCCGATACACACTGCCTGAGTGCGGTTGGTGATGGTGTCAGGCACCTGCGCAAATTGCTGGCGGAGATCAGGATTATCACCGGCGCCATGGCGGTCGGTGGCGGGCGCGGTGCGCTCAATGAAGCAGTGCGTTATGCCGCCGAGCGTAAACAATTCGGCAAGCCGATCAACCGCTTTCAGGCGATTCAACTCAAGCTGGCAGAAATGGCCACCGACCTTGAAGCCGCCGAACAACTGGTGCACTACGCTGCCTGGTTAAAACAGCACGGCAAGCCCTGCCACCAGCAGGCAGCCATGGCGAAACTTTTCGCTTCTGAAGCGGCAGCGACGATATGTGATAAAGCCGCACGGGTGCTGGCCTCATATGGTTTCGCGATGGAATACCCGGTGCAACGCCACCTGCGGGACATCCGTTTCACCCTCATCGGCGGTGGCACCAGCGAAATTCTCAAATTGATTATTGCCAAGGAACTGTCCGTATGAATAACAGGAGAACCAAGGGCAGGATCAGGGTGTTGATCGCCAAACCGGGCCTGGATGGGCACGATCGCGGTGCAAAAATAGTTGTACGCGCATTGATCGATGCCGGCTTCGAGGTTATCTATACCGGTTTGCGACAACCGCCCGAAGCAGTGGCGCAGGTGGCGCTCGAAGAAGACGTCGACGTGATCGGCTTATCGAGCATGGCCGGTTCGCACGTCCCGTATTGCCGGCGGCTCAAGGAACTACTGCAGGATAAGGGCCTGGATGACAGACTCTGGATCATCGGTGGCAGCATCCCCGTGCAAGACCAGCAGGCATTAAAAGAAATCGGGCTCGACGGGATATTCCCGGCTGGGACCCGGCTTGAAGAGATAGTTGATTTCATCAACGAGAGATGTCAATGACAACGCAACAGTATAAGCCCCGTAAAAAAGTGACGGGTGCATCCATTAACAGGCAGGATACCAGCCAGCCGGTTTTCAATGAATCCGGTATCGAGATCAAAAAAACCTACACGGCGGACGATCTCGAAGCCTCCGGCGGAGTGGCTATGGTCGGCTTGCCCGGCGAGTATCCGTTTACCCGTGGCATCCACAAGGAAATGTACCGGAAGCGGCCCTGGACCATGCGCCAGTACACGGGATTCGGTAATCCTGAAGATACCAACAAACGTTTCAAATTCCTGATTGAAAATGGCCAGACGGGCTTGAATGTGGCTTTTGATCTGCCATCGCAGATTGGTATTGATTCGGATAACGACCTCGCCATTGGTGAAATAGGCCGGGTCGGCATGGCGGTTGATTCGCTGCGTGATTTCGAAGTTGCCTTCGATGGCATTGACCTGGAAAAGATCACCGTTTCGCTGACCGTCAACGGCTCAGCAGCCATCATGATTGCGATGTACCTGGCGATGGCGGAGAAGCGTGGTTATGATCTTGCAAAACTTCGCGGTACGGCGCAAAACGATATTCTCAAAGAGTTCATCGGCCGGGGCACCTGGATATTTCCGGTCGAGCCTTCCATCAAGCTGGTAGCCGATACCATTGAGTACTGCGCCAATAATGCACCGAAATACAGCCCGGTCAGTGTCTGTGGTTACCATATCCGCGAGTCCGGAGCCGATCCTGCGCAGGAAATGGCCTATGGTTTTGTCATTGCCAAAGCCTACACCGACCTGGTGTTGGCGCGCGGGTTGGATGTGGATGAATTTGCCTCCCGCCTGTCATTCAATTTCAATATTTACGGTAATATTTTTGAACAGGTCGCGAAATTCCGTGCCGGTCGCAGCTTGTGGGCGAAGATCATCAAAGAGGAATACGGCGCGACCAATCCGCGTTCTATGGTGCTGCGCATGATCGCCGGCGGCGGCGGCAGCGGCCTGACCAAGGAGCAACCCGAGGTCAATATCGTACGCGGCGCCTACTACGCGCTGATCAGCGCCCTGTCCGGCGCGCAGACCATGGCGCTGTGCTGTTTTGACGAGGCCTATACGATTCCCAGTGAAGACGCCCAGCGCCTGTCGCTGCGAACCATGCAGGTGCTGATCGAAGAAATGGGCCTGTGTGACACCGTGGATCCGCTGGCCGGTTCTTATTACGTCGAAACTCTGACCAACCAGATGCGCGACCGGATGGAAGAAGTCATGGCCGAGGTCGACGAGCAGGGCGGTATCGTCAAGATGGTGGCCGAGGGTACGATCCAGGCAAAAGTATCCGCCCAGGCCTATAAGTTACTGCAAGACATTGAGTCCGGTGAATTCCCCAAGGTGGGCATCAATTGCTACCAGATGGACGAAGAGGAGCCGGAAGTCGAATACCACCCTTACGCGGAGGATGACGCGCGTAAGCAGATTAAACGACTGCAAGCTTTACGCGCTGAGCGCGATACCGCAGCCGTGGAAAACACGCTGGCGAAACTCGTGGATGACGCCAGCGAAGGTGTGAACGTCATGCCGGCCATTATGGCGGCGGTTAAGGCCTACGCCAGCGTGGGTGAGATGACCGATGCGCTGGTGTCTGTGTACGGACGTTATAACGAACCAGTTCGGTTTTAGGGGGCATTGGAAGCTGTGATGATAGAAAACTACAAGGTGCCGTCCTCGATTGCCGAGGCGGCGCAGATACTGCATCAAGGTGAGGCGACCATTGTCGCCGGTGGTACGGACCTGACACCGCAGACTGAAGCTGGTGCCAGGGAGTTTGCCGTCACGCTGATCAATATCCAGCGTATCGAAGAGATGCGCGGAATATCCCGATCGGATGACCGCTACCGTATTGGCGGTTTGACCACGGTGACTGAAATCCTGGAAAGTGAATCACTGGCTATTGATGTGCCGGTACTGGTCGAGGCAGCGGATCATTTCGCCAGCCCCCAGATCCGCAATGCAGCAACAATAGCCGGAAACCTGTGCAACGCATCACCGGCCGGAGACATGTGCATACCACTGCTGTTGCTGGATGCAGAGGTGGAGCTGGCCAGCTGGGTTGATGGATCTGTATCCGTTCGTACGCTTGCATTAGCAGATTTTTTTACCGGGCCGGGGAAAACAGTTATGCGGACAGACGAGCTGCTCACTGCAGTTGTATTTAATCAGCCGGTCGCCGGTTTTGCAGCGACCTTTCAAAAATCCGGGCCACGTCCCGCGCTGGAAATTTCCACCGTTTCGATGGGTGTTGCCGCTGTGCCGGAAGCTGGCGTGCTGACAGTTGTCCGCGTGGCCATAGGTGCGGTTGCACCCGTACCACTGCGGGCAACAGATACTGAAGCAGTATTGGAAGGCCAGGCATTGGATGAAAGTTTAATCGACAAGGCTGCAGAATCGGTTCAACAGGAAGTTTCACCCATCGATGATGTACGCGCATCGGCGTGGTACCGCAAGCACCTCACCGGTGTGTACCTGAGGAGGGCGCTAAGCCATGTCGCTGGAAATTGAAGTCGGATTCACCCTCAACGGCAGGACCGTACAGGTCAAGGTACCGCCCGGCATGACAACCCTGGCCATGTTGCGGGAGAAACTCGACATGACCGGCGGCAAGCTGGCCTGCGGAGAAGGCGAGTGTGGGGCCTGCACAGTAAAAATCGATGGCCGCACCATCAATTCCTGCCTGATGTTTGCTGTGGATTGCGATGGGCGCGATATTCAGACCATCGAAGGCCTCGGCAGCGTGGCCGGATTGGAAATCATGCAACAGGCGTTTGTGGAACACGGTGCGATCCAGTGCGGTTACTGCATGCCCGGCATGATCATGCAGGCGCGTTACCTGGTTGATCAGAATGCCGGCAACGATCAAAAATTATCCCGCGAGGACATCGCTCGCGGCCTCGAAGGCAATGTCTGCCGTTGCAGCGGCTACACAAAAGTAGTGGACGCGGTTGCAGCCGTGGCACTTGAGGAGGCCTCGGCATGAGTACCGTTATTGAAAAGAAGACGGTAATCGGCAAGCGGATACCAAAACCGGATGCACCGGATAAGGCCACGGGCCGTACCATCTATATCAACGACATGGTGCTGCCGAGGATGCTGTTTGGCAAGATCCTGCACACCGACAGGGTGCATGCGAAGATCATCAGTATCGATACCAGTGCAGCAAAAGCTTTGCCGGGTGTACACACGGTGCTGACCGGCGATGATATTCCGGTGCTGCGATTCGGTACCACGCGTGACAATGTACCGCTGAAAGCCGGCAAGGTGAGATGCATCCGCGATGAAGTGGCGGCGGTTGCGGCGGAGAGCGAAGCGATTGCGGCCGAAGCCCTTGGCCTGATCAAGGTTGAATACGAGGATCTGCCGCCGGTTTTCTCGCCCACTGAAGCATTGCGCGAAGGTGCGCCGGTGGTACAGGAAGACCATCCGGATAATCGCAGCCTGGCTTATGAATTTTCCCACGGCGATATCGCGGCCGCCGAGGCGGAATCCGATGTCGTCCTCGAGCACCAGTTTGATCTGCCGTATGTAACGCATTGCTGCATGGGACCGGGCTGTGTCATCGCTGATTTCGATACGGCCGGCAAGCTGACCATCTATTCGCAGACCCAGTACCCGTACAACTACAAAATGGACCTGGCGCCAGCACTGGGCATTCACCCGGGCGACATCCGCGTTATCCAGCCGCCGGTCGGCGGTGCTTTCGGCTCGAAGCTTGACGTGTACCCGTTCGAGCCCATTTGCGCCTTGCTGGCCAGGGCTGCCGGCCGGCCGGTCAAGCTGACTTTTTCGCGTGAGGAAGAGTTCATCAACTCGCCGACACGCCAACCCGTGGAGTTTAAAATCCGCAGCGGCGTGAAGAAAGACGGTACGTTGACGTTTCGCAGTGTCGATTGCCTGCTGAATAACGGTGCTTATACCTCCTGGGGGCCGACCACACCGGTCATCCAGATGCGTACCTTCACCGGCCATTTCCGTGTGCCGGTCGTCGAGTACAAGAGCCAGTCGGTGTATACCAACAGTGTGTATGCAGGTTCCTTCCGTGGTTACGGCAATGTGCAGGCTACTTATGTCACCGCATCGGTGATGGATATGCTCGCCGAGGAAGTAGGCATGGACCCGATTGCATTTCGTCTGAAGAATGCACAACACTCAGGCGAAATAACACCGCAGGGTTCGATACTTGATGACTGCAGGCTGGGCGAGTGTATTGAAATTGCAGCAGAAAAGACCGACTTCCTGCGTAAGCATGAGGCCAATATTGGCAATCGTGACCAATCCGCCCGGTTTAAATACGGCATCGGTATCGCGACCTCGATACACAATGCGGGTGGCGCCAAGATTCACAAGAGCGACGGTTGCGGCACGATACTGAAGCTGGATGATTACGCCAGGGCCACGCTTATAACCGGCGCCTCTGAAATCGGCCAGGGTATCGATGCCGTGTTGACCCAGATCGTGATGGAGGAGCTCGGTATCCCGATGTCGGACATTACCATCGTTAATAACGACACCGCGCTGGGTCCCTGGGATGTCGGCGTGCACGCCAGCCGTACGACATTTATTGCGGGTAATTCTGCCTTGCGGGCGGCCAGGGCGGCACGCAAACAGGTGCTGGATGCTGCCGCAAAGCAGTCAAACGTGACCGCTGAAGAGATGGATCTTCGTTCAGGATACGTGGTGCAGGCCGACAACGGTGTAGCGATTATCAAACTCGACAAACTTTTGCGGCAGATGCACTTCACCGATGAACCGGAACTGGTAATGGTGACCGAATACTACGAACCCCCGAGCGAACTGGAAGATAAAAATCACGTCGGTAATCTGTCAGCTACCTGGGCGCATGGCGCCTATGTCGCCGAGGTCAGGGTTGATACCGAAACCGGCGAGGTCAAGGTGCTGAAGATGACCGCGGTACAGGACGTGGGCCGGGTCATCAATCAGCTGGGTATTGAAGGGCAGATGGAAGGCGGTATCTCGGTCTCGCTGGGTTATGCGCTCAGCGAAGAATTGCAGATCAGGGACGGCAAGGTACTTAACCCGAGCTTCCGTGATTACAAGGTGCCCACCGCGCCGGAAACACCGGAGATCGAATTGCACTTCGTTGAAAGCAACTGCAAGGAAGGCCCGATGGGCGCGAAAGGTATCGCGGAATTGCCGGCCATTATCCCGGCACCGGCCATCGCCAATGCGGTGTATAACGCGATCGGCATTCGCTTTTTTGCACCACCGATGACGCCTGAGAAGGTAGCCAGGGCATTGCATCAATGAAACAACGCACCGTCCTGAGCCTGGAGCAGGCGCTTTCAATGCCTTATGCGACGCTCAGGTTTGCGCAGCTCGGCTGGCGGGTTATCCGTATCGAGGCCACACCCTTTGGAAAGCGGCTACCCGGAGATCCGAATCGCTATATCGGCACACAGGTGGTTGATGATGACCGCAACAGCTATTTCATTGCGCCCAATGTCGGCAAGGAAACCGTCGCGCTGAATCTGAAAGATCCGCGCGGGCGTGAACTGCTACTGCGCATTATTAAAGAGCTTAAGGTCGATATTTTCTGCTGCAATACCCTGCCCGGTCGTTATACGAGCCTGGGGATCGACTACCAAACACTTAAAACAGCCAATTCAAAACTGATTTGGGCCGGCATATCGGCAATGGGTCCGGACTATCCCAATGTGCCCGGTTACGACCCTGCACTGCAGGCGATGTCCGGTTTCATGGAACTGACAGGCCGGGAAGACGGGCAGCCAACGCTGTCAGGTATCCCGCTGATCGACCTGAAAGCCGGTGATGAAGTCTATGCAGGCGTTTGCCTGGCACTGGCTGAGCAGGCGGAGACCGGTGAGGGTACAGAAATCCACGTATCCATGTTGCAGGCTGCCGCTTCCTGGCTGATCACGACCTTGCCACTGGTGGATTTTGGTTGCGATGATTCTGAAATTACCCGTTGCGGCAACGAGCACCGCAAGTTCATCCCGACCAACGCCTACCCGACCAGAGATGGATATATTTACGTCGCGATAGGCAATGACCTGCAGTGGCAGCGGTTTACGGAAATTGAAAAATTCCGGCCGGTTGCCAATGAAGCACGGCAGACCAACAAGGGCCGCCAGGCACAAAGGCAGGGCTGCTATGACGATATCGGCGCCATTTCAATCAACTATTCAACGGCAGAACTGGCGGAGGATTTTGCGGCGGCAACCATTCCGCATGCGGTGATCAATGATATTCGACAGGTGCGGGTGCTCGAGGCGCTAGCCGGAAAACTCACAACCACTCATACACCGGATGGTCAGTTAATCCATATGCAACCGATGGCGGTGGATATAGATTCGGCCCACACAGAGTTGGCTTTCCCGGCCAAATATGGACAACACACGCGGCAGATTCTGTCCGAGGCCGGGCTGGATGCAACTGAAATCGATGCGCTTGCCGGTCAGGGTGTAGTGTCAGTGATGGCGAACGGGAGAACAGGAGCAGATGCATGAGAACCAACAAACTCGATCATCTTAGTATCGCAGTCAGGAACCTGGATGAGGCGCGCAAAATCTGGGAACCGATCCTGGGTAAATCCGAACCCGACGATGTCTATGTCGACGAGTCGGAAAAAATCCGGGTTGCCCGCTATTGGCTGGGCGAAGTTGGTTTTGAGCTAATGGAATCAACCACGCCGGACGGTGACGTTGCAAAGTTCATCGAAAAGCGCGGCGAGGGCATCATGCTGATCAGCTTAAACGTAGACAAAACCGTTGACGCCATGGCTGAACTGAACGAAAAAGGCTACCCTTTTATCGGCGGTGTCCGCCAGTTCCGCGACTGCGAATTCGCCTTCATTCACCCCAATAAAATGAATGGTGTCCTACTGGAAATCATAGATGATAAAGACAAAATGGGCACGGCGGGCGATTGAGCTCCAATCAGCCGGCTGATAGCGTGGCGAGTATACTCCACTTTTTATTGCACCCAACTGCGCGCTAGTAATTCATCGCGCAAACGCTGCAAGGCCAATTTTTCAGTGCTGTCGTTATTGCTTAAACCCAATGTCCAAAGGTAGCCATTTTCCTGCAATAAAATGGGTTTGCTGGTGATGGTGCTGGCCATGAAATCAAAATCGGTGGCTACTACGGATGTCGGTTTCACGGTGAAGTCTGCGTTCAGTGGGTAATAGGTCAACGCAGCACTATCCATGCTGGGTAAAAAACTCAAATACAATGGACGAATATTGTTGTTGGTTATTGCGCCATACTCCACCACGCTACTCACGTTAATGCTGCTGCCCCAAAGGGACGGAGATTCGATCTGCGCTTTGGCGGCGTTAAAAAAGGTCTGCCATTCTGCCCAACGTGCGCTGTTGCTGCCGAGGTAGGCGTCGATCTCGTTGCCCACGTGAATCCATTTGAGTTTACCGCTGGCGTTGAGCGTGGGTAGTTGGCTGTGCAAGTAGGTGAGAAAATTTTCGAAGGCGGCGATCACTTGTGGATCATCAAACGCCAGGCCCGCAAGGTCGGTGGGTACGCTCGGGCCGGGTGTGTCCAGTGGGCGTAAAATGATAGTGACGTCGCCAGTCTGCCGAAGGAATCTGTGTAGACACCGACAGTGGTCGGTTCAAATAAAGCCCAATCCAACGACACACTGACTTCGCGCACACCCAAAGCGGTCGCCTGTCCATACGCCGTAGCGTAATCCACGAGCGGCACGCTTATAATGCCCATGCCGAGCACGCGTGTGCCTTGTGTGGGTGGTTGATTGTTAATGCTACCGCAGCATTCAGCCCCCTCCTTGGATGGTCAAAGAAAATGCATTTCCATAGCTTGCTTTCACGTAGTTCCCCAATGCGTCTTTTAGAGTTCCGTTGGTAAATTGTTGCAGGCTCACTCCGATAGATGGGGCACCAAAATACTGCCTACCTGATTTACTTGTTAGGGTTGGAAGTCTTTCAGTCTCAAATCCGACCCTGGCATTTCCAGCCTCAAAAAGCGGTTCGTCATTTGGAAACAAAACAGTGTGTTCAAATCCTAAAATTGGTGACGTTTTCGGCATTCCAATTTCGCTGACCAGATGATTGAAATCCAAAACTTCGATGCTTTGGGAGTGGCTTAATAAATATGAGGTCTCACACTTAAAATCGAGATAGGGTGGAATACAAGGTTGCGCCCTGGATCCACCCTCCCTATCAGTTACAAGTAACGAAACGCTCGTTTCAAATAACGTGTCTCCTGGTCCGTAGAACTTTCTGGTCGGATAACTAATGACCCATTCAGTTTTTGCATTTATTGACTCGTCAATAATAAAATCGGCGGTCAATTTGTGAGCAATAAGTGCAGCCGAAACTGCGTCAATCGGTCTTTCCCATTCATCATCTATACACACTCCGTCAATACAAACCCGGCTCTTTGTAGCGCCATTTTGGGTGCCGGCATCGTGTGCGCTGGATAGGTCAGGTAGTGTGCTGCCCCATGGCGAGTGTTGCACAACGTCGCTGAAGTCAATCAGGGCACTGGCGTCCATGGAATATAAAGTCCCTCTTTCAACATTAACTATCGACAAAGTTCCCCTGAGGCCACCGGTTGGCTGAGACATTCCGAAACCAGGGTTCGTGCTCCACGGTCCACTCTCCCAAGAATCCTCCAGGGATGAACAATCAAAGGCTGATATTTGAGAGTTAAGATCCTCATCTTCAATTACTCCCATTTCAAAAACTTCAATTGAGCCAATTAATCCAGCTAGAGAAAGAGGAATGTTGCCGCCCGTTGCAGGAATTGTGCAGCTGTTATCGGGTGTTGAAATGATGGTTTGTCCTTCAACTTCAGACAATGCTGCAACCCATGAATCACGTTTACTGAGATAGAGGTTGATGGACATTAGCTCATTACCAAAAGTTGAATCCAAAAATCTAATTTTTAGGGCTTTGGCATCCCTGATGTCCGTATTTTGAATCGTGATGAGTGAGTCGTTATTTTCAGCCGTACTGAAAACAGGG
>BTRB01000009.1:0-28969 GCA_036986175.1 Gammaproteobacteria bacterium
ATCGGTAACCACAGCTGGGACCACCTGCACCCCACCCTACCGAACGTGTGCCATTCGCGCGATGCGCGCAATGATTTTTCACAAGTGGATAACGCTGTCGATGCAGGGATGCAGATTAAGCAGGCTGAGGACTTCATCCGCCAGACCATCGGCGATGATCTCGCAACCGGCCTGTTCGCTTACCCTGACGGCAAGACCCACCGCTACCTGTTGACGAAATTTTTTCCCGGACAGCGATCCATCCGTGCCGCTTTTACCACCGGCGGACAGCACGCCGGTCCTGAAACGGACCGCTGGCTGATCCCACGATATGTCTGTGGCAACCACTGGAATTCGACCGATGCGCTGGTTCAGCTTCTTCAAAGCAGTCCGTAAACCCGACTTCTTGCTGATTGGCGCGCAGAAGTGCGGCACCAGCTGGCTGCACCACCACCTGAGGCTGTCAGAAAGCATCTTCATGCAGAAGGACAAGGACCGTGACCACTTCAGCTATGTGGGCCACCTGAGCAACAGGGCCTTCAGGCGTTATTGTGCGCAGTTTTCGGACGCGGGTGCTGGCCAACTCGTCGGAGAAGCGAGTGCCAGTTACTTCTGGACCCGGACCGGCTCGAAGTGGAGCCGCAAGCCAGACAGCTTCAACCCGGAAATCCCGGGCAGCATTCGCCGGTTTTGCGGCAGCCGTCTGAAACTGATCCTGATGTTGAGAGATCCGGTAGAGCGTGCGATTTCGGCCTACCTGCACCACATTCGCCACGGCGCCATCACCCCCGACACGTCCATTCTCGACACCCAAATACCCCTTGGGATCATCGACATGGGCTTCTACCGGCAACACCTGGAAAACTGGCAGGCCGTTTTTCCGGAAGAGAATTTTCACATCATCAGGGGCCTGCCGGGAACCGGTGCCGCGGCTGTCGAAACACTGGAAGCCGCGCTGCGCTTTCTCAACGCGAAGACCATTGCCATCGACAATTATTATTTTGAGCCAGTGGCCCCTGGGTTCCAGCGCATCACCGATGAAACCGGTGTGTGGTTGTTGAGTTCGATCGATTACCCGGGGAAAGCCAGCGCCAGCCCCGTTCCCTGTGCAGAGTTCGGCGGAGAGACCTACTCGCGTGTAGTGAGCCCGTCCGAACTTGACGAGTTGCGCGAGATTCTCGCCGGGAACGACATCGGCTGCGTTGTATAATGTGCGCCCCGTTTTCAAGGTACTGAACAAATGAGTCCGGCAGCACCCGTAAAAGACCAGCCCCGCGGTTTTGTGATTCCAATTGGCGGAGCAGAGGCGAAACGTAAAGACCCGATCATTTTGAGGCGGTTTGTTGAGCTATGCGGTGGTGAAAATGCCCGTATCCTGGTGATCCCAACGGCATCCCGGCTGGATGAAACCGGACCGTTGTATCAGCAGTTGTTTGCAGGCATGGGTGCCAAGGCAGTGTGCATTCCAATTGAAGAGCGCGACCAGTGTTACCAGGATGACATTCTCAGCAAGTTGGAAAAAGCGACAGGTATATTCATTACCGGTGGCAACCAGTTGCGTCTCAGCACAATACTTGGCGGCACACCTGTGGCCCGCGCCATTCGCAGACTGAATGCCGGTGGAGTGCATATGGCAGGCACCTCGGCCGGTGCCGCAATAATCTCGGAGCACATGATCGCCGGTGGTCGAAGCGGGCCCTCCCCGAGGGAAAGCGGTGTGGTACTGGCGCCGGGGCTCGGTTTGACAAATCGCGTCATTATCGATCAGCATTTTAACCGGCGTGGTCGTCTCGGACGACTACTGGCGGCACTATCGTTCAATCCTTTTGTCTGTGGTCTGGGTATTGATGAGAATACCGCAGCGTTTATCGCGGCCGATGGAAGTATGGAAGTCGTTGGCCATGGAACGGTGACGGTGATTGACCCGGCAGACTTAAGGTACTCATCGATGAGCTATGTGCGCAAGGCAGAAGCCGTTTCTATGGTCGGGCTGAAACTGCATGTGCTGGCTAGCGGGTCCTGTTTCAATCTCGAAACCCGTGTGGCAACGCTGCGAAAGAGAACCTGAACGCGCTTATGTTTGCTGATCAACCTGCAAGTTCACCAGGCTTGCCGTTACTTTTAATGAAGGCTTTGCTATGAAAATTCTTTCCACGAACGTCTACGTCGGACCGAGCCTGTACGCACATTTTCCGGTCATACGTCACCGGGTAGACCTGGGGGTACTGGAAGAATGGCCGTCCGCGCGGCTTGGCGAGGCCTATATTGACAGCCTGATCGAGGCATTGCCCGGTTTGCAAAGCCACGGTTGCTCATTCGGGGAGCCTGGTGGGTTCATGCGCCGGTTGCGCGAAGATGAGGGTACCTGGATGGCTCACATCTGGGAGCATGCCTCGCTGGAACTACAAAACGAGGCGGGTTCGGATGTGTCGTTTGGACGCACACGCAGTGCAGGCGAACCCGGTGTGTATAACATGGTATTTCAGTACAAACAGCGTGATGTAGGGCTGGAAGCTGCCCGTATCGCCTTGCAGTTATTGCTCAGTCTGCTGCCGCAAGACCTTAAGGCGGAATTATCATCTGAAATAGACGGGGACTTCAATTATGCGCAGGAACGCGAAGAATTTATCCTGTTCGCACAGCGCAAGGAACTGGGACCGAGTACGGCCTCGCTCGTAAACGCTGCTGAAGAAAGGGGAATACCCTACCTGAGGCTGAACAAATACTCGCTGGTGCAGTTCGGCCACGGCGCTTATCAACAGCGCATACAAGCCACCATTACCAGTAAAACCGGGCATATAGCCGTTGAAATTTCCAGTGACAAAGAAGACACACATAACCTGTTGCGTGATCTTGGGCTGCCGGTACCGGTACAAAGAATGATCTACAACCCACGCGCGGCCGTGAGATCAGCCCGCCACATTGGTTATCCGGTCGTGCTCAAGCCGCTCAATGCCAATCATGGCCGGGGTGTTTCAATCAATCTGACCAGCGATGAGCAGGTTGAAAACGCGTTTGATTTTGCCCGCGAACACGGTACCAGCCGTGCGGTACTGGTAGAAAGCTACGTCGAGGGCTATGACCACAGGATGCTGGTGGTGAATAACGAGTTGGTCGCGGTGGCCAAGCGGGTTCCGGGCCATGTTGTTGGTGATGGGGAGAGCACCATCACCGAGCTGATTGACAAGGTCAATGAAGACCCGCGACGTGGCATTGGTCATGAGAAGGTTTTGACACGGCTTGAACTCGACCGGCAGGCGAGCAAATTGTTGGACAACGCCGGTTTTGATGAAAATACGGTACTGGCGGATGGTGAAAGTTTTCATCTTCGTAAAACGGCCAACCTGTCTACCGGTGGTACCGCCATTGACCTGACCGATGTTGTCCACCCCGATAACCGTGAAATGGCCATCAGGGCCATCCGTGCTGTGGGCCTGGATGTTGGCGGTGTGGATTTCATGACTGTGGATATTACTCAATCCTACAAAGAGGTCGGCGGGGCGATCGTGGAAATTAACGCGGCACCGGGTTTCCGCATGCATGTGGCACCTTCAGAAGGTGAACCGCGTGACGTGGCAGGCAAGGTTATGGATATGTTGTTCCCGCCGGGTACGCCGACGCGTATCCCGGTTGCGAGTATTACAGGAACAAACGGCAAGACCACGACTTCACGCATGTTGGCCCATATTCTTAAAACGGCCGGCCATACGGTGGGTATGACCTCCACCGATGGGGTGTATATAGACGGGCGGCTGTCCGTCAAAGGCGACATGACAGGGCCGACCTCGGCGCATATCGTGTTGCGTGACCCGACCGTAGACATCGCCGTTATGGAAACAGCCCGTGGTGGGTTGCTGCGTTCCGGTTTGGGTTACCGCCGCTGTGATGTGTCGGCCTGTCTGAATGTTTCAGCAGACCACCTGGGTCTCAAGGGTATCGATACGCTGGAACAACTGGCAGAACTAAAACGCATCGTAGTGGAAGTCGCCCGCAATACTGCGGTACTCAATGCTGATGATGATCTGTGTCTTAAGATGGCCGATTACACACAAGCGGAGAATGTTTGTTATGTGACCATGAACCCGGCACATGCACTGGTTAAAGAACACATCCGTGCCGGTGGCAGGGCTATGGTGCTGGAGCAGGGCATTAACGGCGACATGATCACGCTGTATGACAATGGTACACATTACCAGCTGGTCTGGACCCACCAGATACCCGCCACGATGGACGGCAAGGCAGCGCACAATGTGCAAAATGCCATGTTTGCTGCCGCACTCGCCTATTCACTGGATAAATCACTGGATGATATCCGCCATGGGTTGCGCTCGTTCAATTCCACCATTTTCCAGGCACCGGGCCGGATGAATGTCTTTGATGAGCATCCTTTCCGGGTGATCCTTGATTATGGCCACAATGCTGCAGCCATTCGCAGCATCTGCCAGCTGGTGGACCGGCTGGACGTTACCGGCCGCCGTCTGTGTGTGCTTGCCGCGCCGGGTGACCGCCGTGATGAAGACATTTGTGCCATTGCTGATGAAGCCAGCGGGCATTTTGACCATTTCATCTGCCGGGCAGATGACCGTCGCCGGGGACGTGGTGACGATGAAGTCCCGCGGATGCTGCGGGAGCAGCTGCTGGCCAATGGTGTGGATGCCGGAGCGGTCGACGTTGTACCGGACGAGGAGATGTCCGTTACAAACGCGTTGGAAATGGCGCAGGAAGGCGATCTTGTGGTTCTGTTTGCCGACGATGTTCGCCGCAGCTGGAACCAGGTTATTCACTATGAAGCCGACAGTGCGACAGCGCGTGTTGCCGACGACACGAAGCCGGTGCATAGCTTCGTCGAGGAAGACCCCGCGGCTTTTTCGCTGGATGCCGGTGCCCGCCTCATCAAGGATGAGCGCGGTGTACGTCTGGCGCGGGAAGAAGAAGGCGACTAACGCATTCGGTTTTTTTAATGAAAATTGAAATACTTGATAGCCGCCGCCTGACCGGGCCGAACCTGTTTTGGGACTGGCCGGGTGCTGTACTGGATATTTCCGTTTGCGACATTCCTGCAGATTTGGTGATTTCGACCTGGTCCGAAGAGGTTGCCTGCCTGATGGATGCCATGGGCTGGGATGGCAGGAATATCCGATCACGCAAATTTGACGGCGGTGCGAGCCTTGTCATCAACGCCCCGATAGACGTGTTGTATACGGCCTGTGAACTGAATGAAGTGGCATTGAACCGGACCATAGCGTGGTTATCGAATGAATCATTGCCTGATTTGGCGCAGGTGACGGCAGATCTGAACAAGCAGCTTGCAGAGGAACGTAACCCGGCACTGTTGGCGCTACAGCAAACGGCGACGGATCATCACGTTCCATTCCTCTGGGACGATGACGAGGTATCTGTCGGCTTTGGTAATACCGCAATCGTCTGGCAGACAAGGCAGTTGCCGGAACCGGAATCCATAAACTGGCCGGCAGTGGGTTCGATACCGCTGGGTATCGTGACCGGAACCAACGGTAAATCTACCACGGTGAGATTGGCGGCAGCGATTTTGGCCGCAGCTGGACTGCGCGCCGGGATAACTTCCACGGATTATATTCGCGTGGGAAAGGAGATTCTTGACCACGGTGATTATTCCGGCCCGGGAGGCGCCCGTACCCTGCTGAGACATCCACAATCCGAAGCCGTGGTGCTGGAAGTCGCCCGCGGTGGCCTGCTGCGCAGGGGTATCGGTGTAGAACGCGCTGATGGTGCGCTGATCACCAATATTGCAGCCGATCACCTGGGTGACTATGGAATTAACACGGTTGCTGAAATGGCTGAAGCCAAGTTCATTGTGCGTCGTGCGCTGAGTGCTGACGCACCGCTGATCCTGAATGCCGATGACCCTGAATCCATCCGCTACGCCCACACTTTATCAAACCACGTCATGTGGTTTGGGCTGAACGCTGACGAGGGGATGCTACGCCAACACCTGAAAAGTAACGGTGGGGCAGCTTTTCTCGCCGATGGCTGGCTGGTGCTGGCTGCAGATGGCGAGACAAGAAAAATTGCTGAAGTCAAGGATATCCCCATCACGTTTGGGGGTATTGCGCGTTATAACATCAGTAACGCGCTGGGTGCCATGGCATTGTGCCATGTACTTGGGGCTGATGATCAGGCACTGGCAGCCGGTCTCAAGGCTTTCTCCGGTGATGCTGATATAAACCCGGGCCGTGGCAACCTGTTTGAACAAGATGGTATCCGGATATTCCTTGATTTCGCGCATAATGAGCACGGCGTCAGGGCAATAAGCGACACCGTAAGAGCGTTTCATGCCAAACGGAATATTGTGTTGATGGGACAGGCGGGTGACCGTCTCAACAAGGACATTGATGACCTTGTCCGTGCGGTCTGCGAGTTAAAACCTGAGCGGTTGCTGGCGTGCGAGCTGCCGGGATACGAACGTGGTCGGTCGCCCATGGAAGTACCCGCGCGAATACGTGACGTTGCTACGGGTGAGGGTATGCCGGAAGATGCGGTTACAATGTTCACAAGCCCGCTTGAAGGTGTGAAGGACGCTCTGGCGGACGCAACGCAAGGTGATTGCCTGGTGTTGCTGGCCCTGACCCAGCGTGATGAAGTGCTGGCATTGATCCGGGCCTTTGTGACTGACGACTGAGGTGACCCGGATGGCAAAGCTCTATTTTAACTACTCATCGATGAATGCCGGCAAGACCACGGTTTTATTGCAATCAGCACACAATTACCGTGAACGCGGTATGAGCCCTATGCTGTTCACACCAAAACTGGATGACCGCTACGGCGAAGGATGGATCAAGTCACGTATCGGCTTGCAGGCAAGGGCCACGATATTCAGCTCAGAAGACGATCTTTATGAAATTACCCGGGCCCAGTTGCGAGAGCGAAATATCCATTGCGTACTGGTGGATGAGGCACAATTCCTGAGCCGGGAGCAGGTTTTCCAGTTAACCGAGGTCGTTGACCGGCTGAGCATACCGGTGCTGTGCTTTGGTTTACGCACCGATTTTCAGGGTGAGTTATTCGAGGGTAGTACCCATTTGCTGGCCTGGGCGGATGAACTGACAGAAATCAAAACTATTTGCCATACCGGCCGCAAGGCCACCATGGTGGTACGCGTTGATGATGAAGGCTATGCCCTCAAAGAAGGGGCACAAGTGGAGATCGGCGGCAATGAGCGCTACGTGTCGGTCAGCCGGGCTGAATTTAAAAAAGTTTTTGTTGGCGGCCAACGGATCAAATTCATAGAACCGGTTGCAGGTGACGGTAGCGAAGAAGAAGCACCTGACGACGAACAGGGTAGTCACAGTCTGCTATAGTTATTTTGCGGTTCCCCTTTTGTGTGATGGAGGTTGACGATGCGCTGGCTGTTATTTTTATTGGTCGTGATTGCAGTGTTGTGGTACATCAGGGGCATCGAAGAGACGCCACCACCCAAGGCTGAGGATAGTTTTATCGGTGGCCCGGTCAAGGCCCTGCGCAAGGCAGAAGGTTTTGAGAAAAGCTATCTGGATGCAACCGATGAACGTAAAAAGCGTATGGAAGAACAGGTAGAAAAGGATTCCGGCGGCTAAGCTTTCAATGCTGGCAGTCGGGACAATAGAAACTGGATCGTTGGCCGATGACCTTCTGCCGGATAGCCGCACCGCACTGGAAACAGTCATCAT
The DNA here is from genome assembly GCA_036986175.1 of Gammaproteobacteria bacterium. Taxonomy (GTDB): domain Bacteria; phylum Pseudomonadota; class Gammaproteobacteria; order Xanthomonadales; family SZUA-36; genus SZUA-36. Next base: position 7,665 of record BTRB01000009.1, read on the forward strand.
CGGCGCGGCCGTAAACCAACAGTTCCTGGGCGAAATAACCCGCAGTGCCATCTGAATTGACGAAATCCCGTAGTGATGTTCCGCCCTGTTTAATCGCGCGGCTCAATACATCCCGGATGGCGTCAACCAGGCCCGCATAGCGTTGGGTGGAAATTCTGCCGGCTGCGCGTTGCGGGTGAATTCCCGCCATGAACAGGGCTTCCGACGCATAGATATTGCCGACACCAACGACCACCTGGCCATTCATGATGAAGCTCTTGATGGCAAGCTTCCTGCCACGCGACCGCTGGTGCAGATACGCCGCTGTGAAAGCATCAGATAGCGGTTCCGGACCGAGACGGCTCAGCAATTCGTGTGAGTCAACTTTGCCGTCCACCCACAATAATGCACCGAAACGACGCGGGTCGTTGAAGCGCAGACTAGTGCCGTTTTCTAGTTCGATATCGAAATGATCATGTTTCTCCGGCGCCCTGGACTCGTGTAGCACGCGCAGCGAACCAGACATGCCGAGATGTATGATCAAGCCACCCTGTTGCAGTTCAATCAGCAGGTATTTGGCGCGTCTGCGCAGCCCGATAACCTGTTGCCCTACCGCTTTGTTTACCTCCACAGGCACCGGCCAGCGCAATCTTGGGTCACGCACAATAACGCGGGCAATGCGCTGGCCTTGCATGTAAGGCTCAATACCCCGGAGCGTAGTTTCGACTTCAGGTAGTTCAGGCATGGGTGGTGAAATCCGGGAATCAACAGGAATCAGCCGACATTGTAAACCAGCGATGTTAGCATCCGGACATATGAATAATCTTACCTTGGTTGGCATTGATACAGGTGGCACATTTACCGATATCGTTGTACTGGAAGACGGGCCGGGTGGCGGCCGTCTGCACCAATGCAAAGTGCTTTCCGACCCGCTTGACCCTGCCGGCCCAATTGTTGCAGGCCTCAAAAAGCTTGGTTTTGCGGATCGGGCCTTGCAGATTATCCACGGCACGACCGTTGCTACCAATGCTGTACTGGAAGGTAAAGGTGCCCGGGTCGCCTATGTGACCAGCAAAGGATTTGCCGACGTGCTGTCGCTGGGACGCCAGGAGCGCGAGCATGTTTATCAACTCCGCCAGCCCGAAATCCAGCCGCCGGTACCCGCTTCCCGGTGCCTGGAAGTCACCACACGCATTATTGCCGATGCAAGCCTTCTCAGCGAGGCTGGGGATGAAGAACTGGCCCGGCTCAAAGCGCGGCTGGAGGGTCTGGATATCGAGGCCGTGGCGATCAACCTGCTGTTTTCTTTTTTGCAGCCGCAGGCAGAGCAGCGCATTGCCAGGGCATTGGGTGACAGGTGGTTTGTCTCCTGCTCAAGCACGGTACTTCCGGAAATCAGGGAATATGAAAGAGGCATCGCTACCTGGTTAAACGCCAGCGTGGGTCCGATCATTTCACGCTATCTTGAGCAGTTGCAAAACCGTCTGCCAAAGGCCCGCGTCGCAGTCATGCAAAGTGCTGGTACGACTATTGCAGCCAACCAGGCTGCGCAGCAGGCGGTTCGGTTGTTATTGTCCGGTCCGGCCGGGGGGCTGGCAGCAGCACGGAGCATCGGTAAGCAGACTGGCCATGAACAGCTGATGAGTTTCGATATGGGCGGAACTTCGACGGATGTCGCCCTGCTCAATGGTGAAATTCCGTTGACCGGGCAGAGCCGGCTCGGGCGCTGGCCATTGTCAATTCCCTCAGTAGATATCCACACCATCGGTGCCGGAGGGGGCTCTATCGCGAAAGTTGATGTGGCCGGTATGTTGCTGGTGGGGCCGGAGTCTGCAGGTGCCAGCCCCGGTCCGGCCTGTTATGCCCAGGGTGGTACAGAGCCAACGGTCACCGATGCCAACCTGCTGTTGGGCCGCATACCACCAAATACATTATTGGCCGGGTATCTGCCACTGAACATCAGAGCAGCCGAAACCGCCTTGGAAAAATTGGCAAACAACCTGACAAACGATGGGGGTTGCGATGTGCTCGATGCAGCGCTCGGTGTGATACAGATGGCGAACGAGCACATGGCCCGGGCCCTTCGGGTGATTTCCGTTGAGCGTGGTTATAACCCGGCTGATTACACACTCTTGTGCTTTGGCGGGGCCGGTGGCCTGCATGCATGTGACCTGGCAGAGTTGCTGAACATGAAACGGGTAATCGTCCCAGCTCGTTCCGGCGTGTTATCTGCATTGGGCATGCTGGTCAGTGAGTCGGGAAGGGAATTGTCGCAGGCAGTGCTTTTACCGCTGGCCAGGTTGGCAGACAAAGATATCGGCCAGCGATTCAAGCTGCTTGAAGCAGATGCCCTGGTTCAATTGCAGGCTGAAGGCTGCCGTCCGGGCAGCATCGTGTTCAGGCGCCAGCTGGAGCTGCGCTACAAAGGGCAAAGCGCAACCATCGGCATCAACTGGTCTGAGGGTGGTGAGCATGAAGAAGATTTTCGCAAGGCACACGCCAGGGCTAGTGGCCTGCGGCTGCCTCATCAGGTTGAGCTGGTGAATATACGCTTGAGTGCACGAGCCCCCGCAGCCCTGGCTTCAATTGACTTTTTGCGCGATGACTTACAGCATGCTCCCGGTGAGCTCAGCACTGGCGAGTTGGTATTCATGCCGGAGCTTGGGTGTGAAGTGCTGTTGCTTAAAAGAAGCAGCCTCGAAACGGGCAAGCTTCTGCAAGGTCCGTTGATCCTGGTTGAAACAGCAGCTACGGTCTGGATCAAGCCCGCCTGGTCGGTAAAAACAGATAAGTGGGGAAACCTGCTATTGCATCGCAAGCAGGCATAAAAAACCCGCAGGAAAAGCGGGCTTTTTCAGTAGTTAACCAGGAACAATTACTCGCCAGAATCTTTTACTTAATCTTGGCTTCCTTGTACATCACATGCTTGCGTACAACGGGATCATATTTCCTGAGCTCCATTTTTGCAGGTGTGTTCTTCTTGTTTTTGTCCGTGGTGTAAAAGTGGCCGGTACCGGCGGAGGATACCAGACGGATTTTCTCTCGTGATGATTTCGCCATGATTTATGCTCCTCAGACCTTTTCGCCGCGTGAACGCATATCTGTCAAAACGGCATCAATACCCTTCTTATCAATGATGCGTAAACCCTTGGTGGACACACGCAGACGGACCCAACGATTTTCACTTTCCACCCAAAAGCGGTGGCGGTGAAGGTTGGGCAAAAAGCGTCGCTTGGTCTTCGCATTTGAGTGCGACACGTTGTTTCCGGAAACTGGGTGTTTACCGGTAACCTGACAAACTCTGGACATTGGAATTTTCCGTCTCTGTACTATCAAAAATGAGCCGCACTTTATACCGCAAAGCCGGCGAATATGCAATCAAATTCCATTGAATCGATATCATTAATAATTACAACATCCCCCTTGAGGCCATGGAAACCGGTGGGCCATCGCCCACGACGAAATGATCCAGCAGGCGGATTTCCAGCAGCAACAACGCATCCTTCAGCCGGCGGGTGATTGCCTGGTCCGCCAGGCTCGGTTCACTGACCCCGGAGGGGTGGTTGTGGGCCACGATTACTGCGGCAGCCGAGAGTCGGAGTGCTCTTTCTGCAACTATCCTGGGGTAGACACAGGCACCGTCAATCGAACCCTGAAAAAGGTCTTCCGCAGCAATAACCCGGTGTCGAGTGTCCAGGAAAAGGCAGGTGAAAATTTCACGTCTGCGATCGCGCAGCACAGTTTGCAGATATTCCATGGTCAATGCCGGGCTGTTTAGCGAAACACCACGTTGCAAAGACTGCTTCAATTGCCGGTGGACCAGTTCATACGCTATCCGGAGTTGCATAGCAGAGCGGTCATCCAGCCCCTCACGTTCATTCGTTGGCAGGCGGCTGGCAATTTGAAGACCACGCAGTCCGCCAAAAGATTGCAACAGGCTTTCGGCCCGATGCAGGCCCCGCCCCTTGGCCGTGCTGGCGTGTAGCAGTCGTGCAAGCAACTCTGCATCAGATACCGAACCGGGTTGAAACCGGTGTGCCGGAGGGAAACTGTTTTTTTGGCATGATTGCAGCTTGTTGGGTTTCATCTTCTGGTCAACTGGTTACATGATTGCAATCCTGAACCAGCTGGTACGCCATGTATATCGGAGCTTGACGACAGTGTCTGTAGGACAATGGTGCTTCAGCCTCTAAGCAAGACTACCGGGCGAAGGCTTGCTATGATAACGGGTGCAAAGAAAAGGGATGTCAATTGGACAATCAGAGACTCAAAGGGCAACAGCAAGAGGGGCGTGGGCTCAATGCCATCCAGCTAAAAATCCTTGACCCGAGACTGGGCATGGAAATTCCACTACCGGAATATGCCACTGGTGGTTCCGCCGGTATGGACATTCGAGCCTGCGTGGAGAACAGCATCCTGGTGCATCCTGGAGAATCCTTGTTGATTCCTACCGGATTTGCCATGCATATTGCCGATCCCGGCCTGGCCGCCGTCATCCTGCCGCGTTCAGGGCTTGGTCACAAACACGGCCTTGTTCTGGGTAACCTCGTAGGCCTGATTGACAGTGATTACCAGGGGCAGGTTTTTGTTTCCTGTTGGAATCGGGCAGATAAGGCATTTAAAATTGAACCGGGTATGCGGATTGCCCAGATGATTGTTATCCCCGTGGTGATGGCTGGTTTTGAGGTAGTTGAGTCATTTGAGGCCAGCCAACGTGGTGGTGGCGGGTTTGGACATACAGGCCAAAAATGAATATGAAGCAGAAAATAAATTCAGACGGGCTCAGCAGGTCGTTTCGTGGTTTGAAAAGCCTCCACCTTGAGAGGCTGAATCCGATGATATTGATCGCAGCTGGGGGTGCGCTTCTGGTACTCCTGGCAGGTCTCTTTTTCGTTGGAGGTGGCAGCCAAAAAGACAATGATGCAATGCTCGATCGGGCAAGAAACACCATCAGCCAGGTCAGCGGTACTATTCAAAACTTCCGTGGTGTGATGGAAGACCCACAGGTACAGGAGCTGGCGGCCATGGCGGTTGCTGACCGGGAAAAGTTACCCAATCTCCAGCAGTACATCAGTGAGCGTATTCCGGAACTGATTGAAGTCACCCTGTTTGAACCAAACCTCAGCAGACTTCGTGGCAATGACATGGGCCCTTCCGGCTACGCGGTGCTGGATATGTTGATGAAGGCCGAAGAAGATGGGCAGGCACCGGTACAGGTTCATGGCAAAGGCGATGAGGCTTATCTGGCCATGGCGGTGCGGGTTGGTGATGTTGAATCCCCGGCAGCATACCTGCTGGCAAAGACCAGGCCGGCCGCCATAACGGCTGCATTTAGTGCGTCTCTGCCAAAACCGGGTGTCTTTGCGCTGGACCAGGGTAACGGCAGGTTTGCGCCAACCAAAATTGTAAACCTGGCCGAACCACTCTCCTCCACACAACGGCTGGCCTATATGCGTATTCCGGGTGCATTGCTTCGGATCGGTGTTGTACAGACTTCCCGGGTCTCCAGTGGCGGAGGCCTGGTGCGTCTTTTGTTGTTTATAGCGGGCCTGTTATTGCTTGCGTTGGGGATATTGTTGAAGCTTCGGCCTTTCGAACTGCCGGATGAGTTGGAAGAAGATCCCCTGCAGATTGAGCAGCAGAATGAAGGCCTGGCACAAGATGCTACGGAACCAGGTGTGTCCGGCCGGCAGGGTGGACCGGAAAAACAAAGTGGTATGGGTGCAGATGACGGCCAGGGTGCAATCAATCTACCGGACCTTGGTTTTAACCTGGAGCACCCAAGCACGCATCTTAAAAAAGTTCTTGCACCGGTTGAGTTGGTGGAAAGCATATTCAGGGCCTATGACATTCGTGGTGTTGTCGGCAAGACCCTTGATTCACATGTAGCACGACAGGTCGGCCAGGTCGTTGGCAGCCTCGCGCTGGAGGCGGATGCCGGCCCCGTAGTCGTGGCGCGGGATGGCAGGTGTTCCGGTTCGGACCTTGTCGCGGGTATGCTCGAAGGTATTTCTTCCACTGGCTGTAATGTCGTGGATATTGGCGCCGTACCCACCGGCGTTTTGTATTTCGCTGCTTACGAACTGGGTAGTGGAACGGGTGTGATGATTACCGGTAGCCACAACCCGCCGGATTACAATGGTTTCAAAATGCTGATCGGTGGCATTACGCAGGCTGGTGAGCAAATTACCGGCATGTACGAGCGCATACAAAGCGGAAATCTGCGTTTGGGTAAAGGCGAAATAAGCCAACAAGACATGCTCAACCAATACCGGGAAAGAATTTCCGGTGATATTCAGCTTAAACGGCCACTGAAGGTGGTTGCCGATTGTGGCAACGGTATTGGTGGCGTGTGTGCAACAGATGTGTTGCGTGCCATCGGTGCCGAGGTCTTTTCCTTATTTGACGAAGTTGATGGGACATTTCCGAACCATCATCCGGATCCCAGTGAGCCGAAGAATCTTCAGGATCTGATTGAGTCGGTGAACTTGTTGGAGGCGGATATTGGTGTGGCATTTGATGGCGACGCTGACAGACTGGGGGTAGTAACACGGGATGGCGAGATCATTTATGCTGATCGCTTGATGATGTTGTTCGCCAGGGACGTGCTGAGCAGGGTGCCTGGCGCGACCATCATTTATGACGTCAAGTGTACTGGCCTTTTGCACCAGGTGATTGAAGAGGCCGGCGGTGATGCCATGATGTACAAGACCGGTCATTCGCTGATCAAGAATAAGATGCAAGAGGTTAATGCGCCGTTTGCCGGTGAAATGAGCGGGCATTTCTTTTTCAAGGAGCGCTGGTACGGTTTTGATTGCGGTATTTATGCAGCTGCAAGATTGCTGGAAATCCTGGCAGCAGATAAACGAGAGCCAGGCGAAGTACTTAACAGCCTGCCAAACGGTGTCAGTACGCCTGAGCTGAAGGTGCATATGGAAGAGGGTGAAAACCATGCTTTTATTGCAGAAATGCAGGAAAAGGCCAAATTTACTGGTGCCAAAATCAACACAATAGATGGTGTACGGGCAGACTTTCCTGACGGTTGGGGCCTGGTGCGTGCATCCAATACCACACCAGTACTGGTTTTACGCTTTGATGCAGACAGTGAAGAAGCACTGGAACGCATCAAGGGCGTCTTCAAACAGCAGATGCTGGCAATTAACAATAACCTGGAACTACCAATCTAGCGGGTCACCAACTCCGCCGATCAGTAGGCGCCCTCACTAAACGCGGGGTCAACCGACTCATGCCAACGGCCATGATAAAGCGCCAGCTTTTTCTCCGCCGGTGTCAGCCCCGTCTGGGCAATCGAAAACAGGGGTTCGAGAAACCCGCTCTCATTTTCACCTGCTGCATTTAGCCGGTTACGTGCGCTCAGGCCATTGGATACCATTTCCAGCACCTCGCGCGCCAGTGACTGCAGTGTTCGATCACGTATCATCGCGTTAAGCCCCTGTTTTGGTGCATCTACCCTCAGTTGCAGTCGTTCCTCCATGCTCCAGCCACGAACAAGGTCCCAGGCTGCATCCAATACCGATTGTTCATACAACAACCCCGCCCAGAAAGCCGGCAAGGCGCATAGTTTCCGCCACGGGCCGCCATCGGCACCACGCATTTCCATATATTTCTTGAGGCGAACCTCGGGAAAAGCCGTCGTCAGGTGATTTTCCCAATCCTGGGTACTGGGTTTTTCACCGGGCAATGCAGGCAAAGTGCCATTAAGGAAATCACGGAAGGACTGGCCGGTAGCATCGAGATACTCACCATCGCGATAGACAAAGTACATCGGTACATCCAGCATATAGTCGACGTAACGCGCAAAGCCCATTGATGAATCAAATACAAACGGTAGCATACCGGTCCGGTCCGGATCAGTGTCTTCCCATACATGTGAGCGATAACTGAGATACCCACAAGGCTTGCCGTCAACAAAAGGCGAATTGGCGAACAGCGCCGTGACCACCGGTTGCAAGGCCAGCGCCACCCGGAATTTTTTCACCATATCGGCTTCAGAACTGAAATCAAGATTAACCTGTACGGTGCAGGTCCGGCTCATCATGTCCTGCCCCAGGTTGCCGCGTTTTTTCATATATTCCCGCATGATGCGGTAACGGCCTTTGGGCATCCATTGTGAATCTTCACGTCCCCACTTGGGTTGGAAACCCATACCGAGGAATGCGATACCTAACGGTTCCGCAACGGTTTTGACCTGGTTCAGGTGGGTGTAAACTTCATTGCAGGTCTGGTGTACGTTATCCAGCAAGGCGCCGGAAAGTTCCAGCTGACCGCCGGGTTCCAGTGTGACAGATGCACCTGTGTCATCCAGCAGAGCAATTATTTTGCCCTGTTCCTCGACCGGTTGCCATCCGAACTGGTCGGCAAGGCCTTCGAGCATCGCACGAATGCTGCGCTTGCCTTCGTATGGAAGTGGACGCATATCAGCAAGGGTAAAGCCAAATTTTTCGTGTTCTGTACCCAGTCCCCATTCAGGCTTTGGCTTACAGCCTGTTTCCAGGTATTCGATCAGTTGCTGGCGGTTTTCAAGGCGGGTTTGGTTTGCTTCCAATTGAAACACTCCATGTTGATTTTGGCCGGAATGGACTAGGATACACGCTGGAAACTTTACTAAACAACAATTCACTGAAAATGAGAAAAATGATTCCGGGAGTGGAAAACCAAAAACCGTGACCCAGCTACGTCAATTCCTGATACCGATAGTCTCCACGATATTGCTCAGTGCGTGTGACAATGACGACAAGGAACACGTACCAGACCGCCTTGACAGGCATTCCAGTTCAGTTGAGTTGGTATTGACAGAAGATGGCCGTCCGGACCCGTCCGTGCTGGCACAGGAGCAGGTACTGCACCGGGATAATGGTGAGGAGCCTGCGACCCTGGACCCGCACTTGGCCAGGGGTGTGCCTTCGGCACACATTTTACGCGATTTGTTTGAGGGTCTGACTGCGGAGTCGCCGAACGGCCGTGTTATTCCAGGTGCAGCCATTCGCTGGAACATCAGCCGGGATGGAAAAACCTATACTTTCTATTTGCGCCGCGAAGCCCGCTGGTCAAATGGTGACCTGGTAACTGCAGAAGATTTTGTCTACGGTTTGCGACGCAGCGCCTCACCTGCAACTGCGTCGAATTATGCGCAGGTACTGTTGCCAATTGCCAACGCTGCTGAGGTGCTCTCTGGTGCCCTGCCCGTGGATCAACTGGGTGTTACCGCCATCAACGAATATATACTGCAGATCAAACTGAAAGGGCCGACACCCTATTTTCTTGGCTTGCTGAACCATTCTTCAACCTACCCGGTCCACCGTCCAAGCCAGATGAATTACGGTTCCGCATTTTCCCGTCCGGGTAACCTGGTATCGAATGGGGCGTACGTGCTCAAAGACTGGGTAGTTCGGTCCCGTATTGAACTCACCAGGAACGAGAATTACTGGGATGCAGACAACGTCATTCTTGAGCGGGTAATCTATCACCCATTTGAAGATCAGTCGGCCGCGTCTAAGCAATTTCGGGCAGGAAAACTGCAATGGACCTACGGGGTGCCGAACAATCAATTCAAGTGGCTGCAAAAACACTACTCGGATGAACTGGTGATCAGCCCATGGTTAGGTTCGTATTTTTTTGGCTACAACGTGACTCGTGAACCTTTCATCGAGAATCCGAATCTCAGGCTGGCGCTGGCGCTGGCTCTTGACCGTGACTTGCTGACGGAAAAAGTTACTCAATTTGGTGAACAGCCGTCCTATACACTGGTGCCGCCGGGTATTGGTGAATTCGTATCACCGCTACCGGAGTGGGCCAGCTGGAGCCAGGCTGAGCGCAATGAAGAGGCCCGGCGGTTGTATGCTGGTGCCGGTTATTCGGAAGACAAGCCTCTACGGTTCGAAATACGCTACAACACCGGTGAAAACAACAAGAAGATGGCATTGGCAGCAGCTTCGCTATGGAAGCAGGTCTTGGGCGTGCAGGCCACGTTGGTCAATGAAGAATTGAAGGTTTTTTTGCAGAATCGTGAGCAGAAGGTGCTAACACAAGTTTTCCGCGCTGGCTGGATCGGTGATTATGCTGACCCCTATGGTTTCCTGGAGTTATTTCGTACTGGTCATGGCCGCAATGATTACGGTTATTCGAATGAGTTGTATGACTCCCTGCTGGAAGAGATTGCTGCAGAACGTATTCCCGCCAGACGTCGGCGCCTGATGTTTGAAGCTGAACGTATTTTGCTGGCGGAGTTACCGTTCATACCTGTTTACACTTATGTCACCAAGCGACTGGTCAGCCCCCGCCTGAGGGGCTGGGAAAGCAACGTAATGGATCATCACTACAGTAAATATATGTTCCTGCTAAAGACCGTTCTTGAGGAACAGAAAAGCGCAGCTGCAGATATGGGAGATACCGTAGAAGCAGTGGAAGAAGCCCCAGCGGAAGAAACCGTTACAGCGGAGAAAAACGGTGAGACTCCTGAAGAAAATGAGGTCGTGGCTGAGGTTGATGGTGGCACGAGGGAGCAGCACAAATGACCCAGGATTCAGGCATGCTGAGGCACACCCTGCGGGGCTTTCTGGGCCTGTTTCCGACACTGTTGTTGTTGATTACAGTGGTATTCTTCATGATGAGAATAGCTCCCGGTGGCCCGTTTGATTCGGAAAAACTGTTACCCCCGGAAATCGAAGCGAACCTGAATGCCAAGTACCATCTGGATGAACCATTGTTGCAGCAGTATTTTCGTTACATGGGCCAGATTGCAGTGCTGGATTTTGGTCCATCCTTTCAATATAAAGACTGGACCGTAAAAGAACTGATTGCGCAGAGTTTCCCTATATCACTGACGGTGGGTGCCCTGGCTATGTTGCTGGCTTTTGTCATGGGTACCATGCTGGGAATTGCTGCAGCGCTGAGACAAAACTCCCGCGTGGATTACGCGCTAATGGGCTTTGCCATGCTGGGCATCTCCGTGCCGAATTTTGTTATTGCTCCAATATTGATCCTGCTTCTGGCGGTCTATGTCGGCTGGTTACCAGCAGGGGGCTGGGACTGGAGCGTGGCCAGTATGGTATTGCCCGTTGTCACGCTTTCATTGCCGGTAACCGCATACATTGCCCGTCTGACCCGGGGCAGTATGATTGAAGTGCTACACAGTAATTTTATCCGAACTGCCCGTGCCAAAGGACTGCCGGAAAGCGTGGTGATTTGGCGACATGCACTGAAACCGGCGATGTTGCCCGTCATTTCGTTCATGGCTCCGGCAACGGCCGGCCTGATAAGTGGCTCGGTCGTTATCGAGCGAATATTTTCCATTCCCGGTCTGGGCAGCTACTTTATTACCGGAGCTTTGAACCGTGATTACACGCTGGTCATGGGCGCTGTGATTTTCTACGGCGTGTTGATAATTGTGTTGAATTTTGTGGTGGATTTGATCTACGCCTGGCTGAACCCGAAGATTCGGTATGACGAAAAGCACTGACAATCCCACCATTGATCCTTTTGAAGAGGCGCTGGGTGTCCGCGATATCAAGGGCCGCTCGCCTTGGGAAGACGCCTGGTATCGTCTGCTCAAAAACCGGGCTGCCGTCTACAGCGCATTCATCATGGGCTTCATGATTCTGCTGGTTCTGTTTGGTCCTTTTGTGATTTCGTGGGAGTCGGATTTTACTGATTGGGATTTCACTTCGTCGCCGCCCAGCCTCAAAAGCGGTCACTGGTTTGGTACGGACTCAGTCGGCCGGGATATCCTGGTTCGCACACTGGAAGGCGGCAGGATCTCATTGCTGGTCGGCTTGGTGGCAACCCTGGTCAGCTTGATCATCGGCGTCAGTTACGGTGCTATCGCCGGATATTTCGGTGGCACGGCAGACCGTATCATGATGCGAATTGTAGATATCACTTATGCCTTGCCCTTCCTGTTTTTTGTGATTTTGCTGATGGTGGTCTTCGGTCGTCATATCGTGTTGATATTCGTAGCGATAGGTGCGGTGAACTGGCTGGATATGGCGCGCATAGTGCGCGGCCAGACACTCAGTATTAAGAACATGGAGTTTATTGAAGCAGCACGTGCCTGTGGCGTAACCCCCTGGGGCATAATCCGGCGGCACATTGTTCCGAACCTGGCGGGTGTGGTGATTGTTTATGTCACGCTGACCATACCGCAGATTATCCTGGTTGAATCTTTCCTGAGCTTCCTCGGACTCGGTGTGCAGGAGCCCATGAGTTCCTGGGGTGCGCTGGTCAGTGATGGTGCCCAGGACATGGAATCAGCACCCTGGACCCTGATCGTGCCGGCAGTGTTTCTAACCGTGACCTTGTATTGCTTTAACTATATCGGTGATGGTTTGCGCGATGCTCTGGATCCGAAGGACCGGCTCTGATGTCGTTGCTTGAAGTAAAAGATCTGGATGTAGATTTCGAAACCCATGACGGTGAGGTGCATGCTGTTACGAAGCTGAATTTTTCGATTGATGCGGGTGATGCACTGGCTATTGTTGGGGAATCGGGCTCGGGCAAGACCCAGTCCATGATGGCAGTCATGAACCTGCTCGCCGAGAACGGAAAGGCCAGTGGCAAGGCCCTCTTCAAAGGTGAGGATTTGATGCAAATGAACGTGGCAGATTTAAATAAACGCCGCGGCAAAGAAATCGCGATGATTTTTCAGGATTCCATGACATCCCTTAATCCGTACCTCAAGATCGAGAAGCAAATGATCGAAGTGGTCATGCATCACCAGGGGTTGAGCAAGTCCGAGGCCCGTGCCCACGCGATGGAAATGTTAAGAGCGGTACGCATTCCCGACCCCGAGCGCCGGATTAGACAGTATCCCCATGAGTATTCAGGCGGTATGCGTCAGCGCATCATGGTGGCGATGGGTCTTTTATGCCAGCCGGACCTGTTGATTGCCGATGAACCTACCACTGCACTGGATGTGACGGTACAGGCCCAGATCAGCCAGTTGATGACTGAACTACGGGCCAAGTCGAACACGGCCATCATCCTGATCACCCATGATCTTGGGGTAGTGGCGGGGCTCTGTGACCGGGTGCTGGTAATGTATGCGGGCCAGGCTGTCGAGTGCGGCACGGTGGAGCAAATCTTCTATCAACCAAAACACCCCTATACAAAGGGATTGCTGAAATCTGTACCGCGCCTTGACCAGCCAGGGGACACGGGGCTTGAGGCCATACCCGGAAACCCGCCGAACCTGTTGTCATTACCTGAGGGCTGCCGTTTTCGGGAGCGTTGTCCAAAGGCCCATGATGCGTGTCGTGAAGCGCCGCCGATGCAGCTTGACGAGCAAGGCCATGCATGGCGCTGTTTTCTGGATCAGGTTGATGATTGATGGGCAGGCTCTGTGAATAACAAGTTGATGAGTGGCAGGGTGCTCAGGGTGCAGGATCTGTCCGTGCATTTCAAAGTGCACGAAGGTCTTCTTTTAAATGCCAAAACGCATACTTTAAAAGCTGTAGATGGTGTTAGCTTTGAATTGAACGCTGGGGAAACGCTCGGTATCGTGGGTGAATCCGGCTCCGGTAAATCAACGCTGGCCCGGGCCATTCTGGGCTTGATCAAACCCAGCCGCGGGCGTGTATTGTGGTTGGGTGAAGACCTGGGCAAGCTGGATGAAGAAGCCTTGCGCAAAAAGCGTGAGGATTTGCAAATTATCTTTCAGGATCCACTGGCCGCACTCGACCCGAGGATGACGGTGCTTGACATCATTGCCGAGCCACTGTGGACTTTTTATCCCAGGATTGCCCGGGTGCAAGTCGATGAGCGCGTGCGCGGCATGATGAAATTGGTGGGTCTGCTGCCCAACCAGTTAAACCGTTACCCACATGAGTTTTCTGGTGGCCAGTGCCAGAGAATCGCAATTGCCCGCGCCCTGGTATTGAACCCCAAGCTGGTTGTCTGCGATGAGCCGGTCAGCGCATTGGATGTATCCATCCAGGCACAAATTATCAACCTGTTAAAGGATTTACAGAAAAAGCTGAACCTTTCACTGGTGTTTATTGCCCATGACCTGTCCGTGGTCAAACACATCAGCGATCGTGTAATGGTTATGTATCTCGGCCGGGTAATGGAGATTTCTACGCAAAAGTCCCTTTACAAGCGACCGTTGCATCCTTACACCAGCGCACTGATTAAAGCAGTGCCGGTGCCCGACCCCAGGCTCGCCCGCGCCGTAAGCGATACCGGGCTGACGGGTGATATGCCGTCGCCGCTTGATCCGCCTGCGGGCTGTGTGTTCCATGGCCGTTGCCCGTATGCAGTCAAACGCTGTGAGTTGGAAGTGCCGGCCTTGAGAAGAATGGAAAACGGTGACTGGGTAGCCTGCCATCGCGCTGAAGAACTCGATTTGACTATCGGCAAACCCTCCACATAGCGGTAGAATACACACCACTGTTGGAAACCTGAATTTGAGAAGGATATTGGAATGATCCGAACTGGCCTGCGATCTCTGGTGCTAATGGCTGTTGTGCTGCTGTTGAGCGGTTGTCTTAAATCGACCAAGGTGGTCTCTGAGTGGGAAGCCGACCGGAACGAGATAGACAAACGCGAACGTATCGCCGTGATCGCCATGATGCCCGAAGCACTTCAACGCCTGACAGTTGAGCAGGAAATTGTGCAGGTGATGCGCAAAGCAGGCCGCAATGCGCTGGTATCCAGCGATATTCCCGGTATGGCCGGACGTTTGACGCGTGAACGTGCCGAACCCGCATTAAAGGCGGCAAGTGTGGATGCCATTATCGTGGTATTCATTACTAGTGGCGGTAAAGGTGAGCGGCTTGAGCGGGCTGATTACTATGCCGTGCAGGTAGATTCAGGCTTTTATGGCTATGGCTATGGCTGGTTTGCACCCACTTTCACGAATGTTTACACCGTGCGTGAAGGTGCCGGGTTTTATGACCAGGAAAATTACGTCTACGTAGAATCAACCTATTTCGACATCATTGATGACCGGGCCAAGTGGAGCATGATCACACGCTCCAAAGACATTGAGAGACAGGACGCCGCCAACGGCGTCGCCAAGAAAATTGTTGCCAAGATGAAATCTTCCGGAACCATGTAGGAGGCTTTTCTCATCAGATATCACGGATGAATGAAAATCAGCCCGAACGCATCAAACTCCAGTCCGGCCTTGCCCGGTTGGGGCTGGATGCACCATTCGTCGCCATTGAAGGCTTGCTCAGCTACATGGTATTGCTGAAGGAATGGTCCGGCACCTACAACCTTGTCGCCCCGGGAGAACGGAATTTTTTGTTGGCGCGGCACATTCTTGATTCGCTGTCTATAGCGTGCTGGCTGCAACCGGGGCCGTTACTTGATGTCGGCACGGGTGCCGGCTTGCCCGGACTACCGCTGGCCATCATCAAACCGGAGCGGAATGTTACCTTGCTCGATAGTACCGGAAAGAAGATCCGCTTCATTCGCCATGTCGAACGTACGCTGAAACTTTCAAATATCCACCCATTGCACCAAAGGGTAGAGGATCTGGATCAGCCATTTGCGAATATCACCTCGCGGGCGTTTGCGTCACTGCAGGGTTTTGTTGCAGCGATAAGGCCCTGTGCGAATAAATCCACACGGATATTTGCCATGAAAGCGGCTTATCCACACCAGGAGCTTGAAGACCTGCCCGGCTGGGTCAATGTACTGTCGGTGGAAGAACTGGCCGTGCCCTATTTGCACGCCGAGCGGCACCTCGTCATTATGTCGCTCGAAGCAAGGGAGCAATAACGAAAAACCATGGCCAGAATTATCGCGATCGCAAACCAGAAAGGCGGGGTTGGCAAGACCACCACCTGCGTAAACCTGGCTTCTGCACTGGCAGACATGCAATACCACACTTTGCTGGTCGACTTTGACCCGCAGGGAAATGCGTCTGTAGGGTGCGGGATAGATGTGCGCGCGCTGGAGATCTCGGTATGTGACCTGATGATGGGTGAGTGCGGAATTACCGATGCTGTGATCCACGTGGAAAAACTTGGCTTTGATGTATTGCCGTCAAATGCTGACCTGACAGCTGCCGAGGTGTCTTTATTACAAGTCGATGAACGTGAGTATCAACTCAAGAACGCTTTGGAAGAGATCGCACAGCAATACGCCTGGATCATCATCGATTGCCCGCCCTCGCTGAACATACTGACTTTGAACGCTTTGACGGCAGCCAATAGTGTACTAATCCCGATGCAGTGTGAATACTACGCATTGGAAGGCCTGGCTTCTCTGCTTGAAACCATTGAGCAAGTGCGTAACAGCATTAACCCGGGACTTGAAATCGAAGGCTTGTTGCGCACCATGCACGATAGTCGTAACAACCTTTCCGGCGCAGTATCGCAACAATTGATTGAGCACTTCGGCGAACGTGTTTATCGCACGCTGATACCACGCAATGTCCGCGTTGCCGAGGCACCCAGCTACGGGCTGCCGGTATTGCGCTATGATCCGGCTTCAACAGGTGCATTGGCTTATCTGGGCCTGGCTGGTGAAATGTTACGCAGGAATCGAAAAAGGCAGGCCGGGGCAGGGTAGGTATTCAGGCCCACCATCTCAGTCTTGATAATATGTTTTATCAACTCCGGAAAATCATGTAATGGCAGCAAAAAAAAACCCCCTTGGTCGCAATCTAAGCTCAATGCTCAGCAAATCAACATTGCAACATGCAGTGGAGAAAACTCAAGCTGAATCATCAGGCCGGGACTCGTTAAGAGAGTTGCCATTGGACGTGATCAGCTCCGGACCCTATCAGCCGCGCTCAATATTTGATGCCGACCGGCTGGAAGATCTGGCAGAGTCTATTCGCCACCAGGGCGTTATCCAGCCTGTGGTGGTGCGCTTGTCCGGCGATAAACAATACGAGCTGATCGCCGGAGAGCGGCGTTGGCGTGCCGCACAGATGGTCGGCATGGAGAAAATTCCTGCAATTATTCGTGATGTGCCGGATGAAATCGCTGTCGCCATGTCGCTGGTTGAGAATATTCAGCGCGAAAATCTGAACCCGATCGAAGAGGCAACTGCGCTGCGGCGGCTGGTGGATGAATTCCAGATGACCCACCAGGAAGCCGGCGATGCAGTGGGCCGTTCACGTTCTGCTGTCTCCAACCTTTTGCGGCTGCTTGAATTATCGCAAGACGTCCGCGAACTGGTAGATGCGCGGCACCTGGAGATGGGCCATGCCCGCGCATTGCTGACACTTGAGCCAGCTTTGCAGGCGAAAGCTGCGCGCGAAGTGGTCAAACGGGAATTGTCAGTTCGCCAGACAGAACAGCTGGTCCGGCGGATGAAGAATCCGCCGCGGCGTCAGCAGCAACCCGACCCCGATATCCAGAGGTTGCAAGACAGGCTGTCTGAAAAACTTTGTGCCAGGGTGAAACTGCAGCAGCAACCCGGGGGCGGGGGCAAAATGGTCATTGCCTATAACTCCGCAGATGAACTGGAAGGCCTCCTGCAACAAATGGGGTTAAAGAGCGATTGACTCGCGTGCAGGAGAGTAACTTCTCTGCTCGTGACCGCTAAACGTTAAAAAACATAGAAATCGCATTGCTCTGTCAGTTTTCAAAATGTTAAAATGCGCGGCTCAAGGCAGCTTGTCCTGGAGGTAGCCTGCCTGGCGAATAAAGCGTGTGATGGGTTTGGGTGATGAGGTCGGGCGTATGGCGGTTCCCAATGGTGCGTTGATACGCCGGGGTATGAGGGTTCAGTCAGTGGTGTCCCTGTTACTGGCCGGTGGTTTGTTGCTGGTCGGGCCGGTCGCTGCATACTCATCCATGTTCGGGAGCTTGGCGGCGTTCATTCCTGCCCTGTTTTTCGCGTTGGTTGTAACGCCAAAATTTGGGCCGGACAGCGCCGCTTTTCTACGCACAGCTGTTTTAGCTGAAGCGGGAAAGATTGTGTTAGTCGCGCTGATAAGCGTGGCAGTATTTGTTTGGGTCAAGCCGCTTGCGGCCGGGTGGTTTTTTACCGGTATGGCAGTGGTGATTTTCAGCGGGCGGCTGGGATTGCTTTTAAGGGCTTGATTTTCATAATTGAATTTGTAGGGATTTGGACAAACCTTCCCGGCGGGAAGAGAACGATAAGAAACGGACTGTATACCATGTCAAGCGGAAGCGAAGCGCTCACTTCAGGCGAATACATACAGCACCATTTGGTGAACCTGACTTTCGGTCAGCACCCTGATGGCAGTTGGGGTCTTGCCCATGGCGCGGACGAAGCTGCCGCGATGGGTTTCTGGGCGTTTAACGTGGATACGCTGGTGTGGTCCCTGATTCTCGGGTTTTTATTCTTCTTCACGTTTCGCAGCATCGCAAAAAAAGCCAATTCCGGTGTGCCCTCCCGCTTCCAGGCGATGATCGAGTCAATCGTTGAATTCGTCGATACCAGCGTCAAAGAAACATTCCACGGTACCAGCCGTTTGATTGCCCCATTGGCACTGACATTGTTCGTGTGGATATTCTTCATGAACCTGATGGACCTGATCCCGGTTGACTGGCTTCCTTTTGTGGTGGAAAGTGCTGGCGTCTCCTATCAAAAAGTCGTTCCGACGACCGATGTGAACGCCACGATGGGCATGGCGCTTACCGTATTCGTGCTGATCATCGTCTACAGCATCCGTTCCAAGGGTGTGACAGGCTTTCTGGCCGAGCTGGTTTTCAACCCGTTAAACCCGAAACAGCTGGGTATGCCAAAAGTTGTGTGGCCACTGGTAATGGCGTTCAACTTTATTCTCGAAATCGTATCCTTGCTGGCCAAGCCGTTATCACTGGGTTTACGCTTGTTCGGCAACATGTACGCCGGTGAATTGATATTTATTCTGATTGCGCTGGTATTTACAGCGGGCTCGGGTTATATCGCCGCTGGCTTGAGCGCATATTGGGGTGAAGACATCCCGTGGTGGTTCTGGACGTTGGCCTTTGCAACGGTATTTATCACGCTGTGGATGAACCTGAAAGGCAAGTTGGAAAACAAGAAAACCCTTTGGTTGGTATTTGCAGAAATGTTCCTGGTAGGTGGTTTAGCCTTCGTGGGCGGCCAGTTGATGCACTTCGGATGGGCTGTGTTCCACATTCTGATCATCACGCTACAGGCGTTTATTTTCATGATGCTGACAATCGTGTACCTGAGTATGGCGACTGAGCATCACTAATTAATGATTTTGCCCTTGATTTGCTTTGGGTTATTTAGTGCTTTTTTTTTTGACGATCTATCTCTGAAACTGGAGTTAAGTAATGGAATATGTAATTGGTATGACCGCTATCGCTGTAGCCTTGCTGATTGGGCTCGGCGCACTGGGTGTCGGTATTGGTGTTGGTATCCTCGGTGGGCGCCTGTTGGAAGGCTCTGCACGTCAGCCTGAACTGGCACCGATGTTGCAGGGCAAATTCTTCCTGGCCATCGGCCTGCTGGATGCTGTTGCCATGATTGGTGTGGGTATCGCGTTGTACTTCACGTTTGCTAACCCGTTCATCGGTCAGCTCGAAAATGCCCTCAAAGCACTCGGTGGATAATTGTCGCTCATCGACAAATTTTCTAGCCTACACGACACGACGAGGTAAAACGGCATGAATATCAATGCCACTCTGGTCTTGCAGTCGATTGCCATGTTGGTGTTCGTCTGGTTTTCTATGAAGTTTCTCTGGCCGCCTTTGTTGAAGGTCATGGATGAGCGGCGCGAAAGGATTGCCGACGGCCTGGCTGCCTCCGACCGTGCAGAAAAAGCACTGGCGGATGCCAAACGGGAAGTCAAACAGCAAATTAAGGCAGCGCGTGACAAAGCCGGTGAAATTGTTGACCATGCCAGTCAGCGTCACAGCCAGATTCTTGAGCAGGCCAAAGATGATGCCATTAGCGAACGCCAACGACAGGTTGCGGCTGGTGAAGCCGAGATTACCCAGGCAGCCAACCAGGCACGTGAAGAATTGCGTGCAACTGTCGCCAACCTCGCTGTACTCGGTGCTCGTCAAATCCTTGCAAAAGAAGTTGACGAAGATACCCACCGCGAACTGCTCAACAAGTTGATCGCCGAGATCTGACCATGAGTAGTTTGACGACACTGGCCCGGCCCTACGCGAAAGCGGCTTTTGAACTGGCCCGCAGCGATATTGCTGATAAGAGCGGGAATCTCGCGGCCTGGGACGACATGCTGTCTGCGGTAGCTGCAGTGACCGCTGATGAAAGTATGGCACGCTGGTTGCAAAGTCCGTTTTCAACGGCAGAAAAGGCCGTTGAAATCATCGTCGAAGCCATTGGTGGAAAAGTTGGTCCCCGTTTCCAGGGTTACCTGGAAGTGTTGGCGGACAATGGCCGCCTGGCATTGTGCGGTGAGATTTCTCAACTGTTTGGGCAGCTGCGCCTGGATGCTGAAAAGCGTCTACAGGTGCGGGTTGTTTCTGCGGTTGTTTTGCTGGACTCGGAGGCCGAACGCATGCAATCTGCCCTGGCCAAACGATATGATCGCGAAATTAGCTTGCATAACGAAATTAACCCCGAAGTCCTGGGTGGCGCAATTATTTACGCCGGTGACCAGGTCATCGATGGTTCATTGCTGGGGCGTTTGAAGCGACTGGAAGCATCACTGAGCTAATATTCTTACCAAGTTAATTGAAAGCAGACCGATTGCCTGAAAACAAGGCGATCAGACAGGAAAATGACAATGCAGACTACATTGAACCCATCTGAAATCAGCGAACTGATCAGGCAGCGAGTTGAGGAACTGAATATTTCAGCTGAAACCCGTAACGAAGGCACCGTGGTCAGCGTTTCTGACGGTATTGCCCGCTTACACGGTCTTGAGGACGCGATGCAGGGGGAAATGATCGAGTTCCCCGGCAACACTTACGGATTGGCGCTTAACCTTGAGCGTGATTCTGTCGGTACGGTTATCCTGGGCGATTACGAACACATCACCGAAGGGGATACGGTCAAATGCACCGGGCGTATTCTTGAAGTCCCCCACGGTCGCGGTTTGCTTGGCAGGGTGGTGAATGCCCTGGGCGAGCCGATTGACGGCCAGGGTCCGATTGAAAATGATGGATTTGCACCGATCGAAAAAGTGGCACCCGGCGTGATCTGGCGTAAATCAGTCGAACAGCCGGTACAGACCGGCCTGAAATCCATTGATGCCATGGTGCCGATCGGTCGTGGCCAGCGCGAGCTGATCATTGGTGATCGCCAGATCGGTAAGTCCGCCATCGCCATCGACACCATCATCAACCAGGTACGCTCCGGTATCAAATGTATCTATGTGGCCATCGGCCAGAAACAGTCCACCGTAGCCAACGTGGTCAAAACGCTGGAAGCGCATGGCGCGATGGAGCACACCATCG